>NZ_JBHTGY010000098.1:0-345509 GCF_042676305.1 Paenibacillus sp. GCM10027630 | reverse complement strand
ATCTCTTTGATTAGAGCGAAACATAGACATCACCACTTTCCAACTTATTTACTATATTATATCAAATTAACGCGGTGAATTGGTGAATTATATTAAAGAAAAAAAGACTGCCGAGACTTTCTCGACAGCCTGAAATCCTCACGCTAATCCAGCGTGGATATCGCCTGAAATCAATCTAACTGGAAAAACTAACTCTAATAGAGGTGAAATGGTCGATATCAGCCAAAATACGTAAAATTAGCATGAGGAATTCTAGCTATAAGACTTGGAACGCTATTTTCGGAATAACTAACTTGACATTTTCCTGATAATTGCACGGAGTGCGCCAGACTGCCCTGCAATGCCGTAACCGAACCATGAACCATGAACCACAAGTCATGAACCACAAGCCACAAGCCACGTGCCACGAAGCATGAACCACGAACCATGAACCATGAACCACGAACCACGAACCACGAACTCGATACCCGCGATGAGCACGCGCTGGAAAGCGACCTCATCTTATTCATCTCTAAGAATACATAAGAATGTGCAAAAGAGCCTTCAACTTTTAAAGTGGAATTGAGGGCTCTTTTGCTACCATCTATTCAGGATAAAATGGTGGAGGGGTTGTCTCAAAATGTCTTTTGGGACAGTCCCTTTCACGTAAGTCAGGAATAGACGCGGATCTCAATCAACTCGGCGCTCGGACTCCCATTGGTCGCCTCTGCTACAACACGCAGCCTGGATACCTGCACAGCACTGTTCAAGCGGTGAACGCGCTTGCGCTTGTGATTGTTTGTCTCCCGATGCAATACACTCCATGCCTGATCGCTATCTATCCATGCTTCAATGCGGTAATCGCGTACCAGCTCAGGAATGACCTCAAATTCAGTTCGGTGATGATGCAGATTGATCAGATCCTCGTTTACGTCATCGTTAAAGGTCAGGTGGACTTCACCAACAGTAACCGTATCTTGCCAAGTCAGCTCAACCCATGCCTCAATTCCAGCTGAAAGAGGTTCAGACATCCATAGATGCGGCCCTCCATATGGACGCAAGTAGCCATCAACAACGTTCTCAGCAGCAAACGCGGAAGTTTGAGGGAAAGCTCTGAAGCAGAATGGCTTGCGTACCAGCTTGCGCATGCTCCACAGAACAACGGGTTGATCGTGATGGTGATCCTCCAGCTCCTTCACCGTTCGAGCATCGGCGCCACGTTGGAACCCCAGGATACCGCTGAGCGGAGCTTTGGAGAGATACAATGAAATCGCAGGGTTTGCCTTGATGACAATGAATGCGTTCTGTGATTTCTCCGGCTTCCAATCCAAGGCCACTGAGACCCATTGGTTTTCACCTGCGGATACCTCAACTGTGCCGCTGACCTGAAGTGTATGCGGTACATAGTTCTCCGCGCGTCCGGTGCTCCACACCTCGACCTCCAGCGTCCCATCCACAGCTGCATCAATCAACAGCTCCAGCTTCTCCAGCGCCGTTGAAACCGGCATCAGCAAGCCGGCATCATGGTCCAGCGGGTACGTTTCCGCCGGCTCTTCCACTGAGAGCAGCTGCCGCGTGCTTGATGCGGTAACAGACGCTGCCGTCCGCGCCAGATCGCTAGCGTCAGCTCCCGCCAGACCAAGCACCGATGCATCCTGCCGCAGCAGTGTTTGATGCAGCTCCGCCAAATGCCGCTGATACACGCCTCGGGGCGTTGTGCCATGCTGGACGGCAAGCGCCGCTCCCGTACCTGCGGCCTCGCCGATTACCGCGCATGTTGCCATAACCCGCGTTGTTCCAAAGGCAACGTGGGAAGCGCTTATATTCCGCCCGGCAAATAGCAGGTTGGACACGTTGATCGAATATAACGAGCGGAAGGGGATATGGTAGCTGCCATCCATATGCATGTGCTTGGAGCCGCTTTCCGTCGAGTACATACCTTGAGGAGGGTGCAGGTCGATGGACCATCCGCCGAAAGCAACCCGATCTTCGAATTCCCGCTGTGCGATGATATCATTCTGATTCAATACATAATCGCCTACAAAACGGCGATATTCGCGTTTGCCGGGCAGAGCCCCAACCCATTCCAACGTCATGTTCTGGGCTTCGAAGTCCCCGGAATTTTTGATATAATTCCAAATTCCGTATATGACGGACCAGAGTTCATCGCGGATTCGCTCATTTTGATGTACCGTATCCAGTTCTCCGCCCCATTCTATCCACCAATAGGCGCAGCCGTTATCTCCGCTTCGTATAACGCGTTTAATAGGAATGCTGGTTTGGGTAATATCCTTGGCGAAGCTTGGAGGTACATACTTGACCGGATGCCCGACATCCTTGCTATAGAATAAAATGCTGCTCCCAAGCGTGATATCATCCGCAATTTCGGGCGCCCATTCTTCATTGTATTCATTGCGGGCCTCGCGCCCCAGCCGATATTCGGCTCCCGCCAGAAAACCGACGAGCCCGTCACCGGTACAATCGAGAAACATCTCACTCTCAAACCGAATGCGCCGCTCCGATCCCATCATCCATCCGGTTACAGCCTCGATACTCCGGTCATCCTTGCTGCCGCTAGCCTCCACTTCATGCACATCTGTGTTCAAGAAGAGCTGAATATTCGGCTCTGCCCGGACGGCTTCAAGCACAACGAGATCCCAGAAATACGGATTGCCATCCGGGTTCTGGAATTGATTCTCGACAAATAATTCGCCCATAATTCCAGTTTCACGGGCATAACGATGCGTACCGTGTGCTGTCGCTCCACACACCCATACACGTACCTCGCTGCTGGAATTGCCTCCCAGCACCGGCCGGTTTTGAATCAAGGCGACTGTTCGCCCCAGTCGCGCGGCGGCGATAGCAGCATTGACCCCGGATAATCCACCACCGATGACCGTAATGTCCGTTTGGATACTTTCAGTTTTCACCTGCAGCACACTCCTGTTCTTGTAATAAATTTCAATCCCTATTGATTTTTTGCTAAATCGCTTTCATACTCGGTATCAGCTTTATTTTAATAGATCGTATTTACTTTTTACATGCACTGAATTAACATCAATATATACAAAATTTCAATGACTAGAAGGGGCTGGATATCTTATGCTTTTGCCATCCTGCTTAGAGCCCTTAATAATTTCTCAAGTATTTTGGAAGCAGAAGAAAGCTTTTCAGCTGGCAGAAGACAGATATGCGGAATGGGTACTCTTTGCCGTGACGGAAGGACGCTTCCATTATCGAATTGGAGAGGCTCAGGGGGAAGCGGGATTTGGTGATTTGGTTATATGTCCGCCGCTAATGCTGTTTGAGAGGGAAATATTGGAGCCGTTATCGTTTCACTTCTACCGCTTTGAATGGAACACTCAGCCCGAGTCTGAGCTTCCCGTCGTAATTCCGCTTATGGACCGTAGTAGATTAGCATCCAACTATTACTATCTAGAGAGATTATCCGCTCAACCCGCTGATGATGTGAAGCTCGCTCGTACGGGGCATTTGCTCAAGGATCTATGGCAGATGGCCATGGTAGAGGCTGATCAGGCTCGTGCCAAACATCGAGGTCCAATTGAAACGGACGTATGTATAGAGTCGGCAGCACGCAAAATTAGTGAGCATGCCTTTGGCCGGGTGGTGTTAAAGCAGCTATCCGAGGAACTGGGACAGAGCCCTGTGCAATTCACACGCCGCTTTCAAGCTGTTTACGGGCAAACTCCAATGGATTATTTAACTTCGCTTCGGCTGCATAAAGCACAAACATTGCTGCTTGAAACAGAGCTGACTTTGGAGCAGATTGCTGAACAGTGCGGGTATGAGAACGGTTTTTATTTCAGCCGGATGTTTAATAAGAAAATAAAGGTTTCCCCTTCGGCTTACCGCAAGTCGCATCGTATCTAGTCTGTTATGATTAGTATTAAGTCTTTTATAAAACAAAATCAGGAAGAGGGGTTGTTATGGAATATCCAAAAGTGGTAAGAATCAAGCAGAAGCTGCAAGGGCCGATGATAGCCGTGGAGCATATCGAGAGTACGGTAATGGAGGAAATGCTGCGTATAGGGATGAAACCGCTCATCACTCCAGGTATGCGTATTGCCCTTACAGCAGGAAGCAGAGGTATAGCCAATATTCATCTTATCCTTCGTGCAGTTGTAAGCCAGCTTAAGAAATGGGGCGCAGCTCCTTTTATAATTCCCGCAATGGGCAGTCACGGGGGAGCAACAGCGGAAGGCCAGGTAGAGGTGCTGCACGGCTATGGAGTAACAGAGGCATTCTGTGGAGCTCCTATTGTTTCTTCTATGGAGGTCGCCCATATCGGAAGTACTTCGGCAGGGGTGGATGTATATACGGATCGGCATGCTTGGGAAGCGGATGGAATTATTATTATAGGCCGAATTAAAGTGCATACGGATTTTCAATCTCCACACGGATTTGAAAGCGGTTTAATGAAGATGGCGGCAATCGGCATGGGAAAGCATAAGCAAGCGCTGGCGCTTCATCACCATGGAGTCATTGGAATCCGGGATATGATGCCTGAAGTGGCAAAAGTCGTGCTGGAGAAAGCTAACATTTTATGCGGTATCGGGATTGTGGAGAATGCATTGGAGCAAACAGCGCTTATCGAAGCCATTCCTAAGGAATTAATCCCTGTGCGTGAAGCAGAATTGCTTAAACTATCCGCTTCATATATGCCTTGCTTGCCTGTAGAGGATCTGGATATATTAATGGTGGACCATATTGGCAAAAACTACAGCGGTACCGGCATGGATACTAATATTATAGGCAGAGTCAGGATTCATGGGGTGGATGACTTTGATAAGCCGCGCATTAAATACGTAATTGCAGGTGATTTAAGTGAAGAAAGTCATGGTAATGCTCTCGGAATCGGTTTGGCTGATCTGACTACCAAGAGATTATTCGATAAGATTGATTTTCAGAAAACAAATGAAAACGTTATTACGAGCACGTTTCTTCATCGAGCGATGATTCCTATTATATTGGAAAATGATAAGGAAGCTTTAACTGCGGCATTGAAGGCCAATTGGGGAGTGAAGTCAGAGCTGGCGCGATTTGCGAGAATTCACAGTACGCTTCATTTGGAACACCTGTATGTATCCGAATCATTGATACCGGAAATTAAGCAGCGCTCTGATATAGAAATTATTGGCGCACCCGAGCCGATGAGCTTCGATGAACAAGGGAATTTTACAGCTTGGCCTAACTGAGCTCTTATATCACCTCGTTGTCTGCTTGGAGGAAGTCTATTTCAATGAAATCAAGCTTCAACGCATGGAGGGAACCTTGATGTGGTATGTGAAACGTAACAGGACCGGTAGTAAGGGGATTTTCTTGCGCCTTCTGGTGCCTAACATGTTGTTATTACTGCTTCCCCTCCTGGTAGGTTGGGTTATTTACAATAAAACGCTGGTTGAAATGGAGAAGGAAGTAACGGCTTCTAATATGAATCTGCTTCAGCAAAGCAGGGATATTATGGACCGAAGACTGTCCGAAATATCCTCTATTGGGGTACAGCTTGCGAACGATACTCGAATTATGCAGTTCACGACCATCACAGAGCCATTCGTGGGCGCTAATACTTACCGTATCATGGAAACGCGCAAAAGCATTTATAATTACAGCTTATCGAATAATTTTATTTTCAACTATTTCGTTTTTTATAAAAATAGCGGCGTGGTATTAGCAGAAAATTCGACTTTTTTACTGCCCGACTTTCAGAAATATTTTAAATATACCAATATAGAACCGCAAGCATGGAAAAGTTTATTTATGGGTGAACAATATCACCGCAAGGTGCTCCCTGCACAGGAAGTCATGGTTAATGGAAGCCCTTATTCCTTACTTACTTATATACAGTCCTTGGGTTATCCGGGCCTTTCACAGGGATCTGTGGCGATCACCGTTGATAACCGGGAGATCCAAAAGCTGCTAGGAGGCCTGGAATTATCCGGCGGCGGATGGGCGTATATCATTAATGAGAGCGGTGAGGTAATAAGCTCCGTTTCGTCAGGTGATTCTTCTTATTTGATCGACAGGAGCAGCTTATCCGGGAAGCATGGAAGCATCATTCAGGATATTGATGGACAGAAGATGATGGTTACCTATACGACCTCAAGCTACAATGGATGGACCTATTTGGTTGCCCAGCCTGCGTACGTAGTATTGAAAAAAGTGTTGTATATTAAAAATATTACCTTCACTTTTGCGTTTGTCTTTTTGGCTGTCGGACTATTAATTGCTTATTTGATAGCCTACCGGAACAGCCGTCCGCTGAGAAGCATCATGGAGACGATAGTGGAGAGAACGAATGGCGACGGCTATTATGGTTCGGATGCGTACCGATTCATTCGGGACTCCGTCTCACAGCTGATCGATAATAATCAAGAGCTGCAAAAAAAGATGGAGAAGCAAGCTCCTCTACTGCAGGCGGCGCTCTTCGAGAGGCTGCTGAAGGGGGAATATGTGGCTCATAAAGAAATTTCTGTTTTGCTGCAGCATGTTGGAATTGAGATGCAGGGGAACTATTTTTTGGCGGCTATCCTTCAACTGAGGGGATATGATAGCGGTTTGGACAGGGATGTGCTGGAAGAGCTTGATGTCAAGCGCATCATGGTCAAAGATATTTTAAGAGATGAAATGGGGGCTAATGTACATTGGCATGATGTTGCCGAAGACCAGATTGCTCTGCTGTTCGCTTTCGGCAGTAACAATCCGGCGGAGCGCCGCGCTTATATAGAGGAAGTAATTGGCGATGTCAGTGATTTGATAAGCACCCGTTTGAATATGATGACCCGATTCGGAGTAGGAGATCCTCATGAGGATCTATTGAATGTTTCCCGCTCCTATGAGGAAGCCAAGCGCTCCTTAGAATATTTAACATGGAGAAATATGAACGGGATTATGCGCTTTGAAGAGCTGCCCAAAGAAAATAATGGCTACTATTATCCTTCAGATCTGGAGCACCGGATGAGTAATCTTGCCAAAGCGGGAGAGCAGACGGCGGTAGCTTCGCTACTGGATGAGCTTCATGAAATTAATTTTAATGAGCGCCGCTTATCGGTACCGATGCTACGGCTGTTCATGAATGAAATGTGGGGAACGGTTGTTAAGCTGCTGCCACAGGTCGGCATGGAAGAAGGCGCGGCCTTGGATCAGATGAAGCCGTTTTCGGCGGATTCAGCCTCCTATGAAGGGTTAGAGAAAAACTACCGTTCACTCGTATCGGTGTACTTTCAAGTTTGCGATTTCGTCAATGATCATAAGAAAAGTCAAAATGTGCAGCTTCAAGAAAAAATACTGGATTTGCTCCATGAATCTTATTCACAGACAGAGCTATGTCTGGATTCCGTTGCGGACAGGATGAACATTTCCAAAGGGTACTTGTCTCAATTTTTCAAAGAACAAACGGGTGTTAATTTCTCTGACTATTTAGAGGAGCTTCGTATGACTCATGCGAAGGAGCTGCTGTCAACGACGCAATTGCCGGTTTATGAAATAGCCCAACAAGTAGGATATAGCTCGTCCAACACGTTCTGCAGAGCTTTTAAGCGTATAAACGCGGTCAGCACATCGGAATTCCGCCGTTTATAAGCAAAATGTAAGCGTATTCTTAACTAATGCACATCACACACTCAACTGCACATCGCTTATCTGAAAGCCTGCACATCAAACTGCAGGCTTTCACATTTACACGACCCGGGTAACGGCTTATCGTAGGATGAGTAAGGATAGAGAGGGGGAAAACATATCACAAGCCCAAACTTTAAAATGTCCTGATTCGATTTCGGGGGAAGCTGATCAATTAAAGGAGGTGAATTTTTGGAAGCGCTTAAACAAACAACAGGAATTCAAACGAAAGTTAGTGCAAAGGCCAGAAGCAGCACTCCACTCAAGAAAATGAGGAAAGTGTGGCGTCTGTATGTATTGATTGCCCTGCCAGTTCTGTACATTATTATATTTAAATATATACCGATGTACGGCGCCCAAATAGCCTTCAAAAACTTTATAGTAACCAAGGGTATATGGGGGAGCGAGTGGGTAGGCTTTAAGCATTTTATAAGGTTCTTTGATTCGTATGAGTTTTGGAGGCTCATGAGCAACACAATAGTATTAAGTATTTACAGCTTGTTTGCCAGCTTTCCGTTTCCAATTATTCTCGCACTCAGCTTGAACTATGTTAAAAACCAATTTTTCAAAAAATCGGTACAAATGATCACCTACGCTCCACACTTTATATCTGTTGTTGTTATGGTTGGTATTATTCTGGAATTGCTTGATCCCAGAAACGGTATCGTCAATTCCATTATTAAAGGACTAGGCTTCGAGCCAGTCAGTTTTATGGGCATACCCGAATATTTCAAGTCCATCTATGTTTGGTCGGGAGTATGGCAAAGCGTTGGTTTTTCCTGCATCATTTATTTGGCCGCTCTTGCCAGCATCGATCCTTCACTGCACGAAGCAGCTGTTGTCGACGGTGCGAACAAGGTGCAGCGAATGTGGCACATAGACATCCCTGGTATTATGCCGATAGCCATTATTATATTAATTCTGAATACAGGCCATATGCTCGATATCGGCTTCGAGAAAGTGCTGCTTATGCAAAATCCGCTAAATATTCGGACATCGGAAGTTATCGATACGTACGTCTATAAGGTCGGTCTGGCATCACAAGCTATGAATTACTCGTATTCCTCAGCAATTGGCTTATTTAAATCCGTTATCAATCTTCTTCTTCTTGTGGCTGTTAACAAGATTGCGCAGAAGACCAAGCAGGAGAGCCTATGGTAAGAGGGGGAATGGAAAGGAGAGCACAATGGAGCATTCGTCAATCAGAGAATCACAAATGGATCGGCTGTTCACAATTCTCAACTATATCATATTATCCCTGTTTTTGGTAACCATTCTTTATCCGCTAATTTATATTTTAAGCGCTTCCATAAGCAGTTCCGAAGCCGTTGTATCGGGAAGAGTATGGCTGTGGCCAATCGATCCGACATTGGATGGGTATTATGCAGTTTTTAAACATAAGTTAATTTTGAGCGGATTCATGAATTCATTTTATTACACGGTTGTTGGGACTTTGATTAACGTTATCATGACGATTCTGGCAGCTTATCCTTTATCCAGAAAAGATTTTTACGGCAGAAATATATTTATGTTCCTGTTTGTATTCACACTGATGTTTTCAGGGGGCTTAATTCCGACCTATTTGCTCGTAAGGGATTTGGGTTTGCTTAATACTACCTGGTCGATGCTGCTGCCTGGCGCGCTAGGCATATGGAATATGATCATTACTCGAACCTATTTCCAGACAACTATTCCTGACGAGCTGCTGGAGGCTGCCCAGCTGGATGGCTGTACAGATTTTCAATTTGTATGGAAAATTGTGCTTCCTCTATCCGGTCCGATAACTGCGGTTATCACCTTGTTCTATGCTGTAGGGCACTGGAATTCATTTTTTAACGCATTGATTTATTTGAAGAGTCAGAATTTGTATCCCTTGCAGCTTGTGTTAAGAGATATCCTTGTGCAGAATGATGTGGATCTGAACATGCTTGTTGATGTACAGGAGGCGGCGAAACGAGAGGGTCTCAGAGAGCTCTTGAAATACTCGCTGATAATCGTAGCTACAGCACCTTTAATGATCGTTTACCCGTTTGTACAAAAATATTTTGTGAAAGGGATCATGATTGGTTCTTTAAAAGGTTAGTCATCCAGGGGAAGCATATGCTTACAATGCGGGTTTTGCTATCAGAAAAATTAGAGGAGGGTTTTATTTGAAAAAAGTTACACTCATTTGCTTATCCGCCGTATTAGGACTGAGCTTGGCATTGAGCGCCTGTTCCAGCGGAACAGAACCCGCAGTAAAAGATGACGGCAAGAAAGCGACCTCGAACGTCAATCCGGCAGGGCAGTTCCCGATAACTAACGAAAAGACAACAGTCAAAATATTGGTGAAGGGAAGCGCTTCGGTTGAAGACTTTTCCACTAACGAATTTACCAAATGGCTGGAGCAAAAGACCAATATAAAGATCGATTGGGAAGTAGCGCCTGAGAAGTCCGCCACGGAGAAATTAAACCTTGTTCTGTCCAGCGGAGATTATCCGGATGTCATTATGGGCTTCGGGGTTTCGCCAACACAGATGATGATTAATGGCAGTCAAGGTGTGTTCCTCCCATTGAACGATTTAATCGAAAAGTATGGCGTGGAAATGAAAAAGATGTTTAGCGAAAATGCGATCTACAAGGATTTGATCACTGCACCTGACGGGAAAATCTATGCGCTGCCGCAGGTCAACGAATGCTATCACTGTATGTATAAACAAAGAATGTGGATTCATAAGCCATGGCTTGATAAATTAGGTCTGAAGATGCCTACAACTACCGATGAGTTTTACGAGGTGTTGAAAGCGTTTAAGACGAAGGACCCTAACGGTAACGGAAAGGCGGATGAAATTCCACTCTCTGGCTCTATTCAAGCATCGGCAAGTAATTTATTCGAAACGCAAATGCTGGATTCTTTCATTATGAATGCGTTTACTTATGATCATGATACAAGAAAATTGTACTTGGATAATGGCAAGGTTACGGTGCCTTATAACAAACCTGAATGGAAGGAAGGCTTAAAATATTTACGCAAGCTTTATGCTGAGGGCTTGATTGATCCGCAAGCGATGACTCAGGATAACAATCAGTTGAAAAAATTGGGTGAAAACCCGGATACCGTAATCCTAGGTGCTTCCTCCGGCCATAACATGGGTTCATTAACGACATTAGGAGCGAGCAGCGGCAGATGGCTGACTTATGAAGCGGTTCCGCCATTAAAAGGACCGAACGGTTTCCAGAATGCAGCTTATCATCCTTATGTAGTAGGCAATGGGCAATATATTATTACGAAAAACGCAAAAAATCCGGAAGCAGCGTTCCGTTTGGCCGACTTCTTGTTTAACTCGCCGGATACAGCTCTTAGATGGTATGCAGGACGTGAAGGTACGGAATGGAGATACGCGGAAAAGAATGAAATCGGCATCAACGGAAAGCCTGCCATTTGGAAGCAGCTGACACCTTGGGGCGGCGTACAAAATGTAAACTGGGGTCAAACGGGCCCGAGCTATCGGTCGAATGATTTCCGTTTAGGGGAAGCACAAAATCCGGAACAGCCGCTAGAGGTTATTTTGTATAATCAAACGAAACAAAAAATGGAGCCATACCAAATGAAGATCGATAAGGTAATGCCGCCTGTGTTCTTTACCGCTGATCAGGCATCGGAGATTGCAGATTTGGAGAAAACGATTCTGGATCATGTCAAAGAGATGATGGCCCGCTTTATAACAGGAGACTCTGATATTGATAAGAACTGGGACGCTTATGTTAAAAATCTCGACAACATGAACATCAAGAAATACCTGGAAATTTATCAAACAGCTTATGATGCGAAGTTCAAGAAGAAATAAGGATAAAAATTGTAGTTGAAAGAAGCAGGCAGCATATGGTTGCTCTCCAATGAGACTTTGTTGGAGGGCGACCTTTATTTTGAGAGTTTTCTACGAAAAAGCGATATTCAGGAGGGGTAAGTATGATAACAAGATTTAAGGATGCACGCGATGTGTTTTTCGAAAGAAGGTTCGGCTTGTTCGTTCACTGGGGATTGTATGCGATTCCAGCATGGCATGAGCAAATCTTATGGCGTGGAGATATGAAGCGTAAGGATTACGAGAAGCTCATTCATGAGTTCAACCCGGTGGAATTTAATCCGGATGAATGGTTGGATATGGCGGAGCAAGCAGGGATGCAATATGTATGCTTTACGACGAAACATCATGATGGATTCTGCATGTGGGATACGAAGCACACGGAATACAATATCATGAATTCCGCTTACGGCAAAGACATATTGGGGATGCTGGCAGAGGCTTGCCATCGGAGAAATTTCCCGCTGAGTTTATACTATTCTTGTCCCGATTGGCATCACCCGAATTATCCGAACCAAGGAAGGCATCATGAAATGTTTGGCCCTCGTGCAGGCGATGATCCTGATATCGATAAGTATTATGAGTATGTTCGGAACCAGTTGATTGAACTATGTACGAAGTATGGTAAGATTTATCAGCTTTTTTGGGATGTCAATGTGGCTGAGCATGAGGATCCGAGCTTAAATGAGATGATCCGGGAGCTTCAGCCGGGAATTCTGATTAATGACCGTGGTCCTGGTAAAGGTGACTACAACACCCCTGAGAGGCATGTGCCCGAAGGAGGCTCTTTTACCAAACCAACCGAAGCATGTCAGGCGCTAGGCCGGGAAAGCTGGGGATATAAAGAGGACGAGGATTATTACAGCAATAAGTACATTATGCAGAGCATCGATAAGATTCTGGCAATGGGCGGCAATTACTTGCTGAATGTAGGTCCTAAGCCTAATGGCAGGATTGCTGAGGAGAATGTAGAGGCTTTAAGGAACATAGGGGAGTGGTACCACAGTGTGAAGGAGTCCTTCGGAGATGCTCTTCCGGCATCCGATATGATATTCCGTGATGAAATTACGATGGAAGGCTCCGCACGGCGAATGGTCCGAGATGAGGCGCTGGCGACTCGTCGGGGAAACACCCTCTACATTCATCTTCATAAAGACACTCAAAGCAATTCGATTGTATTGAAACCGCTCAATAAGGTTCCTAATAAAGCAACTTTGCTCAATGATGGAAGGGAGCTGGAGGCGACTGTAGATATGATTCCGTGGGCATGGAGGGAGAGACCTTACTTGCGAATTAGAAACCTTCCTGTCAATGAGCTTACAGGTACCGTGATGATTCTTAAGCTCGAGTTCGATGAAGCGGTAAGCGAGTAAACGTAATTGGGTTGACGATAGTACGAAGAGGAGACGAATTTATCATGAAAAAGATAAAAGTCGGAATTATCGGATTGGGCGAAGTCGCCCAAATTATACATCTCCCTATACTGGAATCATTATCGGACCGTTATGAGATTGCCGCAATATGCGATATTTCCAAGCAGCTATTGGATGCTATAGGTACAAGGTATAACGTAAGCTTAAGCAATCGATATCAGCACGCGGATGAATTAACGAAGCAGGAAAATTTGGATGCGGTGTTTGTTCTGAATAGTGATGAATATCATGCAGATTGCGCAATATCAGCCTTGAATAACAAGAAACATGTGCTGCTCGAAAAGCCGGTTTGCTTAAACGTTGAAGATGCAGATGCGATCATTCGAGCGAGAGACGAGGCAGGCAGACAGGTGATGGTTGGTTATATGAGACGATTCGCTCCTGCTTATGTGAGTGCTGTGGAGGAAGTTAAGCAGTTGGGTAAAATTAATTATGCCCGAATCAGGGATATTATTGGCGCCAACCGATTATTTATCGACCAATCTAGTCATGTGCTGCGTCCAACCGATATTCCGGAGGAAGCGTTGCGCGATAAACAGGAGCGCGCTGGACGAATGGTGCTGCAGGCAATTGGCGATGCCCCGGCAGCACATAAAGCCGCTTACCGGCTGCTCTGTGGCTTGAGCAGCCATGATCTGTCGGCGATGCGAGAAATTATCGGGTTTCCGAAGCGGGTCGTAGCCGCTACTCAATGGAATGGCGGAAGATTTATGAACGCTATCTTTGAATTCGACGGCTACAATGCTACGTTTGAAACCGGAGTGGACAACATACGGAGATTCGATGCGCATATTCAAATTTACGGCAATCAAAAGGCGATTACTATTCAGTATGACACCCCATATATCCGTCATTTGCCGACAACCAAAATCATTGAGGAGACGGTGGGTGAAGCCTTTAACAAAACCGTGGAGCGGCCGAGCTTCAAAGATGCTTACACGGTAGAACTGGAATATTTTCACGAGGTTGTGACGAAAGGGTTTCAGCCCAAAACAACATTGGAGGATTCCAAGGAAGATCTGCTGCTGTTCAAAATGATTATTGATGCATTTGAGTAACCGTATTGCCCTGTAGTTACCCTAGATAACATCTAAAAGCTGACTCCAACTTAGGGGCCAGCTTTTTTAATTGTTGCGTTTCCTACCTTATAGTATTTAAAATACAAGTAGTTTCATTTCTAGAGGTTATTTACATGGATACGGAGGTGTGAAGAGTGGAACATTCACCTGTTTTTCGGTATAAAGATTTTATGCAGGAGGAATTTCCAATCAAATTCCAAATCCGCAATGAAACCAATTATACTTCTGTCCAGCATGGGCATGAATATTTACAAATTTGTTATGTTCTAAGCGGGGTTTGCCGTCATGTGATACAGCATGAGCAGACGGACCTGATGCGCGGAGATCTGTTTTCTATTCCACCTTACACGATGCACTGCTTTATGCCGCTTGAAGGACATGCGTTTGAACTCGTACAGCTGGATTTCATGCCTTCACTGCTTGAGGAAACGATCCGGGAATTAGCAAGTGTTACTTTGAATCAGCATCTGCTGATCAACCTGTCGCCGCGTTCCCAAATTGTAATCGAGCGCTTGATGGAGGATATTAAGGGCGAGCTGGAAGCCAAGGAGTCCTACCATCAATATGCGGTTCGAGCAGATTTGCTGAAGTTTTTGGTTATCATCAGCCGTGAGGTTAATGGTTGGATGCGGTCCACTGAATCAGGGTATGAGCAAGCCATCCGGGAAGTCATCGATTATATGGAACAAAATATAAGGAAACCGCTTGCGTTGAAGGAAGCGGCAGCTAGGATTTCGGTATCGCCCAACTACTTCAGCTCGTTATTCAAAATGGTAGCGGGAGTAACCTTCAGCGGCTTCTTGTCGGAGCTGCGTTTACGCAAAGCAGGGGAGCTGCTGCTCCAAACGGAAATGTCCGTCGTTGAAATTTTGGAGGCTGTCGGGTTCAAGCATACAGGCCATTTTTATAAAATGTTTAAAAAGATGTATGGCGTAACCCCCTATGAATATAAAAAGAACGATACGAACATCGTAAGATAGTGTAGTTTTTCAGTAAGTTTACGGAATCCCGCCAACTTCAGCTTAGGTTATAATAAACGCATGACATAAAATGAATGCGGTTTCAATGTTTATTGCGTAAAAAGTGGAAATAATGCGATGAGAAAAAGGAAGTGTTACTTCAAATTATTAAGCGCTTATGTTCTCATAGTTTTGTATACACATCGCTTGTCACGAGTTGAGAAGCACGCTACTAATATTAAAAAATTTCTGCAGACCAACAAACGGGCAAAGGCTGGTTCGGTAAGTAAGAACAAAGTGGAGGTCATCCAATATTTGGACTTCTGATTTACACTGGAAGGTAGAAGGCTGATGAACTTCGGTATCGAAAGGGTTCAGTACGATATGAAGGACGGCAAGCCGATCTTCAAACCCGAGGTTTTGAACGGCCAAGAACCGGTTAATATGCAACTATGGGATATTGATGCCCAGCTGGATATCGGCTACGGCTACCCAATGGACCTTTCTTACAAAACGCAGTGGACCAGTCTAGTTGCTAACACGGGTATCCAAAAGTATATCGGTAATAAATAATTCGCACCGCAGTTTCTTCTGGTATCAGCGAGAAATGGCCGGCTATCGACACCTATATTAGAGAAATGTGAGCCAAAGTGGGTCATGGGAGCGGAAGTGGTGGAACCGAACTATGATAAATATTTGAAGCGACTAAAAGAAATGAGCATGGACTATATTGTTAAAATTTACCATAATTCTTATGGGCGCTATCCCCAAAATGCCTAGTACTAAATAACATGGAGATGAACGATGAGAACTTTAGTAACGGTGTGGAGAAAAGAATTGAGAGACTTGATGTTTAGTGAAGAGGTTATTAAACAAATGCAAGCCGTATCGGATGTGGATTGGGTTGCAATGGATGAACCCTATGAAGCGGAGCAGCTGCGTCAGGACATACATAAGTACGATGCCTGCATCCTTTCATGGGGTTCCCCGAAGGTAACGGCTGATATTTTGGCAGAAGCCAAGAAATTGAGATTTATCGGGCATGCGGCAGGTACATTAACGCCTTATCTGGACCCGGCTGCTTTCGCTAATGGCATTACCGTCGTTAATGCCAATACCGCTCTTGCCCGTTCAACGGCTGAGTTAACGGTATCGCTTATGTTGGCCGGCTCCTGGGAGATCTGCAAGTACCGCGATCAGCTACGCAGCGGGTCCTGGGGCGATAACGGCAATACCGTAATGGGCTTATACGGCCAGAAGGTCGGCCTTATCGGCTATGGAGAAGTAGCGCGGGAGGTCATCCGCCTCCTGCGCGGGTTTGGCACGAGTATTCTGCTCTATTCCCCTTACTGCTCGCAGGAAGAGGCCCGAGAGCAGGGGATATCGTTAGGCAGCATGGAGGAAGTGCTGAGCGGGTGCCGTATCGTGTCTCTTCACGATACGCTTACAGCATCGACACGCGGGATGCTCGGACAGGAGCAGCTTAGGCTGCTGCCTGACGGGGCATTGCTGGTCAATACAGCCCGCGGGCCGCTGATTGACGAGGCAGCGCTGCTGGAGCAGCTATCCGCAGGCCGTATTCACGCGGCTCTGGATGTGTACCATCGTGAGCCGCTTCCGGCGGACGACCCGCTGCTGAAGCTGCCTAATGTCATCTGCCTGCCGCATATCGGCGCCTATTCCGGCTATTGGAAATCTCAGCTGGCGGCTATGGTGGTGGAGGATCTAGTAAATTTTGCAACAGGTAAGCCTTTATTGAGAGAAGTGACGGCCGAACGGTTTGAACGTATGACGACGAAGTAAGGCTATGATGCTGTAATTTGAAGGAAGAGCTGCTGCTTAGAATAAATAGAATAAGCCGGGAGGAATACAAATGAAATTATCTTTTACGACATTGGGTTGTCCTGAATGGGAATTGGATTTGATCATCAAGAGAGCCGTGGAGTATGGCTTCGATGCCATCGATTTTCGCGGCCTTACTGGTGAAATGAATATTTATAAGCTGCCTGATTTTTCAAGTCAGCTCAGCCATACGCGAGATCAAATCATGGATGCCGGCTTGAAGGTATCTTGCTTCTCCAGCTCTGTCCATATGTTCTCTGCAGATAAATATGCACAGAACCTGGCAGAAATCAAAGAATATGCCAGACTATGCTCTTTCTTCGGAACCCGATATATCCGCGTATTCGGAGGAAGCATCGGAGAAACAGACTGGGCAGAGGCTATTGAAACCATCGTGCGTCATTTCAAGGAAACAGGAGCGATAGCTAAAGAGAATGGAGTTAAGCTGCTGCTGGAAACGCATGATGATTGGACCTCCTGCGCAGATGTTAAAGCAGTGATGGAGCAAGTCGATCCTGAGGCTGTAGGCGTGCTATGGGATCTTCACCACCCGATCCGGACACTCGGTGAACAACCTGAGGATACATGGGCGGCGCTTGGACAATGGATTGAATATACCCATGTGAAGGATTCCCGCTTGCTGCCGGATGCAGACGGCAAGTTCAAGTATTGCCTGACAGGAGATGGCAACATTCCGCTGTCCGATATGTATAAGCTGCTGGAACGGAACGGCTATGACGGCTATTACACACTCGAATGGGAGAAGAAATGGCATCCAGATATTGAGAATGCTGAGGAAGCATTCCCACAATATGTTCAATACATGCGCAATTTATCTAAGTAAGCGGAGAGGATGATTTAAAGTGAGTGCTGATTCAAGAGTGCGTGTGGCTATCATTGGACAGGGCCGAAGCGGCAGATTGATTCATAGCGACACCTTAAAACGACTTGGAGACAAATACGAGATTATTGCAATCGTTGATCCTCTGGAAAATCGCCGGCAAAAAGCTGTAGAGCTTTATGGCTGCGACGTTTATAGTGACTATAAAGAGCTATTTGGACGCACCGATATTGATCTGGTAATCAATGCAACGCCAAGCCATCTGCACGTGCCTGTGACACTTGATTTGCTTGCTAACGGCTTTCAGGTCGTATGCGATAAACCGCTCGCAAGGTATGCGGCAGAAGTTGACCAATTAATTGAAGCATCGGAGAAATCCGGAAACAAGCTCTTTGTGTTCCAGCAATCGCGCTTTCTTCCAGCGTTCGAACAAATCCGCAAAATTATCGATTCCGGTGTAATTGGCCGCGTTGTACAAGTTAACATAACCTATAATGGCTTCGCCAGAAGATGGGATTGGCAAACCATTCAAGAATATAACGCGGGGAATCTGCTCAACACGGGTCCACATCCAGTCGATCAAGCTCTGCAATTTATTGGGATAGACGCAACACCTCAGGTAACATGCTATATGGACCGCACTAATACATTTGGCGATGCCGAGGATTATGTAAAGCTGCTGCTCCATGCTCCAGGCAAGCCGGTTGTTGATGTCGAGATATCATCATGCTCTGCGTACCCTAACTCCACCTATAACATTCAAGGTACTCGCGGAGGTATTAAAGGCAATGTTACACATCTGGATTGGAAATACTACAAACTGGAGGAAGCGCCTGAACAGCATTTGACGCGGGAACCTCATGTTAATGCGGAGGGTGATCCTGCTTATTGCAGGGAGGAGCTTAAGTGGCATGAAGATAGCTGGGAATTTGCTGATGAGCATAAGCTAGGTTCTTTTGACCATATGTGCAGAGAATATTATGTCAGGCTGTATGACACACTTGCTACAGGAGAACCGCTTGGAATTACACTGGAGCAGGTTCGTCAGCAAATCGCTGTTATAGAGGAAAGCCACAGGCAGAACCCTGCACCTGAGCGTGTACTTTCTTAATGTTTTTGATTACAGCATATATGCATTCATGAAATAATTGACCCGACCCACATCATTCGATGCTGGGAGGGGTCTTTTTGTTAACATTATAAAAAGAGTGATAGCTAACTTTAACAGCAGCCGTAATTCCACATCCATCCCTCCCTCCAAACGCACAAGCGAATGAGTTTACATAAAAAGGATTGTCAGCATAATGGAGATCCTGACGGTTTTCTTAATTTATATTGGCGGGGAGCGAAGCTTACCCCTAATTTAGTTGAAAGTATAAGTTTTTATACTTGGAGTTGCTCAACTTGACAGATTGAAAGTCCAGATTGAAAGTTGGATTTCACTAAAAGAATTCTGACTTTCTACTCGCATGTAAAGTGCTCTGCTAAAGCACGAATGCATCTTCGTCGGACGGTAGCGAATAGTTAACTGGAATTTCTGGAGCTAATTCTTCCGTTACATGCTTGTTGAGGAACTTAACTGGAAAAACTCATTCTAATATAGATATATTTAGGTAAAATGCAATAAATCACCGGAATTAACATGATGATTTCCAGTTATTCTTCAAAAAAAGCCCCAACGCGTGGAATTAACGGGAGGATTTCCTGCTATCTATGGGGAGTATTCAGCTTTTTACTTTTTTCAAGTTTTGATTACTTTGGAACGAGTGTTCCCATCGTGGGAAGGTGATTATCATAGGACCACGACATCAACAGCGACTTATGATCTCACATCTATCCCATCCCAAGCAGAAGTCGGAACCCCAAATCAATCCCTCCCCAAGCAGTGGCCATAATCCCACATCCATCCATTCCCACGCGTAAATGTGATTGTACACCAAGCTGCTTTTAAGACACATATGCTAGCGAAATGGCTTCGAATAGAAGCTTATCTGATAATATTGGAGTATAAGTTGGAACCGGAGGTTCACCTTCTAATTTTGCAAGAAAACTTATTAATGAATCGCGGTTGCTCATCTATGAAAGACTTCGATATAGTTTTTTTTATTTTTATCCTGCTCATGTCAGCTGTGTAAAAACAGCATCCAATTTAGCGATAAAAACAAGGTTTTTAACATCTTATTGCTGTTTTAGTGAGAGTAAGTTAAAATTATTATTTTAAACGTAATTGAAATTAAGCAATAACAGAGACTAAAGAATGCGAAAGGTGACCAGCATGATTGAAATAAAAATTTCCAAGCTTAGCAACGGTGAGTTCAATAGAGGGGTATTTGCGACACGTGATATAGCACCAGGAGAGCTTATCCATGAAGCGCCGGTTATACCGTACCCAAATGAGGAGCATGTTTTCATAGAGAAAACGATACTTGACGACTACGTTTTTGAGTATGGTGCTAATCATACGGCTGTTTTATTAGGGTATGGCAGTTTGTTTAATCATTCTTATAAACCGAATGCAACCTATGATATTAACTTTAATAATCATACCTTTGACTTTTTTGCCTACACAGCGATAAATGCGGGGGATGAGATACTAATCAACTATAATGGCGAGGTTGATTGCGATGACCCTTTATGGTTTACTGAAGGAGATTGACCTTAGTATTGCATGGCAGGGGGTGACGTCTATTGAATCAGCCGAACTCCAATAACGAATTGAAGCTTCCTCGACAAACGGGCTCCAAATGGATGGGGGCAGCCGCGCAGAGGAGCATGTTATTTTTTGTTAGCTATGTTTTATTTGAAGTTTTGCTGATCGTGATCGCAATCAGTATAGGCGGAGCCATAGATCGGATATTTGACATTCGAGCGTTGAGTGACTTTGGCCTGACTATGCTAATGCTGCTCTATCTTGTTATTACAGCGCTTCCATTTGTGGCATACGGCTTTCTAGCAGCTAAGAGGTTTCCAGCAAGCATACAAGTTCACATCGTTTCCTTACTGCCAGTAATAATAGTTGGATCCTATATATGGTACGCTACATTCACAAGCGCGGTTGGTGCAAAATCTGATTTTGGCGGAATCACCTGGTTGCCTTATCAAATATTCGTCTTGTGGGCTTATCCCTTATTTGAAAGCATTAAGCACTATATTACAGACAGCAGCGATATGAAGATGACAGCTCTACTGGCCTCTTTTTGGCCGAGCTTATCTGTACTGGCGGGTATTTTTGTCCGTAAGGCAATAGCAAGTAATCGAGGAACCAGAATTTTCAAGACCGCTGCTATTACGGCAGCTTCCCTGTGGCTCGTTATGTTCACTCTATCCTCCCTCTGGCCTAAACATACGATGTTCACAGCTGAGACCTACCCCCGAATCGATGGGGCTACAGCGGCTATTCCGTTCGGAAAAATTTTGATGCAAGAGCTGACGGGAACCAACAAGCCATGGGCGGAACAACATGTTTATTTTAATACCACCCATGCAGCCTATGAAAATTTAATTGCCAAAAAAGCGGATCTGATCTTTGTGGCAGGACCTTCAGACGAAGAGCTCAAGCTCGCCGAAGCCAGTGGTGTGAAGCTGAAGCTTACGCCAATTGGTAAGGATGCTTTTATTTTTTTAGTTCATACTGACAATGAAGTTTCCAATCTTTCAGTACAGCAGATCCAGGATATTTATGCAGGCAAGATTACTAGCTGGAGTGATGTCGGCGGGGAGAACGAGAGGATCATTGCTTTTCAACGCGAAAAAAATTCCGGCAGTCAGACGTATATGGAGCAGAAGGTTATGAAGGGGTTGCAGCTGGCTGAGCCGCCAAAGGAGAAAAAATCGTCTGGCATGGGGGGGCTCATTGACGCTGTTGCCGACTATATGAACGGAAGCTATTCGCTGGGCTATTCCTTTTACTATTTTGCCAATGAAATGCATAAACGTGAGCATGTAAAATTTCTTTCTGTTGAAGGAATCGAAAGCAACAAAGAGAATATCAGAAAAGGCACTTATCCTTATACGGCACTTTTGTATGCTGTAACCCGAGAAGGCGAATCGGAAGATAGCTCCGCGAGCAGGCTGCTTCAATGGCTGCAAAGCGATGTGGGCAAAGCTGCGATCGAAAGAGGCGGCTTTGTGCCTAATTAAGCCCCAATGTCCTTCCCGCTCGTAGGTTCTTCAAACAATGAGATAATACTTATAACGAATGAGAGCTTGAGTCAATCCCTATTGGAGTTGGCTCAAGCTCTCATTGTCATGTAATTCCCTAGTCTCCGCCACCGCCGCAGCTGGAAGATGAACAGCTGGAGGAAGAAGAGGAGGAGCAGCTCGAAGAAGAACCGCCGCTATCGCTTCCCCCGCTGGAGTCACCGCTACCGCTATCACTACCACTTCCGTGATGACGATTATTGTCGTCGCTCCATGAAGAAGAGCTGCAGCCGCTGCCACTGCCGCATGAGGCATTGGAGGAGCCTGCTTCCTGAGCCCGCCGCTTGAGTTCCTCTTCGGCGAAATGCGGCTCCATGAGCTCCTCGAAGTTGGCAAACTCGGCTGCCGAGTAGAACATTAAGGCTCCGGCTAAATAAGGCATGTAAGCGGCCGACTCATGGACTGGCCGCTCCGCCGCATAAGAAGCTCCCTGCACAGCGCCATGAGCTTGCTCCTTGGCCTTGTGAATCAGCAGCGATACCGTATTCCGGATCTCGGGATATCGTTCGGCCGCGGCCCGGTTGAATCTGTTGGCGGTCAGCTCGGATTCGCTGCCCTGCCGCAATTCATCGAGCAGCCTGGGATCGAGCGGATGCCGGAAGAATGGCTGCCATATGTGGGTAGAGTAGGGTGTCGGAACGAAGAGCTGGGCATACACCCAATCGAACCATGCCCGTCCATGGGGATCAGGTTGACCATCAGAATGCGGTCCGTGATGTACAGGTGTGCCGATGAACGTTTCGCCAAACCGCGAATATTCTCTAGTGAACATCAGCATCTCATGCCAGATGTCATCTACTGACTGGCTGAACATAGGCACATCCTTTAATAATGCGGTCATGAGAAAATATCGTTTCAGCTCCAGCAGCTTCCAATTGAATTCTGCTACGGACATTTGCGGGTTCTGCCTCAGAATTCGTTCGCGCAGCTTGAGCATGAACTCCTCTGGCAGTGCTTGTTCAAGCCGGACTACAGCAGGCTTCAAGTGAAGCTGCGGCTGTATGCCTAGCAGATCGGGCAATGGGGCATCATCATAAATAGGTTTGGGAGGTGCCGTATAATTGCGTTTACCTCTTGGATCAGCTTTCCTATTGCTGGATCGGCTAATAATTGCGATAAGTATGAGGACAACTAAGATGATAATAAGTACAGTCATGCAATCCCTCCTAAAAGTTTTCGTGTAAATATAATTAACAGCTTATTGTTCCGACCATTTTTGGCGCCAGCTATGCATTTCATGGAGCACTTTCTGAAAATCTCTTCCTCTGTCGGTCAGCGAGTACTCCACTGTTACCGGTACAGTCGGAAAAACTTGCCGCTGTATAATTTCATTTTGTTCCAAATGCCGCAATATATCAGTTAAAGATTTGGTGCTAATATTATCCAGGTTTTTTCGAAGCTGATTGAAGCGCTGCACCCCATTATTAAAAAGCTGCCCCAACACTATAAAAGACCATTTGCCACCCATGATTCGGAAAACCTCTCCAATAGAAGCCAAGCACTGTTCTTCATTTTCAGCTCTGGTCACATCTATTCCTCCTTACTTAAATTTAGTAAGTTCATAATCTGAAACAATGTAAAAATAAAGTGCCTACTTTAAATTTTATTGGTTCATCTTTACAATATCAATAGGGCGCCCGAATCAGCAATACTAAAAAGGAGAACAACTATGTATTCGGTTAAACCAAAAGTCCTGATTATTGGGGCAACCGGACAGCAAGGTGGTGCGGCTGCAAGACAATTGCTGGACGAAGGCTGGGCTGTTCGGGCAATGGTAAGGGATTTGCAAAAAAAGGAAGCCATAGAGCTGCAAAAGCTTGGCGCTGAATTAGTATGGGGAGATCTGGAGCAGCCTACTTCAGTTGAGGAGGCTATG
This sequence comes from Paenibacillus sp. GCM10027630, assembly GCF_042676305.1. Lineage (NCBI taxonomy): Bacteria > Bacillati > Bacillota > Bacilli > Caryophanales > Paenibacillaceae > Paenibacillus > Paenibacillus sp. GCM10027630. The sequence goes on along the minus strand of NZ_JBHTGY010000098.1, from coordinate 321,820 downwards.
AAGGGTGTTTATGGAGTTTTTAGTGTTCAAGCTCTTCATTTTGACGATCTGGACAGGGAAGTTCGCCATGGTAAAATAGTTGCTGATGCTGCTGAGGCAGCGGGAGTATCTCATTTCGTTTATAGCTCAGTTAGCGGTGCAAATAGGAATATGGGCATTCCATCATTCGAAAATAAGGGAGATATCGAGCGTTACATTCATAATTTGAGTCTGTCCTCTACAATCCTTAGACCCGTTATGTTTATGGAAAACTTCAAGCCGCTGCTTGAACCCGCCAACGAACTAATCAATATTCCCTACATGGGAGCGGAAGAAAGCAAGCTTCAGATGATTGCTGTGCAGGATATCGGTGTCATTGCCGCTATAGCTTTTAGCGAGCCCGATAAGTACATTGGAAAAGCTCTTGAAATTGCGGGCGATGAATTGACCTTACTTCAGATTATTCAAATGATCAGTAAGGTTTTCGAATCTCATACCGTTGCTTACCAAGCACCGCCAATTGTGCAGGAAGCTGTTAACGAGCATGATGGGACGAAAGCAAATGCTTTTTTTCAGAGGGAAGGTTATTTGGCTAATATTCAAAGCGTACGCGCAATACATCCGAAGCTGCTGGATTATGAGGCTTGGTTGCGTCTGACCAAGCTGCAGCTCCAATAAACAATTCATAAAAACACCTCCTGAGCCGTTCGGTGAACGGGACAGGAGGTGTTTGCAAATGGATTGACCTCTGGCAGCGTGCACCAGCTTTACTTATAAGCTACAGCCCGGATCGGCGAGCCTGAGCCTTGTTTGATCTTTAACGGAAAGGCAATCATATAGGACTCGCCTATAATTGCCTCCAGCTTCGTTAAGTTTTCGATAATGTTGATCCCATTGCCAAGAAGGGCGTAGTGGGCGGGGGCTCCTACCGCATAATAGCTATCAATGGCCAGTACATCGCAGCCGACGGCTTTGATCCCCTTGGAAACCAAATATTCTGCAGCTTCGCCGCTGAGACCCGGCCAAGATTTGCTGTAAGTTTGGCTTACCGAGCGTGGCTCCCAATAGCGGTCCCAGCCGAATCGAAAGTTGACAATATCACCTTTTTCGATAACATGATGCTCTTGCTCCCACTGCTGTATGATCTCCGTTGTCACTAAGTCGGTATCTTTGAAATAGGATACATCCAAAGTCAGTGCGCGACCAAAACATTGGGTAACCGGAGTTTCGTCCATATACAAATGCTCCGGGTGATCCTCTTTGAGGAAATGGGCGGTGGCATCGATATGAGTTCCGCAATGTTCGTTAATGATAAGCTGATATAACAGCGCCTGGCTTCCGGTGTCGAATGAATCCCAGATGGTATGGAAATAACGTGAATGCGTCGGATAAATGGGCATGTCTTCCTCTAATGTGTGGGACAGATCAATTGCTTCCATACTTTGCAGCAGAGTGGATAATTGTTTGGCTTTGGACACGGGGCTTCCGCCTTTCTTGTTTCGAATCAATGAAATTGGATGGAATCTTATGAAACTCTACGAATTGGATGGAATCTAGTTTAGTCTGCCATGATAGGCATTTTCAATAATAGCCTGGATATCGCGAGGTTTGGTAAGTCTGGGATTGATAAGAACATTACCGCTTTTCATCGCGTCAGCCACCATCTTGGGAAGCTGGTCCAAGGTGACGCCAAGCTGCTGGATGTTAGAAGGAATGCTCAATGCAGCATTAAGCTTGACGACAATCTCAATGGCCTTCTCAGCGGCTTCCTCTGAAGTTAAGCTGCTCGTGTCTGCTCCAAGCACGGCGGCAATATCCCGCATTTTTTCCGGGCAAGCAGGCAGGTTGAACTTCATAACATAAGGCAGCAGCGAGGCATTAGCCACACCATGTGCAATGTTGAATATTCCTCCTAGTGTATGGGAAATGGCATGCACATTACCTAACCGGGATTGTGCGAACGCTGCTCCTGCCATCATAGAAGCGATAAGCATCCCTTCTCTGCTCACCATATCATCCCCGACAAAATAAGCGGGTTTCAGATGCTTGCCAATCATTGCGATCGCTTCCAATGCGAACGCACGGCTAACCGGAGTTGAACCCTTGGAGGTGTACGATTCAATTGCATGCGTCAGCGCATCCATTCCAGTGGCGGCGGTAATATCCGGCGGTAGCTTCTTGGTCAGCTCGGCGTCCAGCAGGGCCAGCTTTGGAAATAAATAAGGGCTTATTACAGCAGCCTTAAATAGAGTTTGTGTATTAGTAACAATAGTGGAGGCTGTCACTTCACTTCCTGTACCTGCCGTAGTAGGAATAGCGATAAGCGGATACCCGGCATTCTGAATTTTACCTACGCCTTCGTAGTCCAGAATATGCCCTGTATTCGTAGCCATAATAGCGATACCTTTGGCAGTATCGATACTGCTACCTCCGCCGATGGCGAGAACATGCTCTATTCCCGATGCCTTCAGCTTCTCAAGACCATTCATAATACTACTTGCGCTTGGGTTGGGCTCGGTTTCATCAAAGATCTCAAAGGCAATGCGCTGATCATGGAGGCATTGTTCAATGGGCTCCAGCAGCCCGGCCATTCGAATTCCACGATCCGTCACAATGAACACACGGTCAGCCTGATAGGATTGGAGAATTTCACCGATTTTACGGCTTATGCCTAAACCGCATTCCACAGTAGTCGGCATAGCATATTTAAAATTCATCTACGGAACCATCCTTCCTCTATTGGACTAACTAATAAGCTTGATTTAATTTTAGTATGAATTTCGCTAAGAATCACTACAAATTTTGCCATAGATCGCTTGAATTATTGTACTATAGAAAATAGTGATTTGATTAAACTAAAAGGAGAGATTCACGATGCTAGGTAAAGCTGCACTAATTACAGGAGCTGCGACAGGAATCGGTAAAGCGATTGCACTTCGTTTGGCTAAGGAAGGCGTACATATTACGATCAATTATTCCAAATCCGAGAAAGAAGCGTTGGAAACAAAGAAGGAGGTTGAGGCGCTTGGCGTGAAATGTTTGCTGGCTCAGGCAACCGTGTCGGACGATCAGCAGGTGAGATCCATGGTTAAGCAAACTATCGAAGCTTTTGGACGTTTGGATATATTGGTCAATAATGCGGGAGTTACCGACTTCGTTAAGCATGATGACCTGGAAGGCTTGAAGGAAGAATATTGGGATCGGGTTATGGATGTCAATGTTAAAGGCATGTTCTTCTGCTGCCGCGCTGCTGAATCCGAATTGAGGAAGCAGCATGGCTGCATCGTGAATATTACATCCGTGGCTGGACTAACAGGATTAGGCAGCTCTATCGCTTATGCGGCTTCTAAGGCTGCGGCGATTAGTGTAACGAAATCGTTGGCGAGAGTGATGGCACCCGAAGTGCGAGTAAACTCGGTTGCCCCCGGCATAGTTCAGACCCGTTGGATCGAAGGCCAAGGGGAACATGTTTCACGACTGGCGGAGGGAACTCCTCTCGGAAGAATTGCAACGCCTGAGGATGTGGCGGAGGCAGCTTATTCGTTAGTCGCTCATTCCTCTTTTATTACCGGGGAAACGATTAAAGTTGACGGCGGAATGTTCATCTAAAATTAGTTGAGGAGAAGGGGATGGGTGGATATATGAAGCGCAGTGTGTTTGTAATCGGTGATAGCATCTCGATTCAATATGGTCCCTATTTGCAGGCTGAAATAAGCTCAAGCTTTGCCTATGACAGGAAGCAGGGAACCGAACAAGCGTTAAAGGATTTGAACATTCCGGTTGGCGCTAACGGTGGGGACAGCGGAATGGTGCTGGCGTATATGAGAGAGCAGCAGCAGGAAGGCGCGCGATATGATATTTTGCTGCTTAATTGCGGATTGCATGATATTAAAACAGATCCGGTAAATGGCAGCAAGCAAGTGACCGCTGATCAATATGAGCATCATATTCAACAGATTGCTTCCTTGGCGCTAGGCATGTCCAATCAGGTTATTTGGATTCGAACCACTCCTCTTATAGATGAAGTGCATAACGAGCTGAATCAATCTTTTCACCGGTTTCATAAAGATGTTATAGATTATAATTCAATAGCAGACCGAATAATGGGACAACATGATATCCCAATGCTGGATCTGTACACTTTTACACTTGAGTTGGGGCCGGATGTTTATTGTGATCATGTTCATTTTAAAGATGAGGTAAGGAAGGAACAAGCTGTTTATATCGCTAAGCAGCTGCTGGAGATGGTTTAAGTTGAGCGGCTGCATTATTTAGAGGAGGCCTACGGTCCTTCTCTTTTTTGCGTGTATAGATTTTATATGTTTGGGGCTCCCCGCAAAGTATATGATTCAACTTCGAAGCAAGACCCACTTTGTAGGGATATTTTATGCCATCCTCCGCGCAAGCGGCAGGAACAGAATCGTTAGAGCCATAATGTTGTGTCAATTTAGGGAAATAAACACTTGTTGCAGAAAAGTCCATGCTCAGAAATGAAAAGTCTATTCATGTGAAGAATCGGTATCGAGTAATATAATACATGCTGATAATGATTATCACTTTCATGATACTCAGAATGATTATCGTTATTAATTCAAATCAGACAATCCTTCTGTAAAGGAAGAGTAAGGATAGGCTATGAAAAAAAGGTATCTTCTTATCGCGCTAATCATTTTATCCATATGCTCTGTATTTATAGGAGTAAAAAATATATCGCCTCTTGATATTTTTCATCTGACTGAGGATCAAACGGATATATTGCTAATCAGCAGGCTACCGCGTTTAATCAGTATCATCATTGCTGGAGTCAGCATGAGCGTCATTGGTTTGATTATGCAGCAGCTGACCAGAAATAAATTTGTTTCGCCTACTACTGCGGGAACCGAGGATTCAGCAAGGCTGGGTATACTGGTATCGATGATCCTGTTTACTACGGCGAGCCCGATGGAAATGATGTTTGTTTCGTTTGCATTTGCTCTTCTCGGCACCTTTATCTTTATGAAAATTCTTGAGAAGGTTAAGTATAAAGATGTTATTTTTATACCCCTTGTAGGTTTAATGTTCGGAAGCATCGTAGGATCGATTACTACTTTTTTTGCCTTTAAGCATGATCTTATTCAGAGTATATCTGCATGGCTGCACGGGGATTTCTCAATGATCATGAAAGGCCGATACGAAATGCTGTATATCAGTATTCCTATCGTCATCATAGCGTACTTCTATGCAGACCGATTTACAATTGCCGGCATGGGAGAAGAATTCTCTGTCAATTTGGGTTTAAATTATAAACAGGTGGTCAATATCGGGCTGGTTATCGTAGCGTTAGTGACTTCAGTTGTCATCCTCACCGTCGGTATGATTCCATTTCTCGGTCTGATCATTCCTAATATTGTAACTATTTTTAAAGGCGATCATCTTAAAAAAAGCTTGTCACATACCGCCCTGCTGGGAGCTGTATTTGTACTGTTTTGCGATGTGCTTGGACGCATCATTATTTATCCCTACGAAATTGCGATTGGTCTTACAGTCGGAGTGATAGGAAGTGGTATATTTCTGTACTTGCTTATGAGGAGAAAGGCATATGAACATTAGAACGAAGCTAAGCATTCTGGCCGTTGCGGCTTTAGCATTAATTGCGACTTTTTTATTCATCAAGCTTGGAAATAATTGGGGATATGCTCTCGAGAGAAGGGGAATCAAGATTCTGGCCATCGTTCTAACCGCTGGAACTATCGCCCTATCGACTATGGTGTTTCAGACCATTACAAATAACCGGATATTGACGCCCAGCATTCTCGGATTGGACTCCCTTTATTCTTTGATACAAACGTTTGTCATCTTTGCTTTTGGATCAACAACCCTAACGATGATGAATAAAAACATCAATTTTGCTTTGTGCGTAGGGGTTATGGTGCTATTCGCGGGAGTGCTCTACAAAATTATTTTCAAAAGAGAAGGGCAAAACATTTATTTCCTTCTACTGGTCGGTATAATATTCGGAACATTGTTCCAGAGCTTCTCATCATTTATGCAGGTGCTTATTGATCCCAACGAGTATCTACGGCTGCAGGACAAATTGTTTGCCAGCTTCAATAATGTGAATAAAGATCTCTTGTATATATCCATCCTTGTGCTGATATTCATCGGGTTCTATTTTAAGAGATTCGTCAAATATTTGGATGTGCTGTCGCTTGGAAAAGAGCAAGCTGTGAACCTGGGCGTCGATTATGACTACGTTGTAAAAAGACTGCTTATTATCGTTGCCATTCTTGTGTCCATATCTACCGCTTTAGTTGGGCCTATCACTTTCCTTGGGCTTCTAGTAGCGAATGTAACTCATCAGTTAATTGGGACATACCGGCACAAACACTTGATTCTTGGTTCTGTGCTGATCAGCATCATTGCGTTAGTTGGAGGACAGTTAATTGTTGAGAGAGTGTTCACCTTTACTACAACGATAAGCGTGGTCATTAATCTCGTCGGTGGCTTGTACTTCATCTATCTCTTACTAAAGGAGAATAAATCGTGATAGAAGTAAAGAAGGTAACGAAGCGGTATGGAAATAAAAATGTAATCGAGGACGTATCCGTAACTATAGCAAATGGCAAAATCACCTCGTTTATCGGACCCAATGGAGCTGGTAAAAGCACTTTACTGTCTATGGTAAGCCGCCTTCTCACGAAGGATAGCGGAGAGATTATGATTGACGGCAAAGAGCTTCGCGAATGCAAAAGCAATGATTTGGCCAAAAAAATCTCGATATTAAAACAATCCAATCACATTAATGTACGTTTAACTGTCAGAGAGCTAGTCAGCTTCGGACGATTTCCTTATTCTCAAGGCAAGCTGAAGGACGAGGACTGGAAATTTGTCGATGAAGCTATTCACTATATGGAATTGGAAGAAATGCAGGATAAATTTCTGGATCAATTAAGCGGAGGTCAAAGACAGAGGGCTTACATAGCGATGGTTATTGCTCAAAATACAGAATATATACTGCTGGATGAGCCGCTTAATAATCTGGATATGAAACATTCCGTACAAATTATGAAGGTGCTCCAACGAATGGTTAACGAGCTTGGCAAAACGATTGTTATCGTTATTCATGACATTAACTTTGCCTCCTGTTATTCCGACTATATCGTAGCTCTCAAGGATGGGAAAGTCGTCAAAGAAGGAACAACCGATGAGATCATAACCCAGCCTGTATTAAAAGAGGTTTACGATATGGACATACAAATAGAGTCGATTAACGGCAACAAGATATGTGTATATTTCGCTTAAGGAAGCTGTCGTTTCACTAATTCCGATTTGAAATTATTTCAAATAGCATGAACAAAAAAATTAGGGGTGATTAGATTGAAAAGGAAATTATCAATGCTTTTAGTAACGATCATGATTATGTTGGTAGCTGCGGCTTGCGGTACAACGAGCTCCAATACAGGTTCAGGCAACACAACAGGAGGTGCGCCGACTCCAGCTCCAGAGGCTGCCAAAGCGCCAACTGAGTTGACTTTCAAGCATCTATTGGGTGAAACCAAAGTTAAAACCAATCCGAAAAAAGTGGTTGTATTCGATTACGGTATTCTGGATTCATTGGATAAGCTGGGTCTGGATGCTGCTATAACAGCAGTACCGCAATCCAGTCTGCCTCCGTATTTGGCCAAATATAAAGATGCAAAATTTAAAAATGCGGGTACTCTGCAGGAGCCGGCTTTTGAGAAAATCAACGAAATGAGTCCGGACCTTATCATTATTTCCGGCAGACAGCAAGCCCATTACGCAGAATTAAGCAAAATTGCTCCAACCGTATATATGGGAGTGGACAACAAGAAATATATGGAAACCTTCACTGAAAATATGGAAAGACTTGGTCAAATTTTCGGTAAGGAAGCTGTTGTAAAAGAAGAGCTTGGCAAAATCAATGCTTCAGTTAAAAAAGTGAAAGACGCAGCGGCAGCAAGCGGCAAAAATGCGTTGGTTACATTGGTTACAGGCGGTAAAGTTACAGCCTACGGACAAGGCTCCAGATTTGGTATGATCCATGATGTGCTTGGAATTACGCCTGTAGAGAAAAATATAGAAGTATCTACCCATGGCCAAAACATCTCCTTTGAATTTATTGTAGAAAAAAATCCGGACTATTTGTTTGTAGTTGACCGTGAAACAGCGGTAGGCGAAAGCAAAACAACGGCTAAACAAATTATCGAAAATGAACTGGTTAAGAAATCCAACGCATTTAAAAACGGCAAAATCATCTATTTAGATCCTAATTATTGGTATTTGTCCGGTGGTGGATTGGTATCTGTAGCGGCGATGGTCCAAGAAATCGAAAAAGGCTTTAAATAAATAACAAAACGCCTTCCTGTGAACTGAGTGCACACTCAAGTTTCGTAGGGAGGCTTTTTTTATAACTTATTGCAATAAAAAAGGCATGGGATATTTCACTAGGCGAGCCAAGATTGTACTGTTATAATAATGATGTTCATGACCTGAAATAATAGCGGGAGGCGCGTTATGAAAGTAAAGGCGATATTTTTGGCTGACAGCTGTGATGCGAGGATCGAAAAGGCATATGATGAAAGCGTTCGCAATAGATTGGCGGAAAAGGTTGATTTGCTGCCTATCTATATCAACCAGGAAAATGCGGAGCTTCATATTCATGATTTACACGATGCAGAAATCGCTTTTTCCACTTGGGGAGTACCGAATTTCTCCGAGGCTGAGTTGCAGCGTTTTTTGCCGAATTTGAAAATCTTATTCTACGCAGCAGGTTCCGTTCAACGTTTTGCACGTCCGTTTATGTCCCGTAATGTAATCGTTATCAGCGCTTGGGCTGCCAATGCAATTCCGGTTATTGAATTTACGGCAGCGCAAATACTATTGGCTAACAAAGGCTTTGCTCAATCGGCAAGGTTTTATAAACAGCATGGCGATTATCGTCAGGCACAGCAGATCTCAAGAGCATTCCCAGGTAACTATAGTGCCCGTGTCGGCATTCTGGGTGCAGGAATGATCGGCAGAGGCGTTATAGAAATGTTGAGCAAGCATGAGCTGGCCATTGATGTATTCGATCCGTTTCTTTCCGATGAGCGGGCGGCGGAGCTCAAGGTTCGTAAGACGGATTTAATCGATATTTTCTCAAATTGCGATACGATATCCAACCATCTGGCCAACTTGCCTGCGACGGTAGGCATTTTGAACAAGGAACATTTTGACCGAATGCTGCCTCATGCTACTTTCATTAATACAGGGCGGGGCGCGCAGGTAGTCGAAGCTGATCTGATTAAGGCTTTGCGCGAGGTATCGACGAGAACGGCTATATTGGATGTAACGGCTCCTGAGCCGGTTCCTGAGAATAGTCCCTTCTTGCAGCTGGATAACGTTCTGCTTACACCCCATATCGCTGGAAGTATGAATAAGGAAATTTATCGAATGGGCCTTTATATGGAGGAGGAATGCGAGAGGTATTTAAATGGGACTGCCATGCGCTATGAGGTGAAGCTGGAGATGCTGGAAACGTTAGCTTAATGCGCATTCCTTGGAGTTGTGATGAAAACGCTTAAAAAAGTCTCCTGTCAGGAGGCTTTTTTTGTTGTCTGATTAAGGTTCAAGTGATAATATGAGTATAAATACATATCATATGAGTTGGTGGGCTTATGAAAGAGCTGGTAAGCACGAAGGTTTTGAACGAGCTGACAAAGCGGATCGAGCAGGAGGATTGGAAGCCGGGTCAGAAGCTGCCTTCATTAGCGGGACTGGCCAAAGAGTATGAGGTCGGTGTCTCAACGGTAAGGGAAGCTCTCCGAATTATGGAGAACAGAGGCTACCTGATTATTGAGCATGGTCGTGGAATGTATGTGCGCAGCCGAAATTATTGGAACAATCATTCATCCACTGAGCTGGCTCAGCTACCGATAGGCGATTTGTCCTCACTTCTGGAGTTTCGCGGCGTACTTGAGCCTGAAATGGCGGCATTGGCAGCCGAACGGGGGTCACCGGGGCAAATTAGCGCTATCAAAAAGGCGGCTTCTGTCATGATTGATGATTTGGAGAAAGGCAATGACTATTTTTCAGCCGATATTGCGTTTCATGAGTACATTGCGGAGGCATGCTCCAACAAGGTGATGGCTAAGGTTATGAAGGGTATTTCCGATCTGCTGCTCGAAAGCCGCAGACAAACTAGCAGGATTCCAGGAAGCGCGGAGAAAGCCTCTCATTTTCACATGCTGATTGCATTAGCGATTGAGCAGCGGAACGCTTCTCTTGCCAAGGAGATGATGAAAGCTCATCTTGAAGATGTGAAGCAGGACAGTATGATACTGAAGGAAATTTGAAGGAAGTCTGAAGGTAGCGGTGGAACAAATGCCCAGTGATTATCAGAAGGTGTGGGGGCAGAGTATTCTGGGTAAAATCGTAACGAGAAGGAGAGCTGGCGCAATGACAACGATTAACAATCCAATCAATTCTTATCGTGGAAATGTGCAAGGCAAAGCGAATGAACCGATTACCGTTGCAGGATTGCTGGACAGGGCATGGCGCGAACTTGGAGGCCAGTATGAAGGAGGGGGACCCGATTGGACGCTGGATAATATATATGACCGACTGGAGCATAACGCGCCAAGGATTGCTATTATTGGAGGTTCGACCGATCATCCTGCACACATATTGGATCATGAGACCGTATGTAAAGCTGCGTTGAAAATTTGGCTGGAAGGCGGAGTGCCGTTTTATTTCAGCACACCCGTGCTTTGCGATGGAACCGCTCAGAACAATATCGGCATGTCTTATTCCCTGCAGAGCCGCAATGCCGTAGCGGAGGTTGTAGTCAATCAAATGGAAGCGCATTCATATCATGCGGCTTTTGTTATTCAAGGCTGTGATAAGCAGCCCCTTGGCGTGCTGAGTGGACTGGCCCATCTCGATCGTGTACGGAGATATCGCGGCGAACATCCCGTTTATGCAACCTTCAGCCCCTCCCATGTGCTTAAGGGGGGAACCATTCCTGATGACTTGAAGCAAGAGTTGATGCAGCTGGCTGCTCAAGCGAATTCCAGCGGCTTCGATGATATCGCCGCAGACATCGATGAGGCGGTTAGCTATATACTGCAGTGCTCCTCCAATACATCGTTTCAAGGTGTGTTTCAGAGAGCAGTAGAATGCGGTTTACTTACAGAGGTACAGCATAAATATTTTGAGAAAAGGCTCGCCGTTAACACCTGTGATTCCAAAGGCGGTATTTGTGCCTTTCATGGAACCGGCAACAGCTCCCGTGATGTAACGGCCGGATTCGGTGTGGTTTGCCCGGAGCTGGAGCTGCTTACGGAGCCTCCTACCCAGCAGCAGGTCAATAAGGCCGTTGAAGGCTTGTTTGCAATTCTTCCGAGACCTGAATGCAGCGTAAGTGAGTTAGTAAGCGCCAATATAGCCAACACGATTCGTATTCACAGCGCAGGCGGGGGCTCTACTAATCTGATGATGCATATCGTAGGAGCTATGATTTATGCAGGCTATGATTTCTCATTGGAGGATTTGGAGCACATTGCCAATGAATATCCGATTCCAGATTTATTTGATTACAGCCTTACAGAAGGCAGGGACATCTATGTGCTGGCGCAGCAATGCTGTTCAGGGGACATTCGCGGAATGGAGACATTAATGTATGAGCTGAACCGGAATGGCGTGCCGATGGATCTGGATGCGCCGACTGTGACTGGGCAGACCTGGAGGGAGCGGCTATCGGATACAAGAGGGCTCAGTGCGGATGGAGTGAAAGAGAACCCGATCATATTGAGCAAGCCGAGACGCAGCTTTAGCGGAGTCGATGTGCTGCGGGGAAATTTCTTCAACAATGCGGTAGTCAAAATCAGTGGCATGCCAACGAAGCAGCTGGACCAGTTCGATAATAAAATGGCTTTCGTGCTTTATTACGAGAATGAAGATGAAGCCAATCATCATCTGCTGGATGTCGGTCTGTTGGACGGCTTAAAGGCAAAAAAGCAATTTAAGCTGGAGCAGATGAGGCAGATGGCTGCGCATAACGCCTCGGTAACGTTGGATGAGCTGATTGGATTGAACTATGACGAGCTGTTCGATCGGATGATCTCGGAAGAATGGATCCGGCTCGCGTTAATTATTGCAGGTCAAGGACCGGAATCGTTCGGCATGCCGGAGATGTTCACACCGATGCAGCATATTAATGCCCATCGTCAGCTGAAACGACTCACGACTCTAATAAGTGATGGCCGCTATTCAGGTGTTACCTTTGGAGCGGCTGTGGGGCATGTGACACCGGAGGCTTTTCATGATGGTGGCCTCCTGTACATTCAGGAGGGCGATCTGCTGCATTTGCAGTTCCGCAATAAGCGCATCGATTTGCTGGACGCTGAGCAGTTCGAATCCGGCATAGTGCTTCCTTATGCCGGTGATCTTCGGGCGCAGCGCAGCGAGCTGGGCGTGCAGCGGCTGCAGAGGCTGCGCACGCGGCAAAGGCAGGTCGCGGCAACGAACCGGCTGCGAGATTGTACAGATGCGGCGCGGGGCGTAGTGCCGATGGCCGTGGCATTGGATGCGGAGCTGCCGTGGCGAGAGCTGCGGGAGAAGCTGAGGCAGGAACAAGCGTCTGCTAAATGAACTTAAATTCATAGTTTAGAGAGGGAGAACGGATAGCATGGATAAATCGAAAGCTTTGTTGAAATCTTTAGGATTCCTGGACAAGGAGGCCTATGATTTGCCGGATTCCGCCAAGCGATTTCCGGATGGTGCACAGTATCGCTTGGAAATTCCAAGCGTGGAAGGGCCTGGAGCGTTAAAAGCTGTATTTGAGGAAGCAGACAAATACGGGCTAACCGTTCATCGCGTCTCGCAAGGCAGCGGCATCATGCTGCTGACGGATGAAGAGATCACAGAAATGGTGGAGCTATGCGCACAACGCGGGGTTGAGCTCAGCTTATTCGTTGGACCACGCGGTACTTGGGATATCAGCGCTTTGCCGCTGACTCCCGCTGGCAAGGTTGTCGCTTTGCGGCATGAGGGCATCGACCAGCTCGTCTATGCGATGGAGGATTTGCAGCGGGCTAACCGTCTTGGTGTCCGTGGAGCGTTAGTGGCGGATGAAGGGCTGCTGCTGCTGACCAAGGAAATGAAGAAGCAAGGATTGATCGCACCTGATTTTGTAATCAAAGTGTCTGTTCAAATGATGGCTGCGAATCCGGTATCGATTAAGCTGATGGAGGATATCGGCGCCGATACGTATAATGTTCCTACTGCGTTAACGCTGCCTAAGCTTGCTTCGATCCGTCCTGCCATTGATATTCCTATCGATTTGTATGTAGAAGTGCCTGACGGTCTCGGAGGATTTATTCGACATTATGAAATTCCTGAATTTATTCGGATATTGTCTCCGGTTTATATTAAGTTCGGCTTACGCAATCATCCGGATGTATATCCTAGCGGCATTCATTTGGAGCAGGTTAACATTAATTTGTGCCGGGAGCGCGTAAGAAGGGCCTATATGGGGATGCAGCTGCTGAAGCAATATGCCCCCGAGATGGTCACCTCGGAATTGGGTGCGCCAGGCTTGGGTGTTCCAGTTCCGCAGAAATAGCAAGGAGCAGCGCCATTCATCCTTCGAATTACAGCGAAGGATAAGTGGCGTTTGTGATACAATGAGCGATATACAAAAGTTTCTATAAATGGGGCGTTCAAACAATCAGGGCTATTGGAGGAGAGGTATGTATGGGGAAAAACCTCAAATTTGCGATTATCGGAACAGGCATGGTCGGTGCTATTCATGCTCAGGCAATTCAATCGGTGGAGGGTGCAGAATTAGTCTATGTACATAGCCGCAATGCCGAGATGGGGAAGGCTTTTGCTGAAAGATTCAACTGTACTTATGCGCCTGGCTTGCACGAAATCCTTAGCAACGAGGACATTGACGCGGTAGCGGTTTGTACTCCCAGCGGCAGTCATGCCGACCTGACAATTCTCGCTGCACAGCATGGTAAACATGTGATGGTCGAGAAGCCGATAGACATTGATCTGGGAAAAGCGGATCAGGCTATAGAGCAGTGCCGCCGCAGCGGGGTCAAATTGTCGGTTGTCTTTCAACTGCGCTTTATGCCGGATGTGGTTATAGCCAAGCAGATGCTTGAGGATGGCTTACTCGGTAAATTGATCGAGGCAGATGCCTATCTTAAATTTTATCGGCCGGAATCGTATTATCGCAGCAGCCAATGGAAGGGGACTAAGCAATGGGATGGCGGAGGGGCCCTGATGAATCAGGGTATTCATGGTATAGACCTTTTGCTGTGGCTCGCAGGACCGGTTAGCTCTGTAACCGCACAAGTACGCACGTTGAAGCATGATATTGAGGTGGAGGATACCGCAGCGGCGATTATTAACTTTGAAAAGGGTGCGATGGGTGTTCTCCAAGGTACGACCTCCATTTACCCTGACCATCCGCAGCTGCTCACATTCCATGGTACGAACGGAACCCTGGAGCTTGCCGGAACCGAGGTTCCTTATATACGCCAATTAGTACTGCTGGACCGCCCAGAATTGAACATATCGAACGTACAGCCGCCCAAAGACCAGCTTGGTGAAGCGCATCGCTTGCAATATATGGATTTTATCGATGCCATCCGTCATGATCGCGAGCCTTTCATTAACGGCTATGAGGGCCGAAAAGCATTGGAGCTTGTAAGAGCAGTTTATATGTCGTCTGAAAAGAACGGCGAGATTACCCTTCCCATTTGATTTGAATCCAATAGTGTACGGAACATCAGGCTTCCCGTGGGGAGGCTTCTTTGTGTTCAATAAAAACTGAAAGGTAAAAAAAGTCATGTCAAAGTAATTTGGCGTAATGTACCATATATAGGTATACTGTATGATTAAAATAGTCGAGCTTGAGAGGTGATGTTGTTGTACAAAGTATTAGTTGTGGATGATGAGAGAATTGAACGTGAGGGTATCAAATTTTTGATCAGTCACTACGATTTTCCTATAGAAATTACAGAAGCAGAGAATGGTCTTAAAGCATTACAGGTATTGAAAGCTGAAAAGGTTGATATTCTGTTTACCGACATCAGAATGCCCTTCATGGATGGTCTGCAGCTGATTGCGGAAGCCAGGGCGGTTCAGCCGGACTTGAAAGCAATTATTTTAAGTGCTTATGGGGAGTTTGACTTTGCCAAGGAAGCGATTCGGCTTCAAGTTGCTCATTATTTACTTAAACCGGTTGAAACCGAGGAGTTTCATGAGGTATTCTCCAATGTGCTTGGTATAAAAGGAAAGCCAAATGCGGAGATGCTATTGGATGCATTGCCTGACAGAAGTAACAGCAGTACTGGAAGCACCTCAAGAAAGGTGATAGAGGAAGTGCTGCAGCTGATTCATAATCATTACAGGGAATCTATTGGGCTGGACTGGATTGCGGAACAGGTCTATTTAACACCGAGCTATTTGAGCTATTTATTTAAGAAGGAGATGGGCGTTAATATCGTTAAATATATCGTTTCTTACCGGTTTGAGAAGGCGGCGGCGCTTCTTTGCGGCACTAATATGAAAATCATCGATATTTCTGTTGAGGTGGGCTACGAAAACTATCCGTATTTTTGCTCTCAATTCAAAAATTATTTCGGAACAACGCCAGCAAAATACCGGGAAGGACAACGCAAATGAAGCCATGGCCGTATTCTATTAAGCATTTGCGGTTTCGTCAAAAGCTCATATTATCTTATATAGCCGTAGTGCTGGTTCCGCTGCTGCTGCTTGGACTTTACTCCTACTACCAATCCCTTGAGTTATTGCAGAAGCAGGCGATTCAGGGAGTCAGAGAAACGGCTGGCACTGTTGCGGGCGGAATCAATAACAATATGATTCGTTATGAAAGGATATTTGACTCCATCGTGCTAAATCCGGAAATTCAACGTTTTTTTGGGAGAACTTATACCGACCTGACTGAATTATCGAGTGATTTGAAAAAAAATGTGGACCCTTTTTTTACGATGGTAACCCATTTAAACAAAGATGTAAGTCAAGTTACAGTGTTCACGAAGAACGATATTCCGGAATATGGGAATTATATTCAGTCTTTTGATAGGGTGCGAGAAGCCGTATGGTATGACCAAGTCAGCAAGCAAAAGAAAACGTTCTGGTATTACCGCTCTGGCGAATTTGCAGCTGTAAAAAAATTTCCTAACATTTACGTTAACGAGGATACGACATTGCTGTATTTGAAGCTAGACCCGACGCATTTGCTGGATACGACAAACATAGGGAACGCGGATCATTACGGCTTCGTGGTGTCCGATAGCAATCACAACATTATTTTGGAAAAAGCGATTCCGGACGCAGCCCAAAGAGGAATTAAGCCTCAGGAATTAATAACAGAAACGGATGGTTTTTTTGTTAAGGACGGTGTTTCGTACATTGTGCTCACCCAGAGTATTCCCATTCCGGGCTGGACCCTCCATTGCTACATACCGGCGAAGCAGCTTTCCGTTGACGCCACAAGCATCATTAAAGCAACGATCGTGGTGGTGGCCGTCTGTACTTTGATTTTATTCGGATTAATTTGGATGTTCTCGCGAACTTTGCTCTATCGGATTCAATTATTACATAGATGGGCTAAGCAGGTGGAGCTCGGTGACCTCCGTGTTTCCGTCGTAAGTGATGATTACAGGGATGAAATTGGGGAGCTGACCCGACGTTTCGGTAAAATGCTTCAGAGGATCAATGAACTTATTAACGAAACCTACAAAAACAAAATTACGCAGAAGGAATTGCAGCTGAAAGCATTGCAGTCTCAAATTAACCCGCATTTTCTGTACAACTCCTTGTCCATAATTAATTGGAAGGCCGTGCAAATCGGGGCCAGGGACATCAGTCATTTTGTAACTACGTTGTCGAGGTTTTACCGAACTGCATTAAACAGGGGGGAGAGTCTGACTTCCATCCGCGATGAAATCACGAATACACAATCGTACGTAGAGATTCAATCCATTATGCACGACTATGAATTCGAAATCGTTTATGAGATCGATGAAATAATTTTACCCTATGCTACGGTCAATTTGACTCTGCAGCCTCTGGTAGAAAATGCAATCCTGCATGGAATAGATATGAAGGCGGATGGAAAGGGCAGGCTTATCATTCGTGGCAAATGGAACAACGGGACTATTGAATTTTCGGTTGAAGATAATGGACCTGGAATTGATGAGGTTTTGCAAAAACAGCTGCTATCTATGCCATCCAAAGGCTACGGCTTGAAAAATGTGCATGAACGCATCCAAATTACATTCGGTGAGCCTTATGGGCTGCAAATAGTTAGCGAAAAGGGTGAGGGAACCATCATGAAGTTGATTATTCCGGCAAAAGAATATGAATAACGTGCAGCTGCATAAAAAAACGAAATATTTCCAAAGAAACTGAAGATTCCGTCTAAGTTGAGCTGTGATATAGTGAATTCATTGAAATGAATGCGCATTCATTTTGGGGACATAGGAGTCTGTCCGACGATTTGATTTTCGTGAATATTTATTCATGTGGTTATGGAGGGATAAGGGAATGGTACGGAAAGTTTACGGCCGCCCTGGTCGTCACCTTCGGTGACTGCTCGGGTATGCAGCCTACCTTTGAAATGAAGTTGTTACCGCAAGGTAAATTAAAGACCCGGGGTCCCCGCAAAGTATTCGGAATCCTCTCCAACGCATAATCTTCACTTAGTGGGGGGGGGGAGCGGTGGAGTGCCATCCCTTTCCTGCAATAACCACAGTAATGAATAAATATTTACGGACTTACTTCCGTCGGACAGACTCATAGAAGGAGGAAATGGGCTATGGATACCTCGCTAACCGGTAAGATAGCCGCTACAGCTAAGCTACGGCTGAGAAGAAGAAAGTTCTATGAATACAAGACGCTTTATTGGATGATGCTGCCGGGGATATTGTATTTTATAATATTTCATTACATCCCGATGTATGGTGTTGTTCTGGCATTCAAAAATTTCTTTATTTTGAAAGGAATCATGGCTAGCCCCTGGGTCGGATTGGATCATTTCCGCAAAGCATTTGCCGATCCGTATTTCTTTAATGTCTTGAAGAATACGCTTGTCATCAGCTTCTACAAGCTGCTGTTCGGATTCCCGATCCCAATTGTCTTTGCCTTACTCTTAAGCGAAGTCACTCACATGCGGTTTAAGAAGCTGGTACAAACCGTATCTTATTTGCCTCACTTCATATCGTGGGTAGTATTGTCAGGAATTTTCATCAGCCTGTTCTCCATGGAGGGTCCGCTTAATCTGCTCATGAGCTTGTTAGGTATGGAGCCTGCGGTTTATATGGCCGATCGAAGATATTTCAGAATCATTTTGATCGTTACTGACATTTTCCAAAGCTTTGGATGGGGCTCGATTATTTATTTCGCCGCCATTGCCGGTATCGATCCGCAGCTGTATGAAGCAGCTATAATTGATGGCGCAGGCAGGTTCAAGCGGATTTTGCATATTACGATTCCTATGCTGATTCCGGTTATTTCTATCCTGCTTATTCTTAAGATGGCTCATATTCTTGACGCCGGCTTTGATCAAGTATTCAATATGTACAACCCTATGGTTTACGAAGTGTCAGACATTATCGATACCTACGTATACCGGAAAGGGTTAGTTGAAGCCAATTACAGCTACTCTACGGCGGTAGGATTATTCAAATCCGTGATTGCACTGATTTTGATAGTGATTGTTAATAAAGCGGTTAAAACGATGGGCGGTAAAGAACATACTTTATGGTAAAGCTTCAAGCAGTTGGAGGTTAAACGGACATGAATCATATTAAGGCAACCATGGGTGAGAAATGGGCACAAGCAGCGCTTTACTTGCTTATGAGCACCATAGTGCTGGTTACAGTATTTCCCTTCTGGAATCAACTGGTCGTTTCATTAAGCACGAGTTCATCCCACGCTGTTTACTCTACGGGGACACTGCTTTTTCCAGCGGGCTTTACTTTAGACAGCTATAAGTTTGCCTTTCATTATGACAGTCTTTGGAAGGGCTATGGGAATACGCTGCTTAGAGTAACGCTTGGCGTTATATTGAGCCTTGTGTTTACCTCACTTCTGGCGTATCCGCTATCTAAGGCCGATCTACCGGGCAACCGGATCGTCACCGCTCTGATTCTGTTTACGATGCTGTTCAGTGGCGGGCTAATTCCTCATTATTTGCTTATAAAAAAGCTGGGTCTGTTTAACAGTGTCTGGGCGCTCGTTCTCCCGAATATGATTGGCGCGTTCAATGTATTGATCATGAGAAATTTTTTCAAGTCCATACCGGATAGCCTGCAGGAGTCGGCCAAGGTAGACGGGGCTGGATACTTTCTTATATTTCGCAAGATCGTGATACCGCTTTCAAAGCCTGTTCTGGCTACGGTAGCCTTGTGGGTGGCGGTAGGACACTGGAATGCGTGGTTTGACAGCCTGATCTATATTACGGATTCGAACAAGCAGGTGCTGCAGGTTGTATTGAGGAAAATAATTGTCGATAACAATATGGATGAAATCAATGCCATGCTGTATCAGAGCAATCAATTCGACGCCTTTTCGAGCCGGCAGCTGCAGTCCACTATCATTATGCTCTCTGTCATTCCGATGCTGGTAGCCTATCCGTTTGCGCAAAAATATTTTGTTAAGGGCATCATGCTGGGAGCAGTCAAAGAATAACAGATTAGTTAAGAGAGAAGGGGTACTTTTGGGCAAAAAAAAGCGTGTGGTTTCGGTTGTGTTAGGCTCGGCATTATTAACGGGAGTTGCGTCGGGCTGCAGTCAAGGCAGCAATGAAGCTGGCTCATCGGGCGGGGCTTCTGAACAACGTACTTACAAAATGACCTATTTGAACCAAAACTATGATAAAACGGTTAAAGACAGCTATGCGATCAAAGTGGTTGAGGATAAATTTCATGTAAAAATCGAGCAAGTTCCGCGTTCCAAGGATAATTTCAAGGAAGAGCTGTTAGTGAAGGTAGCATCGGGCGAAATCCCTGACGTCTGGGTGGATCTTCCTTTTCCGGAGTATGATAAGCTTGTAGAGCAAGGTGCGGTTGCTGAAATACCGAAGGATTTAATTGATAAGTACGCTCCTAAAT
The DNA here is from genome assembly GCF_042676305.1 of Paenibacillus sp. GCM10027630. Classification (NCBI taxonomy): domain Bacteria; kingdom Bacillati; phylum Bacillota; class Bacilli; order Caryophanales; family Paenibacillaceae; genus Paenibacillus; species Paenibacillus sp. GCM10027630. The sequence continues at coordinate 301,709 of NZ_JBHTGY010000098.1, read as the reverse complement.
ATATGGCATGGCTGAAAAAACATTTGGGCGACAACCCTCTGCAATATACGATGAGAAACGGAAAAAATTATTCGATGCCTATTATTTGGACCTTGGGGCCGACTTCCAAGGTTGTCGGAATCCGGGAAGACTGGCTGCAGAAGGTGGGTATTAACAAAATACCGGAGACGCTGGAAGAGCTGGAAGCTGCCATGAGAAAGTTCCGTAATGATGATCCCGACGGTAATGGAAAGAAGGATACTTATGGTTGGACAGGAACCGGAGGGAAAACGGAAGAAATTTTCTCCCCCGTATTCGGTGCGTTTGATGTGTATCCAGGGATTTTTACAGAGGATAATGGACGGATACTAAGAGGCGAAATATTGCCAGGCGCTAAGGAAGCACTTACTGTGTTGAATCGTTGGTATAAGGATGAATTAATCGATCCGGAATTTATAGTTAATAAAAGCAAAAACGTTGACGACAAAGTTATTTCCGAGAAATCCGGGGTAGTTGTTGCTTCTTGGTGGAAATTTATTCCCAAAGAGGCGTTCATCGGCGGGGAGTATTATGCGATGAAAGACAAGAACCCTAATGTTAAATGGGCAAGCTTCGCAGGTCCCAAGGGCCCGGAAGGCAAGCTGGGTACGATCCAGGGGAGCCCGATTCCGAGCTCTGGCGCACAATTTGGCATTCATATGGAAAAAGATCGCGATAAGATGATCAAATATATCGAAATCGCGGAATCCACGGCGTTTGATAGGGATATTTTCGAAAAAATCGTATATGGAGAATTAGGCAAGACTTACCGTAAAACGGATGACGGCGGCTTCGAGTATCTTCCTCCTTACGATAAGGCAGAGGAGCAAATCAAATTCGGAATCGGCCAGCAGTATACCTTTGTGGGCAAATCCTTTAATGATTACGAATTCCAAACGCCATATATGACCAAAAACAGTCTGGTCTCAGTGCGTCAAAAAGCGGAAACGACCGGTAAAGGCAAGTATGATGTATTGAAGACGATCCAGCTTCCCCAATATAACCAGAATAGCGATAAATTGGAGCAGCTGACGATCAAAAATTATGTCGACTTTATTATTGGCCGCAGACCGCTTAGCGAGTTTGATAAATTCGTAGATGAATGGAAGAAGACAGGCGGAGAGCAAGCGATTCAGGAAGCCCAAAAGAAATACGATGAAAATTTTAAAAAGAAATAGAACTTGCTTAAAGTGAGAGTTCGAAAAGGAGTGGGGAAGTTGAAGGCTGTTTTAGTCGGTCTTGGGAACAAGGGTTATTCATGGTATAAGCGGATTCGCCGGGATCACCCTCACATTCAATTAGCGGTTGTGGAAGTGAATGTAGAGCTGCAAGCACGGTTAGCAGATGAGCCCGTTCCGTTCTACACGTCTGTGTCAGAGGCAATAGAGAAGGAACGGCCGGACATCCTTATTAACGTAACGCCTCCAGCCTTTCATTCAGTAGTTAATGAACAAGCGTTCGAGCATAGTCTTCCTGTATTTTGTGAGAAGCCGATTTCTAATAACTACGCGGAATCCGTCCGAATTGTAGAGCTGGCAAGCCAGAGGAACATCCCGTTTATGATAGCAGAAAACTATCGCTGCTTCCCCTTTATTCGTCATATGAAATCGCTGCTAGAACAAGGGGAGATCGGAAGCATCTCAACCATTCAAATTGATTTCTGCCGTTACCATCCAACGGATATTCCTTATTTCCTTGCTCTCAAAAATCCGCTGCTGGAGGATGTAACCATTCATCATTTTGATCTGATACGTTATTTAACCGGGCGGGAGGCAAAGAGCATTTATGCTTTCAATTATTGTCCGGTCGGGAGTTGGCTGCAGGCTAATGTCAATCTGAACTTCTCTCTTGAGATGGAGGATGGGGTAGTTGTCAATTACATTGGCAGTATGACAGAGAAAGGACAACAAACAGGCTGGAGCGGAGACTGGCGTATTGAAGGGACCGAAGGCGCCTTGCTGTTGATCGAAGATCGTTTGTTTCTGAATAAAGGGGAAGGCAACATTCCGGTCGACAGCAGCAGTATACCCGACTTGTCCTGCTTCCATCATTTTCTGGAGGCTTTAAGCGAAGGCAGAAATGCGGAAACTTGCGGAGAAGACTACATCAAATCTGAGGCGCTCGTTCATTTTGCCAACCAATCGCATGATCTTCAGCAAAGAGTGCAAATCACTTCATAAACCACTGTACAATAGTACGGCAAAGCATAAATAGGAGGGATGATGTCCATGTTCAACCGTAATTTTCTGGAAGCTCAATTAGTTACTGAGCAGTGCCATCGCGGGATAGGTACAGTCAATCATACGAGTATTTATAAGAAAGAGGATTTTGATACGGCAATCCAATTTATTAATTACGTTGAAATTCCACCTGGTTCATCCATCGGATTTCATCGGCATCGTGAAGATGAGGAAGTTTACATTATTCTTGAGGGCAACGGCATTATGAAAGTGAATGATGAGCAGACAAAAGTGAAGCCGGGGGATATTCTGCTAAACAAGCCTCACTGGGGACATGAATTGTTTAATGATTCCAACGAGATGCTGAGAGCTATAGTATTTGAAGTATTGAAATAGAAGCGGGTTGTGAAAAAGGTACGAGCAAGAAGCGAACGTGCAAACGGGGCTGTCCCAAAGTAGCACCAGCCAGGGGCAGCCCTTTTTGTACGTTGCATAAGTGATGGCGCGTGAACAGATGGGTTATGTCATTGCATGGTAGTATGGCGAACTCCACGTAATTATCAGGAAAATATCACGTTATTTCCCCAAAAAATAGCGTTTCAAGCCCAATAACTGGAATTTCTCCTGCTAATTCTAAGGATTTTGGCTGATTTCAGCCCTATTATCTAGATTAGCAGGAGTTTTTCCAGTTAGATTGCTTTCAAACGATATCCGGGCTGGATTAACGGGAGGATTTCCATCTATTGTCTTTCTTTCGGCAGCCGCCCGAAAATCCCAGTCTCCTCTGGAATGAATGAAAGCAAATTTTGTACCGAACTTAAACGCCGATGCCCAAGATTAGCACGGGTTGGAAAGTTAATTCATCTTTGCATCGCTGAGAATACCCAAGAAGAGGCTGCCCTTCCTTTGACAGCCGCTTTTATAGCTTTTTTAACCTGTTATTGAAGTAACAGCAAGATTACAGGCAATACAAGGAAGGAGGCAAGTGTGGTCCAGAGAATGCACTTGGATACGAACTGCGGAGCCGCATTGAATTGTTCGGCTAACAGAACGGCGTTAACTGCGGCCGGCATGGAAGCCAGTACAAGGATGACCGAAAACAATATGCCCTCGATACCTAAGCAATACAAGGTGAGGTAAGCGAGCGCCGGCGCTGCAATCAGCCTTATAAAAATACCGGACCAAAACGCTTTTTTATAGATTGTCGGAAGTACGGTGTTTTTAACACTTACCATCTGCGCTCCCAGTATCGCAAGGACCACTGGAGAATACGAATCCGCCATCAGAGTGAATCCTTTATATAGCGCTTCCGGGATTTGCAGCTCCAATGTTTTGGCAATGGTTGCCAATACCGCCGCATAAATAGATGGCATTTTAAATATAGATAAAAGCGCGGATTTTACAGAAAATTGGGAACGCGCCGCGAAATATATACCGAGCGTATTGACGATAATCATTTGAACGATGACATATAAGGAGGCTTTATCGAGACCTGCTTGTCCGAAAGCTAATAAAACCAAGGGAAGACCATAATTCACGCTGTTAGTGAAGGTTGAGACCATCGTTAGCCCCGCGCGTTCAGCGGCCGGCAGAGCAAGCATTCTACTGATTAGGAGAGCGATTGCCCACAGCTCCAAAACATTAATGATCGAAAATAAAATCGTATTCGTTATGTCGTCCCACGATATCCGGGCATTGAACAAGGCAACAAATATAAGCGCAGGACTTAATATGTATAAGGCAAGCATAGATATCGGCTTTGTGTCCATCCCACGGAAGCGCCTAAGTAAAGCGCCGCCGATCACAGGAAGGGAGATAGGAAGAAAGACATGATAGATCGTCGAGAGAAAGGTTTGCAGCAGCATCATGGGTTGGGACTTCCTTTCAAGCCGCCCATTTGCTATTTATTAAGACCCTTCAAATAGTGAATGACCTCATTCATCTCGTGAGCATCCGTATCTTCTATGGAAACATCGACGAATGGCTTGTACTCATAGAGCTTCTGCAGGAATCCCGCTGTGTCAAACACACCCGTACCTGGCTTTACGGATTTGGGACGTCCATCACGTTCGTTGAATGGAGTCACAACATCCTTAAGATGGGCCAGTACGATTCGGTCTCCAAACAGCTCGAAGGATTCGTTAACAACCTGCTTCCGGCGCTCAAAGTTCGTACGATCAAATAAGTTGCAAGGATCGAGTACAACTCCGATATTGCGGGAGGGGACTTCATCTATGATGCGCTTCATTTTCTGAGGTGTGGTAAGCGTATGTGTGCAGACAGGCTCAAGACCTACATAGGCGCCCCATTTCTCCGCTTCCTCGGCTAACTCTTCAACAGTGCTGCGCAGAATCGACCACCCAATCTCTTCATATCTCTCAGCATCCTGATTGCGGTATGTTGTGAGATCGCCTGTTTCAGTAGCAACGATGGTTGTGCCAAACTCACGGGCAAACCGCAGATGCTCTTTGAAGCGGTCGATTTCGTACCTTCTTTGTACAGGATCAGGATGGACCGGGTTAATGTAGCAGCCCAGCACTCCAATGCGAATGCCTTGCTTGTCAAATTGTTCGGCAATATGGTTGGCCAAGCCAGGGCTTAACTTGCCCAAGGACGTATCAATATCGCCTATAGCCTTCGTTAGAGCGAGCTGTACGAAATCAATTTCAAGCTCACCTAATTTCTGTGTTAATTGCAGCAGCGGCAGTGTGCCGACTTTGTGAGCTAATGTTCCGAATGCCATGTTGTTCTCTCCTCGCCTTGTCTTAATGTTAAAGTTTGTTGATCTCTCATTTCTAATGACATCATACTATTTTCCAGGAACGTAGTCGATCCTATCCTAATGTATTAGCTTTGCGTTGCGCTCCCTTTTCATAAAAGCTCAGCCATATAATACAGACCGTGCAAGCTGCGGCAATCCATCCATTGTAATAAAAAATATTTTTCATACCGAAGGCATCACTCGCAATCCCTCCGCCAAAGCTGCCAATAATACGGGCGATACCTGCGCTAAGCAGTGCGTTTAACGTCTGGCCGCTGGCTTTCAGTTCCTTCGGAACCTCTTGATTTATGTACATAGCCATAGTGACCGACAGCACGATAAAAATCAATCCATGCAGCACTTGAGCGGGGAGTACCCAATAGGGATTGTCGGTTAAGGAGAAGGCAAACCAGCGCAGGGCAGTGGCTATACTGGCAACAAGCAAAATATGTGTGATTCGAACGCGCTTCATAATTCGCCCTGAATAGAGCAGAAAAGGAATTTCGCTTATGGCGGAAATGACCATCGACCAGCCCAATAGAAAGCTGTTTCCTCCCATATTGTGAAAATAGACAGGGAAGAACGTATAATAATAGCCCAACGTAATTTGTAGGACCAGATTAATGCCCATGTAGATCATGAGCTTGCGATTTCGGAATAAGACTCCGATATTTATCTTTTTGCCTGATGATTGATAGCCTGTAGTAGCGGGGAATTTGGAAAGCAGAAGGACACTGATGAACATAATAATAGCATAGACGACAAATAAAGAATGGATGTGGCTTTTGGCAATCCAGCCGAACAAGAGAGACATAATAGCGAATCCGATAGTTCCGCCTAACCGGATCGGACCAAAAGACCAGCGTTTCTGCTTGTCGAGCTCTTCTAAGGTAATAGCATCGCTTAAAGGGGCGATTGAAGTTTGGAAGAAGGTAAACAAGCATACCATTATTAACAAATAATAATATTCCGTTGATATCGGGAAGAGTAGAATAACTACCCCTGTGCCAATGATGAGTACGCGAAGCACGGAATTTTTTGTCCGGGCCCGATCTCCGATTGAACCCCAAACAGGCTGTGCCAAGACCGCGACCAAAGGTCCCAGACTTAGCAGCAGCCCTATTTGTGTGGAGGTTGCGCCGATGGATTGGAAGTAAACTGGAATGAACGTTCCATAAACCGCATTCGCCATATAAATGACCGTATAAAAAAGCAAGAATGGGAGCATACCTTTCAAAGCAACCGCTTCTTTCCTCAATAAAATGTGAAGTATGGTGCTAATTATCACATTAATTCGGCTTGGCGTAAACAATAAAAAGCAGCATTTAATGGATGGATTCTCCATCTTCTGGAATGAAGACCTGATCCTGAAGCTGGTGCTTCTCGACAAATGCTTTTAGCTCCGGTCGTTTCAGGAAGCAGTGGTTCCATGTCTCCATATGAGCAACCACAATACGAGTATTCGGGCTGTGCAAGCATACTTGCCGAATGTCCTCTGAGGTCATCGTTATCGGGCCGCCTTGCAGAAATTCAGCTCCTCCCGCGAATACGACTGCAACTTCAGGTTGATATTTGGTGAGAGCTTGCGCTACATCCTCACACCAAATCGTATCACCGGCTATATATAAGGTCGGCTCGTTTGGGGCCTGAAGAACAAAGCCTGAAACAGGTCCCATAAGCCTACCGATTTCGCCAACCCCATGCTGACCGGTAGTCCGTGTGATGCGGATGCCATTCCATACAAATTCATCCTCAATCGGCGTAACCTCTTGAAAGCCCTGCGAGCGTATCGTCTCCACATCCTGCGGCTGGCACAGGAAAGCTATATCTTTACGCAAGAGCTCAGCCGCAACACTGTCGAAATGATCTCGATGTGTATGGGTTAGGAGTACGGCGTCAGCCTTGAGCAATTCTTCAATGTTGATCTTTAAATTGACGAGGGGGTTGGAAAGTGTATTGGCTGTGTTTGGAACAGCTGCCATCGCCCCGGCTGGGCTGAGCATAGGATCGATTAGCAGTTTATATCCGGCGTACTGAATGAATAAGGTACTGTGACGCACGAGTTGAATGTTCATAGTTTGCAGCTCCTCTAAAAGCGTAATTATTTACTAATTGTAGCTCCTGATGAAGATGAAGAAAAGCTGCTGATGAAAGGGATACTAGCGACAAACTTTCACGATGAAACAATTGGTTAGTTAAATGATTTTACCAAGGGATAGATTGATCTTATAATTAGCGTATTGAAGCACTTTATCAAGAAAATCATTGAGCTCCTCTTGGTTGGCAGTGCGTACTTTGAGCGAGTAGCAGCCTTCGCCAGTGATCCGATGGGCTTCTGTAACAGCGGATTGAGTTTCGAGAAAGCTGCGAAATTCATTGTGGTTATTGCTTTTCATAAATATGGTTACAATCGCAACTAAAGGCTTTCCTATTTTAGCTTCATCCACCTCAAGGGTGTAAGCTTGAATAACTCCGGCTTCCTCCAAGCGTTTGATTCTATTGCCTACGGCTTGCCCGGTCAGAAATACTTGTTCCCCAAGATCCCGCCATTGAATCCGGGAGTTCTTCCTCAGAATTTCAATAATTTCCCGGTCTGTTTGATCTAATTCCATCATTCAGCGCATCCTTTTTCTGTATTGTTAAACCATTGAGTCATAGAAATTATAAGCTTTGTACCGCAGCCTATACAACAAGTAAAGTTAGAATCGCCATGGTTTCGTTATGCTGCCTGTTCGGGTAAAAAAGACCAATCATCCGAAAGGGGTAAGAAACGGCTGGACCATACCGGTCACAGCATGAAGTGGTTGCTGGAAGCTCTTCAGGAGCAGGGGGCCGCTCGGATCGAGGATGTGCTGTATGCAGAATGGGATGAGTCTAAGGGGATGTTTTGCCAAATGAAAAAATAAGATTATTCAACCTACTGCTTGTTCCATTGAAACCGATTTCATGTATAATGATGAAAAATGGCTTAGGGGGAAGACGTTGGATGTACAAGCTTGTTATCGTTGATGACGAACCGACCGTTCGTTATGGTCTGCGTAATTATTTCGACTGGAATACTTTTAATATTGACTTCGCAGGCGAGGCTGATGATGGAGATGTAGGTTTGGACCTAATTGAACGAATCCAGCCTGATTTGGTGCTGACCGATGTGCGTATGATCAATATGGATGGGATACGCATGTCCGCCCAGATTCGCGAGCGGTACCCTCATATCAAAATTGTTTTTGTAAGCGGTCATGATGATGCGGATTATTTGAAGTCTGCGCTTCAGGTCAACGCTGTCGATTATATATTTAAGCCTGTCAATATGCAGGAGCTAAGAATGGTAGTTGAGCGAGTCGTCGGAGAATTACAGAACGAAGCAAAGGAAAAAATGCTGATTGCAGATATGCAGGTCAAGCTGACCCAAAGCATGCCGTTACTTCGGGAAAAGTTTCTCATGTCGCTGATCCGCGACGGAATCACCCAGCCTGGTGGCGCACGGAACCGGATGGAGTTTCTACAGCTGGACCTGCCGGCAGATGCATCGTATTGGGTCATTGTGGTTACTATTGACGACAACGCGGAGGTAGTCGAGCCACGCTCAGAGAGGGACAAGCAGCTGTTGTCCTATGCTGTGCTTAACGTATGCCAGGAGTTAATTGACCGGCACATGGGCGGGTATGCATTCGAGAACAGGAGCAGCGAATATGTCGGCATACTCCGTGTGCGCAATACCAACAATAACGGAGCTGTTGGCGGCATTGGGGACGAGGAGGAGTCTCAGGAGGATCTGCTGTTCAGCCTGGCTGAAGAAATCCGGGAGAATCTGCAGCGTTGGCTCTCGATCACGGTGACCATCGGGGTTGGCGAGCATGTATCCAACCTTCAGGCATTGCCATGGTCGTATATACAAGCGCGTGAAGCAGCGGATCAAAAGTGGTACCTTGGCAAAAATCGCGTCATTTCTATGGACAGCCTCGAACACGAGGAGCAAGGTTTGCACAGGTTTGATCAAGTTCAAAGCGAACGCTTCTTGTCTGTTATGAAAGCAGCGGAGCCTTATCAGCTGTCGATAGAGCTCAACGATTTATTCGAATGGTTAGCAAGAAACCGCCGTGAAGGGTTGAAGTACTGCCGTAATGTTTGCCTGCAGTTGATATTGCTGTCCAATCGTTTGTTGCTGGAGCTGAATATACAAAGCCGTGACCTGGAAGAAAAGGAGCTTAGCTTGTGGGAACGCGTGTTTAAGCAGGAGACGATAACGGATTTGAGGTTCACCTTGGAAGCTTATCTCATAGAAGTATGCTCACGGATTCAAGAGAAGCGCAGCGGGAAATCGAGCAATGTGATAGAGCGTATACGCCAAGTCATTGAAGAACGGTTGGCAGATAGCTTGACGGTTTCGGATATAGCGGAAAGCGTCTATTTAAGCCCTACCTATGTCAGCTTGCTCTATAAGCAAGAGACAGGAGATACGGTCTACGAATATTTAACCAAAGTTCGGATAGAGAAAGCCAAGGAACTGCTTCGGGATACAACAGTCAAATTATATGAGGTTTGCTATGCTGTCGGTTACTCGGATCCCAGCCACTTCAGCAAGCTGTTTAAGAAGGTTACCGGCTTTACGCCCAGCGCCTACCGTGAACAGGTTCTATAAAGGGGGGAAGCTCGTCGGATGAAATCCATGCTCCATAAGGGTGCCCGCTATTCGTTATTGCTGCTAAAAGAGCTGGCGGCCGCCAGAACCTGGCTGCTATGCTATGTTCTATTGATTTTACTGCCAGCATCTTTCCTCCTGTATTTTTATTACGAGCGTTCTTCCGTAATATTGGAGAAGGAAGTAACCCGCTCCATGCTGCAGACGATGAAGCAAACAGGGATCAATCTGACCTATCAATTTGAACGTGTGCGTGATACGTCCAATTCCATTTTTATGAATCCTAATCTATATAAGTATTTGGATCAATCTGAGGCGACGGCACCTATCGGTCAACAGCTTGTTGTGCTGAAGGATTTGCGTTATATGATGGATACGGCAGAGACGAATGGCAACGTGTTTCGCGTCAGGCTGTTTGTGGATAAGTCCAGAATTTATGCTGGAGAATTGATTAATTTCTTTCCAATGGACAGCTTGAAAAGTCGGCCTTGGTACAATAGTGTCATTGAAGCCGGCGGTTCAATCGTATGGGTAGGAGCTTATCAGGAGAATTATATCGACAGGGGCAGCGCTTATGTGCTTTCCACAGCCCGGATGATTCGCAATGCTCAGAAATTCGACCAGATGACGGGCGTGCTCGTCATCGATATGACAGAGCAAACCGTAAGAACGATACTTGATGCTGTAGAATTATCCAAGCAGCAGGTTATTTATATGGTTGACTCCGCTGGAATAGCTGTATCGCATGCGGATCAATCTTTGCTTGGCAAGCCGGTCCTGAGCGCTGATCTAAGGAAGTCGATTACAGAAATGGACGAGGGCATAATTAAAATAGCCGAAGGTGACGATGCCAAATATGCGGTATTCACAACCATACAATCCACAGGCTGGAAGCTGGTGGCTGAGGTGCCGGCAGCAGAAATATCTCGTCAGGCCGTTACGCTGAATCGGTTTTCCAGTGTCGCGACATTGCTTGGGGTGTCGATTATGTTCCTCTTGCTGGTTTTCGTTCTGTTGGCTTTTATCATACGCGGCATGAACCGACGCGTTCAGCTTGTCATTCGAACTATTCATAAGGAAGGCTTGGAAAGTCTGGATGACCGCAATGCAGCATCCGATGGTCATATTAATGTTCTGGAACGGAGCGTTGATCATTTAATCGATAAGGTTAGAAATCTGATGGAAGAAACTTACAAGACGAAGGTGCTGGAGCGGGAAGCTCAGCTTCGCGCCTTGCAAGCTCAAATAAATCCGCATTTTCTATACAATACGCTCGATACGATCAACTGGATTGCTATAGGACGCAATGCGCATGATATTAGCCAAATGATCGATGCACTGGCCAAATACTTCAGGCTTAGCTTAAACAAAGGCCGTGACAACGTCAGTGTAGAGGATGAATTGAACTTAGCCAAAGTATATTTGGAAATCCAGCAAAGCCGGTTTCCCGAAAGCTTTGAATTTACGGTTGAGTCAGACCCGGCAATTCATAAACATTACATGCCCAAGCTGACCCTTCAGCCTATTGTGGAAAATGCGCTGCTGCATGGAATTCGTAAATCCAAAGCTAAAAGCGGCCATATTCGAATTGCGGCTCATCAGGATGGAGAGGAGCTTGTGCTGTCCGTCTCCGATGACGGAGCCGGAATGGAGGAGGAGATTGCAAGGAAGCTGCTTAGTGAGCCACGGCCAGAAAGCTCCTTCGACAGTTCAGGCAGCTCTTATGGTTTGTACAATGTAAATGAACGCATCAGGCTATACTCGGGAGAGGGCTACGGATTGTCCATCCGATCCGCACCAGAACAAGGCACGACAGTTACCGTCCGCTTGCAGATTATTCGTGAGGAGCAGGTGTCGTAGCCGATGAATTCTTAAGGATAATAAGCCCACACTAGGTAAGCAATTATTAGATCTTATAAGAAAATGGCGCTCTTAACCCCGCTTATGCCCGGGAATAAGGGTGCCATTTGTGTATTATTGATTAGTTTTCGACAAAAGGCAGTAGGATTAAACCAGAAATCATAGCTTTACCCTCTACTGAGCGTTTTTCAAACCCGATATAATGACATTACAAGCACAGGGAGGTGACAACAATCATGAATACAACAACGACTGCAAACTTAGAGAGTAAAGAGATCAGCCCTGAGCTTGCCGTCAAACGGGACAGCCGTTGGAAGCTGTTTCGCAGCAATTTGGACATGTATGTTTTGTTGGTGCCTGGTTTGCTTTTTTTACTGCTTTTCAAATACACGCCGATGTATGGGGTTTTGATCGCCTTTCAAGACTTTAACATTTTTGACGGTATAGCGGGGAGTAAATGGGTAGGCCTGGAGCAATTCCAGAAGCTGGTCCACTCCGATGAATTCATGCAAGTGTTCAGCAACACGTTATTGATTAGCTTTTACAAAATTATTTTGTTGTTTCCTATCCCAATCGCTGTCGCGCTGCTATTAAATGAAGTACGCAGAATGTTTTTCAAACGAACCGTACAAACCATCATCTACTTGCCCCATTTCTTGTCTTGGGTAATTATTTCGGGCTTGTTCATCAACATTTTGTCTCCTTCAGGCGGTTTGCTCAATCAGCTCATACAATGGTTTGGGGCGGAGCCGATTTCGTTCCTGCTGGATAATGGATTTTTCCGAAGTGTTGTCGTTTTCACTGCAGGGTGGAAGGAAGTAGGCTGGAACGCTATCATCTTTATTGCAGCTATTGCGGGTATTGAGCAGGAGCAGTACGAAGCGGCAGCCATTGACGGAGCGGGGCGCATTAAGCAGATGTTTTACATCACGCTGCCAGGCATCTTGCCTACCATCGTACTAATGTTCATTTTACGTATAGGCCATCTGTTGGATGCTGGAACCGAGCAAATACTGACACTGTACAATCCGGTGGTGTATCAGACGGGGGATGTAATCGGGACCTATGTATACCGCATGGGGCTTGGCAAAATGGATTACAGCTTCAGCACAGCAGTAGGATTATTTAACTCAGTGGTTGGTTTTCTACTCATTATTTTTGGCAATATGCTCAGTAAAAAACTGCTTAATCGAAGTATATGGTAAAAGGAGGCGGGAACGATGCGTAGAAAATCAATAGCTGACCTGAGCTTGGATGTATGTGCTTATACATTTCTCCTGCTTATGGCGGTGTCCACACTGCTTCCGTTTGCCAATGTGCTTTCGAAATCGATCAGTGAGGAATGGGCTGTTGTCTCAGGCAAGGTAGGTATATTTCCAGTAGGCTTTCAGCTGCACACAATGGAATATGTGGTCACATCCGCCCAATTTATTCGCTCTTTTATGGTTTCTGTTGGAATCACAGTCGTAGGGACGCTGATCTCGATCTTATTGACAGCGGTTACAGCTTACCCTTTGTCGAAAAGGCATCTCCCAGGCATTAGCTTTATTATGGTGCTATTCGTTTTTACGATGATGTTTAATGGGGGCATTATTCCGAATTACTTGCTGATGCGCAACTTGAATTTGATCAACAGCTTATGGTCGCTTATTTTACCTGCGATGATCAGTGTTTTCAATTTATTGGTTATTAAAAGCTACTATGAGAGCTTGCCGGAGGCGCTTGAGGACTCAGCCAAAATGGACGGTGCCAAAACCTACACTATTTTGTTCCGGATCATTCTTCCGCTCAGCGGACCGGTACTTGCGACGATTGGGTTGTTTTACGCGGTTTACTTCTGGAACGACTTTTTCAATCCGATGCTCTATATAAGCGATGCCTCTTTAAAGCCTTTACAGCTGTACCTACGGGATATTGTGATGGATGCGGATTCCTCTTCGGCTCTGAACAAAAGCGTAGACGATTTAATGAATGTTTCACCTGAAGGTGTACGTGCAGCTACAGTTATTGCTTCTACGATTCCTATTTTGCTGGTGTATCCGTTTTTGCAGAAATATTTTATAAAAGGTGTTCTCATAGGTTCCGTGAAAGGCTAAGCAAGCATTCAATCCTTGTTATTGAGGGGTTAATGATACAGAGATTGTAAATTAAACTAGGAGGGTTTTCTATGAATAAAAAGAAATGGCTCCTCATTACATTGGCTGCAATGACACTGACTTCTGCTGCTTGCTCATCCAAAGGGGGAGATTCTCAAGCGACGGCTCCCGCAGCATCTGGATCCACACCTGCACCCGCTGCCAAAAATGAAGTGAAACCAACGTTGAAATCACTGCAAATTTGGCAAAAGGACGATTACAACACGTATCCCGTAGCCAAAGTGCTGGAGGATAAAACCGGCTATAAAGTACAGTACGAAATGCTTCCTCAGGATAAGCCTCAAGACAAGCTTAATTTGTTGATTGCGTCTGCAGAACCGTATGATGCTATTACGACCGCTGGCGGCAGTGATTTTAAAGCGCTTTATTCAGATTATGCCAAAAAAGGGGCTTTAGTTGATTTAACGCCTCTGATCGATAAGTTTGGTCCGAACATTAAAGCATCCGTGTCCCAGGAAACATTCGATGCTGCCAAAGTGGACGGGAAAATTTATGCCATTCCCACCAAGTCCATTAATTTTTCCAGCACCGGCCTGATGATTCGTCAAGACTGGCTGGATAAGCTAGGCCTGAAAATGCCGACTACATTGGAGGAGCTGACGGCTGTCCTGAAGGCATTCAAAGAGAAGGACCCGGGCGGTAACGGAGATAAAAATGTGGCTTTAACACTCAGGGGAGACGATCCGTTCCTGCAAAATGTGGTCGGTGCGTTCGGGATGCCGAACTTTTGGAATCCGGTTGATGGCAAGCTGACTCCGCGTACATTGGACCCGGCCTTTAAAGAATATGTGGGTTACATGAGCGAGCTGTTCAAGCAAGGGCTGCTGGATAAAGAGTTTGGCGTCAATAAAGATGCTACGATGAAAGAAAAATTCACAAGTGGCCGTGCAGGTGTTATTCCACTTAACTGGTCCGATGTGCCAACCATTGCGGATGCACTGAAAAAAAATCAACCTGACGCCAAAATGGTGTTTGCTCCAGCTTTGAAGGGTCCAAGCGGCAAAATGGGCTTCTCTGCATCATCAGGCTTTGACCGAATCACCTTTATTCCTAAATCCTCCAAACACATTGAGGATACCATTAAATGGATGAATGCCAAGCTGGAGAAGGATACTTTCAAAACGATGGCAATAGGTGAAGAAGGCAAGCATTATACGTTCAAAGACGGAGCCTATAACCCTATTCTGCCGATATTCACTGATGAGCGGAATCAGGCGAACAATTATTTGATGGGCGTTGACGAGAAAAATTATCCGATCTACTGGCAGGCTCGTGTGCGTAAGGATCCGCGTTTGTTTGAAGCCTGGGAATTTCTGAATGTGAAGCAGCCTGCGGAAGTACGCATTATCGACCCGTTGGGGATGGCGCCATTCATGCCTGAGTATTCAAAAAATTTCCAACAGCTCAACACGATGATTAACGATTATACAGTCAAATTGATTTTTGGCGCAGAGTCTGTATCGGGCTTGGAAGCTTTCCAACAAAAGTATAAAGCAGCCGGCAGCGATTCGAGCTATAAAGAAGTTAATGATTGGTATACTACTTTGAAAAAATAACATGCGGCGAACAGAAAGCAGCTTATCTTATAGGCGGTTGTTTTCTGTTTGCTTCCCATTTTCAGCGTAAATTTGAGGAGGAAATCAAATGACTATCAAGTTGATTACGGTTACCATCCCACAGCAGGAGCTTCCGGTATCTTATACACCGGATGTCGTTGTGATCGGCGGAGGAGCTACAGGCATTGCTGCGGCTATTGCAGCTGCAAGGAATGGCGCGGATACGCTGCTAATTGAGCAGCGAGGTTACATGGGCGGTATGGGGACTGCAGCGCTCGTTCCCGCATTCTGTCCTTATACCGATGGAGAGAAGCCGGTAATACGAGGTATCGGATTGGATCTGATGGAGAAGATGAAACAAGCCTCCGGCGATATCTATATGAGCATGCATAAAGACAGGCTGGACTGGGTTCCCATTGATGTGGAAGTATTGAAGCGCATTTATGACCATGAAGTGACTCAAAGCGGAGCCAGGATGCTGTTCCATACTTTTGTTGATCAAGTGCTTACGGAAGGCGAACAGATTCAAGGAATAGTGATCAGCAATAAAAGCGGCCGTTCGGTTGTCCAAGCGAAGCTGTACATCGATGCTACGGGTGATGCGGATTTGGCAGCATTGGCTGGGGTACCCTTTCACATCGGCGGTGAGGAAGGGGAGCTGCAGCCGGGGACGATGTGCTTTATCTTATCCGGTTTGGACAAAGATAAATTTGACAAATTTATCCAAAAAACCGGTCAAGGCGGCCAATTGCCGGATACCGTCACGCAAGCACAGCAAAATGGCGATTTGCCGGAGGGACGCAAGCGGATTTCCGGTACGGCCTGGCTTTCGAAGTCAGTGGCTGGCTTTAATTTCGGCCATGTATTTGGTATTGACGGTACGAAAGCAGAGGATTTAACTTATGCTGCTATCGAAGGCAGGAAATTGATAGAGACGCAGCTCCGCTTTTTGCACAAATATGTGCCAGGCTTCGAGAACGCGCATCTGGTTCATTCAGGTGATCAAATTGGAATTCGTGAAACACGCCGAATAGTTGGTGATTACACCTTGGTGGTAGAGGATTTCCTCCAAATGCGCACCTTTGAGGACGATATTGCCCGGAATTCCTACTTCATTGATATTCATCTTGCGAACGCGCAGAGCACTATGGCAATCAAACATTTGCCCAAAGGGCAATCGCATGGCGTTCCTTATCGCTGCATGCTGCCGCAGGGCAAGGAGAACCTGATTGTAGCCGGTCGTTCGGTTTCCTCGGATCGTCCAGTACAAGGCTCTCTGCGAGTCATGCCGAACTGCTTCGCGATGGGGCAGGCCGCAGGCACTGCTGCTGCCATGGCGGCGAAATCTAATACCGGGTTTCGCGGGATCGATATTCCGACGCTGCAAAATACATTAATGGAGCAGGGAGCTTGGCTCGGTGATCGTACGGAAGCGTCATTGGAAGCTGTGACGGCTGGGATGAACGAGACAGCTCAAGTTATTTTTGATGAAGAAAATTGACAAGGAGTCCGCAACGGATCCGTTCATTCCCGAAGCAAATAGATGGAGAGGTAGGAGCTGGGGGACGCTAGGCGATAGCCTAACAGAGGCCAACGGCTATCAGCCGCTTGTATGCAGCAGGCTAGGATTGAGCCGAGTGATGAATTACGGCAAAAGCGGCTGCACCATGACGGCTGGCGGAGACAGAGATTATGGGGCAACCGTGAATGTTGGTCGGAATATCGATCAAACGCTCGATTGTGTGACCATTTTTGCCGGAGTGAACGATTTTCGCTTGAATAAACCGTTAGGAGAACCAGGCAGCTATGATATCCTGACTTTTATTGGGGCTTACCGAACGCTAGTTGAACATATTTTAACTAATAATCCGGGCTGCCGGTTAAATCTTTGGACTCCATTGCCTAGAGATAAGGACGGTTACGATATATTCAGCACGAACGAAGCAGGCTACCGACTCTTTGATTATGTTCAAGCCATCCAGATGATCGGGCTTAACTATTCTTTGCCATTGCTGGATTTGTATGCAATTAGCGGTTTTAATAAGCTAACGATGCATTATTATACATCCGATGGGCTTCATCCGAACGAGAACGGGCACCTGCGAATAGCCGATTTGGCTGTTGCTTTTCTCGCGCGGCTGTAAAGCATTGTTAGCAGCATTATGTGATGTGAGGGATTAATCCTGGCATTTTGTTGTGCTTGTTATGAAATAATCACATAGCTATGATCACAATTGCTGCAACCGTGGGTCGAGAAAATAGTGGTGGCAACGAACGAAACCGATCGTACTTGGCATTACTTAGGTTAACAGCGGAAGTAACCGTTCCGTTATTGCCCAAAAAATCATAAAAACAGAGAAATAAAGGAAGCACTTCTTCCGTTAACTTTTAAATTTTGGCGTAAGCTGCCCGAATTCTTCCTAATAACGGAACAGCGGCTTCTGTAATCGTCTCGTATTTGACGAGGCCGATTGAATAACGGAAATTTTAGTTCCGCTAAGGTCATTCTTAGCTTAATCCGGTGCCAACCCAATTTCACGAAGGTTCCATTTCGATAAAGCGCCGAATTCACAGAAAAACAAGCTTCCAATTTCCACTTTGACAGTGGTTATGGAAGCTTGTTTAATTTGGCGACTGGCTCGTTCTATGCTTGTGAGACAGCACCTTAACATACAGGGATTAAAACATTTTTGTCGTCCAGGATTCACAATTCCAAGTATCTGTAACGACATCGCGATAAAATTCAGGTTCGTGAGAGATCAGCAGAATGCTGCCTTTATACGCTTTGAGGGCGCGCTTCAGCTCGTCCTTTGCATCCACATCCAAGTGGTTGGTCGGCTCATCGAGCACGAGCAGGTTTGTTTCACGGTTTATGAGCTTGCAGAGGCGCACCTTAGCCTTCTCACCGCCGCTAAGAACAGTAATTTTGCTCTCGATATGCTTCGTTGTTAGCCCGCATTTGGCCAGTGCCGCACGCACTTCGAACTGTGAGTAAGAAGGGAATTCCTTCCATACTTCCTCAATACAAGTATTGTAGTTGGCTTCCTTCATTTCCTGCTCGAAGTAGCCGATACTCAGGTGCTCCCCAAGCTGAACGGAGCCCGACAGCGCTTGGATCTCGCCTAAGATACTACGCAGCAGCGTTGTTTTACCGATACCGTTGGCACCTACCAGGGCGATCTTCTGACCGCGCTCCATACGAAGGTCCAACGCTCTTGATAGGGGTTCCTCGTAGCCGATGACAAGATTTTTAGCTTCAAAAATCAGCTTGCCGGACGTTCTGGCATCCTTGAAGTTGAACTGCGGCTTCGGTTTTTCTTTGGCGAGCTCTATGACATCCATCTTGTCCAGCTTCTTTTGTCTCGACATCGCCATATTCCGAGTCGCGACACTAGCTTTATTCCGGGCTACGAAGTCTTTCAAATCTGCAATTTCCTGCTGTTGGCGCTTGTAGGCTGATTCCAACTGCTGCTTTTTCATTTCATGGACCTGCTGGAAATAATCGTAATCGCCAACGTATCGGTTCAGCTCTTGATTTTCCATATGGTAGATCAGGTTAATAACGCTGTTAAGGAACGGAATGTCATGAGAGATTAATATAAATGCATTCTCGTACTCTTGCAGATAACGTCTCAACCATTCGATATGCTGCTCATCGAGATAGTTCGTCGGCTCATCGAGAAGCAAAATGTCAGGCTTTTCGAGCAGAAGCTTAGCCAATAATACTTTGGTCCGCTGTCCGCCGCTAAGATCATTAACATCTTTATCCAGTCCTATATCGGTAAGTCCCAGTCCGCGGGCAGTTTCTTCGATCTTGGCATCGATCATGTAAAAGTCTTGATTCGTCAAAGTATCCTGAATCGTACCGACATCCTCAAGCAGTCGATCGAGCTCCTCCGGAGATACATCGCCCATCTTAACGTACATGTCGTTCATCTCTTGTTCCATGTCGAACAGATACTGGAAGGCCCCCTTCAGAACATCGCGGATTGTCATGCCCTTGTTGAGCACCGCATGTTGATCGAGGTAACCTACGCGCATGCGTTTGGACCATTCTACTTTTCCTTCATCCGGCTGGAGCTTGCCTGTAATAATGTTCATGAAGGTGGATTTACCTTCACCGTTAGCACCGATGAGTCCGATATGCTCACCTTTGAGCAGACGGAAGGATACATCTTTGAAGATAGCGCGATCTCCAAATCCGTGGCTAAGTTTTTCTACATTTAATATGCTCATGAATGACACCTTTTCTTTTAAACTTTTTTCTCATTTAGGGCTTCGAATAGAAGCTTTTCTTATTATAAGCGTTAAGGGGCGGTCAACTCAATATGGGAGACTATACAAAAGTTTTGTCAATAAATAAAGCTACTATACTAAAGGTTACTTATTGAAGCCGAATTCAGTCCTTATTAAATTGTGAGAAATCGGCTATGATTAGGAAAGCTGTTAAAATTGGAAGCTGCTGGTGGAAAATACGCCTAAAGAATGGAAACGAAGGTGACTGCATGAAAGCGCGAACAAAAGATGAACAACCTTCCGAAGCAGATGAACAGATGGATGCTCCTGAGGCGGCCTTAGCCGATCCAAACGATCGTAAAGCTATTCGTAAAATTATTTTGAAGCTGGCAGGCCCATCGTTGGTGGAGATGCTGCTGATTAATTTTATGCAGATGCTTAGCATGATTTTGGTAGGGAGGGTAGGTCCAGAAGCAGTGGCGACGGTAGGATTAACGAGTCAGCCGTATTTTCTGTTGTTAGCTATTTTCATGACCTTAAATGTAGGCACTACGGTTATTGTAGCAAGATCAGTCGGTTCAGGAAAGATTATGGAAGCTAACCGGGCTGCGAGTCAGGCTTTTGCACTAAATATTGTACTTTCTGTGCTGGTCGTTGCGCTTGGATACTTCTTTGCAGCGGACTTGCTCCGGATGATGGGAGCAGGGGAGGACGTGGTGGCGCACGGGCTGCGTTATGCAGAAATTATTTTCTTGTCCGTCGGCTTTAATACGATTTCGATGGCGTTAACTGCAATATTACGCGGAGCCGGCGATACTCGTACACCAATGAAAATCAACGTGTTATCGAATGTGCTTATTGTTATTATCGGATTCCCTTTGATTTACGGGGTCTGGGGTTTGCCGGAGATGGGCGTTACCGGCGCAGCGGTTGCAACGATCGTATCGCAGCTGGTTTCCATGGTTTGGGTTATTGCTGTTATGTTCAGCGGCAAATATACCATTCGTTTAACAGCGCGCGGCTTATTTCAAATAGACCGTGTGATGATTGGGCGTATTCTCAAAATTGGGCTGCCCACGGCAATTGAACAAATCGTGATGCGGCTTGGAATGCTTGTGTTTGTAAAAGTTGCCGCAAGCCTTGGAACCGTAGCGTTGGCAGCAACGCAAATAGCGTTTAATGTGTTTGGGCTGACCTTTATGCCGGGAATGGCTTTTTCCATAGCGGCCTCTACTTTGGTCGGTCAGGCACTCGGGGCCAACAATCCGGATTTAGCCGAAAAGTATGGATGGCAGGTACGCAAAATTGGGATGGTTGTAGCAGGGGCTATGGGTGTAGTGTTTATCTGCTTCGCCCCTTATATTATGATGCTGTACACGCCAGACCAAGCTGTAATCGAACAGGGAGCTGTTGGGATAAGAATTATGGGCTTTATTCAAGTGTCTCAGGCAACCCAGTTTATTTTGGGCGGAGCCTTGAGAGGAGCAGGGGATACCCGGTACCCGCTGTACTCGACTTTAATCGGGGTATGGGGCTTCAGAGTTGCTTTGAGTCTCTTGTTTGTATTTGGGTTGAAATGGGGTACCGCCGGCATTTGGATAGCAGCTGCTGCAGATCAATTTGTGCGCTCGGTGCTCATATATGGACGGTTTAAGAAGGGAATTTGGAAAACCACCCGTGTATAGCTTGTCGCCTATGATAAGAACATTGGAAACAGCAATTATTTTTACTTAATTATAAATAGAAGGGTTGGGGAAATGTATGAAACACAGAAGTTTGGGAAGAACCGGATTGAAAGTATCGGAGGTTAGCTTGGGAACGATGGCTTTTGGCCGGTGGATTGATGAGACGCAGTCTCGAAATGTGTTCGATGCAGCGTTGGACGCTGGGATCACATTGTATGATACAGCAGACGTCTACGGCAAAGGAATGGATCGTGATAATCCGCTTGAATCTGGAGAATCCGAAGAGATTCTGGGGAAAATTATGCAGGGTCGACGTGATCAAATTATTCTCGCTACTAAAGTACACGGCAAAGTTGGACTAGGTCCCAACGATTCGGGTCAAAGCCGATACCATATATACCGTGCCGTGGAGGCGAGCTTGAAAAGGCTGCAAACCGATCATATCGATTTGTATCAAGTGCACCGGTTCGACTCTCAGACTCCGTTGGACGAAACACTTCGTGCACTCGACGACCTGGTGAAGTCAGGTAAAGTCCGCTATATCGGCTGCTCCAACTTTGCAGCATGGCAGATTGCCAAGTCGCACGGGGTTAGCGCTTTGAATAATCTTCACCGGTTTGAAAGCGTGCAGCCGGAATACAGCATCATTTCCAGAGGCATCGAGGATGAGCTGCTCCCGTTCGTTGAATCCGAAGGAGTAGGGGTTATTGTATACAGTCCGTTGGGAAGAGGGCTGTTAACCGGCAAATACCGGCAAGGTGAAGCTCCGCCGGTAGGATCACGTGGTGCTGCCGGAGAGAGAAGGCTGCAATCGTTGCTCGGAGTAGACCGCAATCTTGCCATTGTAGAGGCGATCAAGCCTATGGCTGATCAGAGGGGATGGACATTGGCCCAATTCGCATTGGCCTGGGTGCTTAGCAATAACAATATTAGCTCCGCCATACTGGGAGCATCCCGTCCCGAGCAAATTGAAGATGCGTTATTGCATATCGGAGAAACGTTGACGGCCGAAGAATTAGCCGAAGTGGACCGTGTATCGAAACAACGATGAGCACTGAAAAATCAGCAAAAGCCACTTACGTATATGTATCCTTTTATTATGCGCTTATGTTTATGGCATTAGGCGCATTCTCTTCTTATATTAGCTTGTATTATAACAAAATTAATTTGGATCTTTTTACGATAGGCTTGCTTACCTCAGTGGGTTCGATTATTGCTTTATTCATACAGCCCTTGTGGGGGCTAGCGGCTGATCGGGCCAAATCGAAGAACGGTATTTTATTGCTAAGTCTATTGCTGACTGCTGCTACGATATGGCTGGTTCCGTTATCAGGTAACCATCTTTGGCTGCTGCTGCTGTCCACCACTTTGTTTTCTGTGGTTCAATGTGTTGTCAATCCGCTTAGCGATACGATTGCATTGGAGCTGGCTAACAAATCGAGATTTAATTTCTCAAGGGTCAGGACAGCAGGCTCTGTCGGCTATGCCGCTATGTCGGCGGTTGCAGGGTGGATATTGGACAAGAACATCGATTATATGTTTCCCGTATTTTCCATTATGATGTTTATCGCTTTTTTATTTGCGTGCGGCATTCCAAAAGTAGAAGGCCATCAACGCAAGGCGAAGGTCAAGCTGAAGGAGCTTTTTAAAAACAAGCCGCTATTATTCATTTATATTTATACGTTCACGATTGAGTCTACGATGGGCTTCTTCTTCACCTTCCATGCCGTCTATAGTCAAGAGCAGGGAATCACCACCAGCTTGATCGGTATTGGAATTATGATCGGTTCCATCAGCCAGTTTCCTTTTATGATCTTCTTTGATCGGCTGTACAGAAGGTTTGGCATTTATAAAATATTGATGTTTTCAGGCTTGATTCACATTCTTAGATGGCTGCTGTATGCGGTCGCTGTTACCAAATTTACCGTCATATTGTCATGGGTGTTGCATGGAGGAACGTTCATATTATTTTACTTATGCCTTGCAGAATATGTGAATCGGTATGTTCAGAAGGAATTGAAGGCGAGCGGGCAAATGATGAATTCCATCATGCTGCTGGGAGGAAGCCGGATTTTTGGTGGATTGGCAGGTGGAGCTTATGCAAGCTGGTTTGGTATGGGCTCTGGGTTCGCTGTTTGTGCAGTTGTTTGTGTGATGGCTATGATTTATTTTGCCTTGTTTGTAAAAAAGCATTTACAGACACAGGTGAAGCAGACCCAGATAGGGGTTTCTTCTTAGTGGTAAGTGGAATGCGATGTTTAATAATTGCAAGAAGAAGGCTGCCAACAGGAATGGTTGGACAGCCTTCTTTGTTTATCTGGCTTGCATATAGGTACGGTTTGAGGCGATGAGTCCAATTGAGAGGGCTCTGAAGCTATTTTCCGCTAAGTCAACCAGCTGTTCCGGTCACTTAATCGACAAGAAAGCCGCAGGTGAGATTAGCCACCGTGCCCGTCATAGCACCAGCTTGATCCGAAGCCATGAAAACCGCTGTGTTGGCTACTTCGGCAAGCGTCGGGAGCCGCTTTAACAGTGTGCTGCTTGCGGCCCCTGCCAGCATCTGATCCAATGTGATGCCGGCGAGCTCGGCGTTGATCTGGAAGATATCGCGGCTATGAGAGCTAACTTCAGTGGCCTCAGGAATCATATGGGGTCTGAGGCAGATAACGCGGATGCCATTGGGTGCGAGCTCGCCTGCCAGATGGCGGGAGAATGATTCGACACCAGCGCAAGCAACGCTGTGTCCCATGAATCCTGGTCCGGCCATTCGCGACACGGGTGTTGACAGAGTAAGAATGACACCTGATCCTTTGTTCACCATGTGCCGGGACACGGCCTTAGAGGTAATGAAATTGGTCCGTGTATAGGTCGTGATCGGGGACATATAGTCCTCGAGGGTCAGTTCCGCGATTGGTGTGCCCTGAACGTGAAAAACCCCGATGGCATTCAATACGATGTCGATACTGCCTGCCTTCATCGCCACGTCATCGGCATGATTCTGGACCGACCGCTCATCAAGAGCATCGACTTGAGCGATATGGGCTGCTCCTCCAGCTGCGGTAATATCTCTCGCCACCGCATCGAGTTTATCAAGCGTGCGGCCGGCTAGGAAAACATGTGCCCCTTCGCGAGCGAAAGCACGGGCAATAGCGCCGCCAATCACTCCACCTCCGCCGTAAATTATCGCGTTCTTATTGTTAAGTAGCATAGTCATTTCCTCCTTTTCCACTATCATAGCACGCATCCTAAATATTGGTTTCTTCTCGATTGCTGTTTTGGATAAGGTTGCTAACGGTCTCAAGCTTGAAGGCCAACCGCTTCCCTTAAATCCAAGTATACTGGGGAATTTCAATTCAACCCTAATATGGTATGATAAGGTAGATTTGTATCACGAGCTCGGAGGTTAGTCTGTGAACCGTTTTTACTTCGCATTTTTGCTAATTGTTACTACTGCTTTAATGGGTTCATCATTTGTGGTGGGCAAAATAGGTGTATCTTACATCTCACCGCTTCTTTTGGCAGGGCTTAGATTTTTTATGGCTGGAGCTTTAATGGCTGTTTTTGTAAGAAAATATACGCACCCTCATCTTTTAGCTGACTGGATAAAAATTATTGTAATCGGGTTGTTTCAAACTGTTGGGGTTATGGGCTGCATATTTGTCAGCCTTCGTACGATCACAGCTGGTGAATCTTCTATTCTAACCTTTATGAATCCGTTATTTGTTGTTATTCTCAGCACTATATTTATAGGGATAAAATATAAACCTGTTCAGTGGCTTGGAGTGGTTTTGGGTTGTATTGGGATGATAATTTTAGGTCTTTTACAGTGGAGTAACGGAACCATTATTGGTTTAATAGGGGGATTATGTTGGGCCATTGCGACTTTGCTTATTAAAAAATTTAATCTCGCTTGCAGCGTTTGGGTTTTGACTGCGTATCAAATGTTATTTGGCGGATTAATATTAACGATGGCAAGCTTTTTTATGGAAAACATAAGGTTAACCGTTAATTTTATTTCCGTTTCTTCGTTAGTCTACTTGGTGTTGTTTGGTTCCATTGCTCAGTTTGCTTTATGGTTTTATTTGCTTTCTATAGGCGACTCCACTAAAACTAGTGCATTCCTGTTTCTTGCTCCGTTTTTTGGCGTTTTATTCGGGTATTTATTTCTGGATGAACCGTTACACAAAGAAATAGCTGTAGGAGCCATATTGGTTTGCATTGGTATTTTTCTAGTTAACAGGTCTTATTCTAAAAGCGATAAAATAATCAAGCAAAACCTGAGTAAACAGGGGGATCATTAATCCCTTATGGAAGTAATGGGAAGCAACAGCTTAATAATCACGATCGAGGCTGCTGATTTCGAATGAATGGGCAGCTTTGTTGTATAAATAATGATTGATGCTGGCGCAGAACGCCAGTCGAAAAAAGCAGTGTCAGTCTGGACTCAGCTCATGTCCGAGGCTCTCACTGCTCTTTTTTGATGAGTGTAAAATTATTATTTAAGACTAGGCCTCTTATTGCTACGAAAGACAACCTCACCTCAAGTATTTTATAAATTGCTGGAAATAGGCATCTGTCCAATCCAAAAATTCATACCTACATACATTATATTAGCCCACTTTAGAAAAGGAGTGAAATCTAATGTCGTTTATGCCACCACCCGGACCTCCGCCTGGACCATCGCATGGTCAGCAACACGGACCTCCACATGGACCACCGCATGGACATGGACCGCAACACGGACCCCATCATGTGCCGCCACATGGACATGGACCGGCATTCCCGCCGCCATCTTTTGAACCGACCATATCTGCTTTTGCTGTTGACCCCCGAGCTATTTCGCGCTGCTTGTTTCGAAATACTTTTGTTTGGCTAACTAATGGAAACCGCTTTTGGTTTTTTCCGACTTTTGTCGGAAACTTTTCGGTTTCAGGTTTTAGGTGGACCGGCAGGTTTTGGGTGATTTTTGGAATCAGTTTAAGAGAAATTAGTTCATTTACTTGCTTTTAGAAGACATAAAAAAAGGGCCCTTTGATCCATTTTCTTTTCTTAATTCTTCGAGAGAAAAGGAAAGGTGGAAATTAGGGCCTTTCTGTTTACGGGATTGGATATTATGTGTTGCAACCTTTACAAGCGAACGTATATTCGCTAAAATTAATGTGGGTATATTTTCCATTTGAAAAGGAGGCATTTTATAATGAAAACTCATCAAGTCGTTACGATGGAAAGAGAAGAGATCAAGTTGGTTGGGTTTACAATAATTGAAAGCTTAAACAATGTTTTAGAATCAAAGATTATTGGAACGTTACGAGAAAATTTGGTGAAACAAATGGATGGAATTGAAAATAGGAACGGATCCGGCATTTATTTAATTCAAATTTACCCTCATGAAGGTCAATGGACTCCCGATATTCCATTTCAACATGTGATTGCCTTCGAAGTGACCTCCTATGGTGAGATTCCTAATGGCATGATAACTTATATTGTACCTTCGGGGCGTTTTGTGAAAATTATACATACAGGTGCAGAATCACAGATTGGTGCAACTTATGATTTTATTAATAAAACGTTTGGAGAAAGACCGATTGATATAGAATATTGGAACGATATTCATACATTAGAAAGTGATGACGGTCAAATTGATATTTATATACCAGCGAAATAATACAATTTGAACCAGTAACAGGCAGGATCACTAACTTTGAAAGGTGTGTGTTCCAAATGGACCCATTGACCTCACTAATCGAAAGTTTTTTATGGAAATTTAGAGGGGAAAGGAAGTGGATGCCTATACTGATCGAACAATTGTCAGAAGAAGATATAGTTTGGAGACCTACTGCAGAAAGCAATAGTATAGCCAATTTAGTGGCACATATATGGGGTACCGTACATCAACGAGTTGAAATTATATTTTTTAATATTCCTGATACTAGGAACAGAGATGAAGAGTTCAAAATTGGACTTGTTATGTCTAAAGAAGAAGCGTTAGGACTGATCATTAGATCTTTTGATATTATTATACATGTGTTGGAAGATATGAAGTCGAAACCGGAAATACTGCTTAGTCAACCTTACATAAATATGGCACCGCTTGAATATAGTGCTTTAAATAATCAATCCACTGTACTTGATGTAATGATGCAGATGATGAATCATCTGCCCTATCATACGGGCCAAATCACATACATAGCTAAAATGAGGAAAGGTCAGCTGAATTGGTAAGCATGAAACAATGAAGTCGAAATGGAATTTGATTGAATACCTGCAATTTTACAGGTTTTTGTTACATGAACGACCTCTTTCGCAAAATTCCTGCTTAAATGCAGGAATCTCATCTTCTACTCCTCAATGGATCCATCTGCGGGTACAAAGCCTGCACAATCGCAGGAAAATGCTCTTCTCATCCATTTTGAACCAATAATTCCTGTATATTAGCAGGCTTATGTATATGTTCGATGGACGACTACCATTGCCTTACTTAACTTCGGAATTAAACGTTGAACTTGAAGCAGGCTTAAAAAGTATTTGGGCTGGAAAGAGTAAAGAAGGGGCCATCCGGATATTTCCAGCTTAGCCGATATTGTGTGTAAGGTGAACCTTATCACAAAAAGTGGTAAAATGAGGTAGAGTGGATAGATTGGTCACTGTTACATTCGATAGATCCAAGCAGCTTATAAGTGAAAGGTGAATTAATAATGAATATAACTATCGATCAACAAGGTAATTCAAAGGTCGCCATTGTAGAAAGCTCTGACATCATAATAAGCGATGTTCAAGGAGCGTTGGATTTGATGGCTTCCGTTAGGTACAATCAGGATTGCGATAAAATAATGATTGAAAAATCGAACGTAACGGCAGAATTCTTCGAGCTAAGAACGAAACTTGCAGGTGAGATCTTGCAAAAATTTGTGAACTACAACGTTAAGATCGCTATTGTAGGAGATTTTGATGAGTATAATAGCAAAAGCTTGAAGGATTTTATCTATGAGTGTAATAACGGCAATCAAATATTTTTCTTAAAGGATAGACAGGATGCACTAGACGCTCTGCACAGGACCACATAAACACATGATCAAGGGAATCCGTAACATTAGGTACAAGTGTGGATCATAAGTGGAAGTGTAAAAAATCTACAAAAACCGCATGTCCACTTCATGCGGCTTAACAAGGATTTTAGCGATGCAAGTCTTGAATGAGCTCCACTTTTATTTTTCAATTGCACCAGTATCAACGACTTCGAAATCGCTGCCTTTGAGCTTGCTCAGTTTATGCAAGTCATCGTCGTCCCATTTGGGATCAGGCGCTCCGCTTACATAGAGATCACTGCCGTTGTCAGCGACTATCATACCGTATTTCTTCATCGCGCGAAGGATCGCCTGATTTGTGGAGGAGTAACTGGATATGTCGAAATCGTCACGCAGCCTGAGCCGTAGTCCCATTGGTGGAAGATTGGGATCTGTACTGTTCGAGGCATAGTGGGTGGCAGGAGCGATGAATCCGCGTTGTGTTTTTCGAACAGTGAAACGCAGCGCATGGTTGATTTCTCCTGATAACGCTTCCTCATACCGGACGAGTCCGGGGAATATTGGCAAGCCCGCTGCGTCAGCGGATGTCCAATATTTAGGCCTCAGCGCGTTTGAATTCAAATCCCATTTGGCCCCGTTCGAAGCTTTCCAACCATCGGGTGTGGAGTGTGCGTTATACAATTCATACAGCATTTGATTGTCTTTATCGACAACGATAACATGACGGTCGCCATCACTATTCGGTCCGCCCTCTATAGGCGCATTTGCCGGTATTGGGTAGGGTCCCGGATCGCTCTCGTCTCCGTAGTCCGTGAAGGTAACATTTACTTTTGGTTGATCGCTGCCTACGATTGAGTAAGGAATCCCTATGGGGGCTCCTTGCCACGTGGTGCCAAAATCAGCATGAATGCTGGTATTGGTGCCAATAGAGGCGATATACTGCTTGGATTTCTGGTGAATAGGATATTTCGAGATATCCGTATTCCATGGATTATCCTTAGGAAATACTTGCAATGCCGCCGTTCCAGGTGATGATTTTTTATTTTCCGCCGAAGGAGTCGGATTTTGTACCGGTTTGTCCCCGACATAAATGGAGCTTGTAGCATCATCCCAGCTTACTGGCTTACCCAAAGATTCCGATAGAAATCGAAGCGATACATAGGTCGTATTTTTGTAAATGAATCCTTGCAGATCCTGCGGTGGCTGCTTGTTCTCTCCGTTGAAATAGTACTTTATGTTGCGAAAATAAACGTCAATACCGACCGCATCGGCCGCGTATGTAAGACTCGAGAAAAATAAGGCGCCACAAATGAATCCGACTGTTCCTGATTTCCATTTGCCCATTGTATATTCACTCTCCATTTTTTTTCTGTGCAGCAGCATTCCCTAATAATTTGGCCTATCAGAATATTCGTAGAAGGATCAATAATTTATGTCCCGTGTCTAAAATTGTTTTATGATCATGGAAAAATCGATAACAAGCGTACTGTTGTCTTGAACAAATGGCAGTAGTCGAAAGGACAAAAGTATGATATTTTGATCCTGTAAATAACGAAGCAATATTATTTTTTTTCCATTTATAATGAAAATCGGTTATTATGTGTAGTGAAATCAAAATAGAAAGTGGGATCAATCGTGGGCCGTAAGTGGAATAACATTAAAGAAAAGAAAGCATCTAAAGATGCAAATACAAGTCGAATTTATGCTAAGTTTGGACTTGAAATTTATGTAGCGGCACGGAAGGGTGAACCGGATCCAGAAGCAAATCGTGCTTTGAAGGTTGTTCTCGAACGGGCAAAAACCTATAATGTGCCAAAAGCGATTATTGATCGCGCTATCGATAAAGCAAAAGGGAGCTCAGATGAAATTTATGAGGAGCTTCGTTATGAAGGCTTTGGACCAAACGGTGCGATGGTCATTGTAGACACACTAACGAATAACGTGAATCGCACAGCTTCAAGCGTACGTGCAGCATTCAATAAAAATGGCGGGAATATGGGTGTAAACGGTTCAGTCGCTTACATGTTCGATGCCACAGCAGTCATCGGTATTGAAGGCAAGAGCATCGATGACATCATGGAGATTTTGTTGGAAGCGGATGTAGACATTCGTGACCTTGTTGAAGAAGATGAGATGGTTATGGTATACGCTGACCCGGAACAGTTCCATGCTGTTCAAGAATCATTTAAAAAGGCTGGCATTACGGAGTTTTCCATTGCTGAACTGACCATGTTAGCTCAAAATAGCATTGCCTTGCCGGAAGAAGGACAAGCCCAATTCGATAAGTTGATTGATGCTTTGGATGATTTAGAGGATGTGCAGCAGGTATATCATAATGTGGAATAAGTTATAGCAGAATAAGCAGTTTATTTCCGCGCATGGCGCGGTTTTTTTTAGGTAACATTTAATATTATTAGATCAGGGGTGAGCGAAGCTTACCCTTATTTGTCTATATAGCATTTATATGTTACGGGCTCCCTGCAAAGTATCTGAATCAACTTCGAAGCAATTCCCCACTTTGTGGGGATTTTTTATAGGCTACTACCCTAATTTTAAACGAGCACATTCAACGGTTATTCAGCAGTTTCTCCCGAAAAATTCACTATTCATTCAAGGTTAGCTTCGATGCTAAGTGATCGATATGCTCTTTTACCTCAATCCAGTTTGAAGCGCGAAGTACGAAGTCGTTGGTTACGGCCAAATTATAGGGCTGCTCGTATAAAATAACCGGCTTATTTACTAGGGCAAACTCTTCAGCATAGTGAGGGCCATCATCAATCAACACATCTATTTTGGAGTTCATACATTCTTGGAGTTTATTTTCTATAAGCGTAATATTGTGATAATTAATCTTATGATGTTGAAGCCATTTAATAGTAACCTCACGAAAAAGTAAAGGTCGAGCCGTAATGATTGATATTTGATGCTGATTAAATAATTGCTGTAATATTTCTACGGCCATTGGTAAAGGTGATGAGTTCCAATGAATATCATGTCCGTATTTGTTATAAATGACATTACGTTCTGCCTCGTCCCACCCATATAAACGATATATATAAAAATCATTAACATCATCAGGTGTAAAAGACAAGCCGGACGCTATATTATAGTAATGTAAATGAGCTGAAGTGGCATCAAGAATGGTGTTGTCCAAATCTATTCCAATATGCAAAGGTTAGCAGCTCCTAACTAGAATTACTAAATTTTTAGTAACCCTATTGTACCATATGTTGGGTTCTGCTTTTATATATGTGTTATTAATCTTATCTAAAAAAAGAAACCGCCCATGTGGCGGGTTTTAGCTACTTGATGGCGGCGCCGCATGATGCAGCGCCTCTTTTTTGTCTCTGGCAGGAAGGGAAGCCTCAGTCCCTTGGGCCTATCATTTTCTGCGCGAAATCGGGGTCTTCAAGCAGCGGTCGTCCGATAGCGACGGCATCTGCCAGCCCATCCCCAATGATCCGGTCGGCAAAGCTGCGGGTATAGATTTTGCCGACAGCGATGACGGGTACGTTAAGATGCTGCTTAATGGCGGCTGCGTCAGGCAGTTGATAGCCTGGATGAACATCCGTCGGTTGGATGGGAAGCAGACCGCCGGATGATACGTCAATCGCGTCTAGCAGTCCGTCTGCTTCGAGTGGTTTGAGCATCAGCGCCAGCTCCTGCGGATTTAGACCGCCGTTGATATAATCGGTCGAGGAGACTCGCACAATTATTGGATAATTGCGGCCGGTTTCGGAACGGATTGCAGCAAGCGTGTCTTGCAAAAATTTGGTCCTACCGCGAGGTGTTCCACCGTATGCGTCATTGCGGAGATTGGAGAGCGGCGACAAAAATTGATGAATCAAAAACCCGTGTGCCGCATGCACCTCAATCCCATCGAAGCCCGCCGCAATGCTGCGTCTGGCAGCGATTCGGTAATCGTCAATGAGTGTCTCGATTTCGGAGACCGACAATTCAGAAGGGTTTCCGTAAGAGTCGTCATAGGGAATCGCACTTGGCGCAATGAGCCGCTTAGTCACTTCCGGTGCTGATTTTCTTCCTCCATGGGACAATTGAACGAATATCGGTGTATTTTGGTTATGAACGGGATCGGTTACTCTTTTCAAAGCATCGGTATGTCGATCCGAATAAATGCCAATGTCGTTCGGCCACAGTCTGCCGTTATCGGACACTGCCGTCGATTCCACTATAATTAATCCAATCAAGTTAGCCCTTCTCGAATAATGCTGAATATGATGCTCTGTCGCATAACCTTCCGGCGAGCCTTTGTACTGCTGCATAGGCGCCATAATTAACCGGTTGCGAAGCTCCATACTGCCAATGGTAAGAGGGGTGTCGAGAGTAAGTGATTTTGCCATTATCATTTGTTTTCTTCTCCTTCAAATCTCTTTTAATGACATTTTATAAGGTTGGATATATAATTTACATACATAAAACAAGTTATAAAGATGTTATTATCTTCATATTAAAGTTAAAAGAACGAGTATAGCGTATAAAATAAAGGAGATCACTCGTAATGGACAAAATCGACAGTCAAATACTAACGCTGCTGCATGAGAACGCGCGAATGCCAGTTGCCGAAATCGGGCGGACGATCGCGATGACACAGCCGGCCGTTACCGAACGAATGCGCAAGCTTGAGGAACAAGGGATCATCGAGGGCTACAAAGCGATTCTCTCACCCAAAAAGCTCGGCAAAGACGTTACAGCATTCGTGCTGTTCAAGACGAGCAATTGTTTGGATTTCCAGGGATTCTGCATGCAATCCCCGGATGTCATAGAGTTGTATCGAATTAGTGGAGAGTATAACTTCATGATGAAAATAATTACCGCATCGATGGAATCGTTAGCCACTTTTCTCGATTCGTGCAGCCCGCACGGTTTCTCTTCTACGCTTATCGTGCTTTCTGCGGCGATTGAGAATAAGCGGATGGTCGCTGATAATGTCGATTAAAAAGTCACTTAAAACTTAAAGGATTCAACTTGCGAAGGATTAATGGTAATGACAACGCAAAAAACCTGCCAAATGGCTCTAATGGCAGTTTTTTTGCGTTGCCGGATCAATCAATCTCCCAATATCGCCAGATCGAGCTGGCGTATCCTTTCGGGGTCAGAGATCAAGTCAATCTCGGTAATTTTATCGTTCTTTATTGTATATTTAAGGATGTAGAGCAGTTTCCCGCGAGGAGCGACGATAACTCCTACCGATCCATTTACGAGGGCTGGTTGCGAAGCTTGTACACGGCCTGAAACTTGCTTGGCGAGAGATATTGCGCCTCTAGTTACCCTTGAGGCAGCTGACTGTCGATCATCCCGAAGCACAACCTCAGGATCGAGCGCTGCTACAAGCGTATCGAAGTCGCCGGCGTGAGCCGCAGCAAGGAAAGCGTTAATGAGCTTGCGGTGACTAGCAAGGTCGGCTTCGGGGGCCGTTCGTACCCCCTGAACCCGTCGGCGTGCACGGCTTGCAAGCTGCCTGGTTGCGGTCTCGGATTTACCGACAATAGCAGCAATCTCGGTGAAGGGCATGGCAAATATATCGTGCAGTACGAACGTGATACGTTCAGTCGGATTCAGATTGCCAAGCACAACAAGCAGCGCGAGACCGACAGAATCAGCAAGCAGCGCTTCATACTCGGGATTGCCTTTGTCCTCATGGCTCGCAAATGTATCGGTGAAGAGCGTTTCTATCGATTCCTCTCGCCTTGATTTCCGTGATCGTAGCATATCGAGGCACACCCGCGAGACAACTGTAGTCAGCCATCCTACTAGGTTCTCGACACTGCTCGTATCCGAACGGCTAAGCCGCAGCCAAGACTCCTGTACAGCATCCTCCGCTTCACTCAATGATCCTAGCATTCGATAAGCCACCGCCTGCAAATGATTTCGGTGCGTTTCGAATTGCTGGGCCAACCCTTCATAATCGCTCATTATTCTAATCCCTTCTTAATATAAAATTAGCCTCTATAAATATTGACGAACCAAATCCAGCCGATGTGACAAGATTGCCAAATATTCATTGAATTTCCGTGTCTCATACAAACCTGTCACACTCCCGATGCTTGATTCGTCATTGTAGAGAAGGGCCGAATAATCGGCTCCAATCAGAAAGAGAAGGAGTGTTTCCTATGCAATCAAGAATGAACAGCCCCGCTATGATCGTACCCGAAGCCATCCAAGCCCTGCAATCACTGGGCAAATCCCTGTTTGCTTCCGCAGAGACAACCGGCGTTCCAAAGCGGACGCTTTTCCTTGCCTATCTTCGGGCAAGCCAAATCAATGGAGACAGCGTCTGCGTTGAGCTTCATTCACGCAATGCTTTAGCGGCAGGTGAAAAGGCAGAGAGGCTTCTGGCCGTATCGGCATGGCGTGAAACACCACACTTTACCGACGCCGAACGTGCTGTTCTGGCGCTCAGCGAGGCGGTTACCCGGCTCAGCGACAGAACAGACCCGGTGCAAGACGAGATCTATAACGAGGCTGCCCGGCATTACGATGAGCAGGCGCTGGCTACTCTCATCACCGGTATCGCCACGGCCAACCTCTGGAATCGCCTGAACGTCTCTACAAGGCAGATGGTCAGCGTTTCTTACGGCTAAATGCGCCTGCCAGTGCGGTCGTTATGGACGAAAAAGGTCGTCCACCATTGGCTGTCTTTATCTTTTTGTTTTCTATAAAAAATTGAAGGTGGTAATTATATAATGGCAACTGTTTTATATATCACAACAAATCCAAATGACCATGAAACTTCATATAGTATGGCTGTAGGCGAAGAATTTGTACAGGCTTACCGCTCCGCAAATCCGAATGACGAAGTCGTTCATCTGGATCTATATAAAATAGATATTCCGCAGCTTGATGCCGACGTTTTTAGCGGTTGGGGGAAACTCGGAGCAGGCACTGCTTTTGAAAAATTGACCTATGCAGAAAAATCGAAAGTAAGCCGTCTAACTGAACTAGTAGATCAATTTGTTGCTGCTGATAAATATGTATTTGTAAATCCCGTATGGAATTATTCATATCCACCTGTTATGAAAGCATACATCGACTCCATCTGCGTTGCGGGCAAAACCTTTCAATATATTCAGGGTAAAGGGCGGGTTGGTCTACTGAGCGATAAAAAAGCAGTTCACATTCAGGCGAGCGGAAGCGTTCTGTCTCCTAGTTCAGCTGCCGGCGACTTTGAAATGGGTCATCGCCACCTGGATATCATCATGGAGTTCCTTGGGGTTCCAAGCTTTGAAGGCATTTTTGTAGAAGGTATGGCCGTGGCTCCTGACCAAGCACCAATGATTAAAGAAAAAGCGATCCAACAGGCGCGCGAGATTGCCTGGAGCTTCTAACGACTTTTGCACATGACGGCGGTCAACAAGTAACAGCAGTGGAATAAGGATGTAAGCTGGAACTACAGATTTAATATGAATAAGGACGGTACTCTGGAGATTGTTCCCTCTGGGTATTGTCCTTTTTTAATGGTTCATGCAGTGGAGCTGAGATGATGAATATGTTCTTCCATTGACTGTGCTTGTTTTGGCTTTAGTTTATTGAATTAATCAAGCTGATCAGGAATGACAGCAGGACTTGTGTGGAATTATAATTGAAATGGCAATAAAAGTGGAGGGAACAAGAGTCGATGGTAAAGGGCAATAGCATGGGCGTTATTATTGCAGGTCTGCTGCTGGCCATTCTTATGGCATCGATGGATAACACCATTGTAGCAACAGCAATCGGTACGATTGTCGGCGAGCTAGGCGGCTTTGACAAATTGATGTGGGTGACCTCTGCTTATCTGGTAGCTGAGATGGCAGGTATGCCGATTTTCGGTAAATTATCAGATATGTATGGCCGCAAACGTTTCTTTATTTTCGGAATCATTGTATTCATGGTCGGGTCAGCTTTATGCGGTACTGCAGATTCTATCATCCAGCTGAGTATTTATCGTGCAATTCAAGGTATTGGCGGCGGCGCTCTAGTGCCTATAGCTTTCACTATCATGTTCGATGTCGTTCCTGCAGATAAACGCGGTAAGCTTGGCGGTTTATTCGGAGCCGTATTTGGTCTTTCCAGTATTTTTGGACCGCTTCTTGGAGCCTATATTACGGATTACATCAATTGGCCATGGATTTTCTATATTAACCTGCCGTTAGGTCTTATCGCATTCATAATGATTGCATTCTTTTACAAAGAGTCTGTGGAGCATTCGAAGCAAAAAATTGACTACCTCGGCGCATTTACGCTTGTAGCTTCAATTGTTTGCCTGATGTTTGCTCTTGAGCTAGGCGGCAAGCAATACGCTTGGGGTTCCAGCATGATTATTGGTTTGTTCGCAGCTTTTGCAGTGCTTGTCATTGGTTTTATTTTCATCGAGCGCCGTGCAGAAGAGCCAATCATTACCTTCGGTATGTTCAAGAACCGTCTCTATGCAACAAGTAATGTGATGGCTATGTTCAGCGGCGCGGCTTTTATAACTGCTTCTATCTACATTCCAATATTTATCCAAGGTGTTCTTGGCGGCTCGGCCACGAATTCAGGGCTTGTTTTGCTTCCGATGATGGTCGGCTCCGTCGTTACCGCCGCGGGAGGCGGCTCCTTACTTACCAAGTTTAAATATCGCTCGATCATGATTCCAACCTTAGCGCTGCTTGTTGTCGGAATTGCGCTCCTTACAACATTAACGACCAGTTCCTCGCGCTTTATGGTTACGATCTTTATGATTCTGATTGGTCTTGGAATAGGCGCTTCGTTCTCCGTATTAAGCAATGCGGCGATCCATGGGTTCGCAGCAAGGCAGCGCGGTTCTGCCAGCTCGACGCTTAACTTCTTACGGTCATTGGGTATGACGCTGGGTATTACGGTATTTGGTATAATTCAAAGCCATACCTTTACAAATAAATTGGCTGCCGTGTTCGGCGGAGGCGGCCAAATGCCGCAAGGTGTCGATCTAAGCGATCCGCGGAAAATTTTGACTCCTGAAACTCGTGGCCAAATTCCTGCTCAGGTTCTTGATAAGATTACAGAGGCACTTTCCTCGTCTATCGTTCATACCTTTGCCTGGGCGATCATCCCGTCTGTTCTTGCTCTTCTTGCTGCATTCGCCATGAGCAAAGAGAAATTAGATCCGGCTGCCGAGCTGGAACAATATTCGGCTTCTCATTAGCAGAATTGTATAGGCTAGCCCCAAAAGCCCCGCTGATTGCAGCGGGGCTTCTTCACGCGCACACCGAGTCCATTCCATTCGTGTATCGAAGGATAAAGTTATCTTATAGGGTAAACATCCAAGGTCTGAAGCCGACTCCGTAAAGATTTGTCTCCAGTGAGAGTTTCGCGAATATTTTTCGTCTATATGGTATAGAAACTCCAAGGAGGCTTTAAGGTGGAGAAATGGAGAGATCAGGATGAGAAAAATAATGAAAAACAATGGATTCATAATGTACTAGAGGGCCATAAAGAGGATTACGCCTTTCTTGTAAACCGATACAAAAATAAAATATTCGGAATTTTACGCGGGATGGGAGCGGATCATCAGGATGCCCAGGATCTGACTCAAGAGACCTTTATTAAGGCTTATCGTAAGCTGGCTTCGCATGACCCTAATAAAAGCTTTGCTGCGTGGATATATACAATTGCAACGAACCTGCTGAAGGATCTGCGGAGAAAAACACGTCACACGGAGTCGTTAGCGCATCCTCCCCCCGACCCTTCAACACGCGACAATCCGGAAGCTACTCTGCTGCAGACAGAGTACCGAACGGAGCTTCAGGTCCTAATTCAGCAGCTCCCTCCCAATTATCGCTTGGCGCTTCTGCTTCGTTATACGAACGATTTGAGCTATGAAGAAATAAGCGAAGTTCTGAATATTCCAGTGAACAAAGTCCAAAATGACCTTTACCGGGCTAAAAAGAGATTAAAACAAATACTAACCGTCGAGGAGGTGAGAACCGGTGCAATGCTTTAGCTCCATTGAGATTGATCAATACCTTTTGGAAACTGCATCGCCCCATAAACAGGAAATGGCCAAGCATATCGCAAATTGCCCTCGATGCCGCTCTCTCTATCAGGAGCAATTCGAAGAGCAAGCGCTTTGGTCTACAGAACTGTTTGTTGAAGCTTTGCCTGATTCATTCACCATTAACGTGATGGCTGCGCTGGAGCATGAGGAGTTGGATTCTGAGGCAACGAGAGCCGCGATGTCGGGGACTAAGTCATCATTGTTCCAACAGGAAATTGAAAGCAGCTCAGCTCGCATGACAGTCACTGAAAATCCATCTACCGTAGCAGCAAAAGGCTTGCATAAGCGAAGAGCTGCAATCTTCTGGAAGCCAATGATTGGAGCGGCATCGCTATTGATTCTTTTTAGCGCTGTCATTTTATATTCCGTTCCAACGCTAGCAGAGACGCTCCGCTCCCTATTTACGCATAAAAACGTCGATATCGGGCTGCTTCGGGCACAAGAGCTTGGTCTGGTGGAGCATCCCAATATTAAGGTGAAGGATAAAGGCTATACCGTTATAGTTAACGAAGCGGTAGCAGATCCAACCCGCGTGGTTATGGCCTTGCAGTTGTACGGACCTGATGGAAAGCATGATAGAAATCGGTTGGTTTTTGGCTCGGAGAATAGCATTAAGATTAAAGATGATCAGGGAAAAATCGTAGGAAAGATGTACGACATGGGGGCAACGAATGATTTTTACTATCTAGTCGCCTTTTTCCCCGAACCTCTACAAACAGACCGAATTACGATAGAAGGCCGACTTACCCAGCTAGGTAATCCAATGGCCAATATACCATTAAGTCAAGGACGGTGGAATTTTGATTTTTCCATCGATATGAAGGAGGCTAATAAAAAGACAGCTATTACCCCGCTGAAGGGAAGCTATACCGCACCGGACGGGATGACGATTCGTTTGAAGCGGTTGACCCGGATGGTGCAGGGGGTTCGCTTAGAACTCGACACCGAACTTAGTGAGGAAGCACTTGCCCGTTCTCCCAGCGAATTATGGAAGCAGCAGGGCTTAAGATTTCATCTAGAGGACATGCATGGCGAGGTCATTCAAACTGTTAACACGAGAAATGTGACAAAAGGGCGAGGAATGGTGATGACTCAATCATCTCACTCCGGGGATAGGCCAGGTTTGATGCATTTGAGCTATACGTTTGAATATTTGCCTATGGATAGACCTTACACCTTTGTATTTGATGGGTATTTTATCTCAGAGCGCGACGATGCTTCGGTCCAGTTTGAACCGTCCAAGCTAAAAGCGCAGCCTGTTCCCTTCCATTTTGACGGTGACGAACTCCTGTTAAGGGATTTCACTGTGGAATCCCCACCGAATACGAATGGCGAGGAAGTAGAGGGAGCCTTGCATTTGGATGGAAAGCTGCGCAATGAGAATTTGCAAAGCGAATGGACGCTAAAGGCTTTCAATAACAAAGAGTATGCGATCACAATGCGCGGCGCTTCAACGACAGAGAACTCTTCTGGATGGAAAGACGGTTATATTCGGCTCGGCGGACCTGATTTAGGCGGTTTATTTGAATTCCGCGCCAAGGGTCTTGCACAGATTCCGGATCGGCTGCAACTGACTCGGACGGTAGTGGATCGCCTTTATACTAATGTGGATTGGTCCGCACAGATCAAGGAAGAAATTAAGAAACCGTAGAGGTAAACATTTCATAGACCAAGCTCTTGTCGAAATCCAATGACAAGAGCTTGGTCTATTAGTGCTGTTCCGAACAATCAGATCTACCTAGTCAGAAGCAACGCTATAAACTAAACGATAAATTTACATGAAATCTTGTAAAATGATAACAAATTGCTGTCACAAGTTAGAAACAGGAGTTGAATTTATGAAAATGTCTATTGTCAAGCAAGTTGTTATCGGGTTTCTGATATCTCCGCTTTTGCTCGGATGTATCGGCGGTATGTCCTATTACTTTTTGCAAAAGGTCAATGAATCGTATTCGAATCTCGTCAATCACCAAGCTAGGGCTGCATTTGATTCACATGTCATTCAATTTGACTCGATTCAACAAATGAACTTTTTAAATGCCTACTTTGTTGTGAATGAGAGTCAATACTTGGAGGGGTTTAAACGGACTAATATTGACTTGAATGAACTGGCTGTCAAAGTAGCTCCGAATTTATCTGGCGATGGTCAAGTCAGCTTAACACAAATAAAGGAACTGAATGCCAAGCTGCAAGCTCAAGCTGATAAGGTCGCGGGTTTGCTTAAATCTGATCCTCAGGAAGCACAGCGGATTATACGGCAGGAAGTTCTGCCTGCTGGCAGTGAAATTAACAATCTGTCCAAAACCATTGTCGACCAGCAGGAACAATTAATGAAAGAGGCTTATGACAATAACTCCATACTGGTGGATTCCATTAGAAATATGATTTTGCTAGCCAGTGTTCTCGCAATTATTATTGCTCTTACATTTGGCTTAATATTAGGGAGCAAAATATCCCGACCTTTATCCATTGTAAACCGGCAGCTTAAAAATATTGCCCAAGGAGAAGGTGATCTCACACGGCAAATTGTTATTCAATCCAAGGGGGAGTTTGGGGAAATAGCTGCTTATTTTAATCTGATGGTTCAAAATTTACGTAAGCTGATCCAACAAATTGGTTCTCATGCAGAACAATTTACTTTTAAAGCAACGCAATTGAAGCAAAGTGCTGTTGATTCTGGGATTGCATCTGAACGGATTACGAAAACCGTCCAAGGATTGGCTGTTGGTTCGGAACGGCAGCATAATAAAGTCGATGAAAGCTCGCGTATTATTGACTTGATTTCGGATCGGGCCCGACAAGTTGCAATAAATATGGAACATGCCTCATCAGCAGTCGACCGGACGAAAAAAGCGGCTTTTCAAGGAAATGAAGCGATAAATTCAGCAATGATTAAAATGTCATCTGTTCATGATTCTCTTGGGATTGTCAATGGAATTGTCCAGCAATTGGATGAGCGATCGAAGGAGATTGAGAAATCCATTCATCTGATAACGGATATTGCACGAAGAACTAACCTTATTGCTTTAAATGCCGGTATAGAGTCCGCCAGAGTTGGTGAGCATGGTAAAGGCTTCACCGTTGTAGCTAATGAAGTCCGCACTTTAGCCGTTCAATCCTCAGCAGCAGCAGAAACCATCGTTGAATTAATAGTTGGCATACGTGAGGAAACGCAACAAGCGGCCCGCTTCATGCTAGAGAATGCCAGAGAAGCAAGTGAAGGGCTTCAGGTTGTAAACATCGCAGGTTCTTTTTTTGATCATATTGTTCAATCGATTCAAGATATTCATCAGGAGTTTGGAGAAGTATCCGTAGCGTCTAGCCGGATGGCGGCAGAT
Source organism: Paenibacillus sp. GCM10027630 (assembly GCF_042676305.1). Lineage (NCBI taxonomy): Bacteria > Bacillati > Bacillota > Bacilli > Caryophanales > Paenibacillaceae > Paenibacillus > Paenibacillus sp. GCM10027630. Next base: position 260,240 of record NZ_JBHTGY010000098.1, on the reverse strand, counting down.
ACTGAACATATTGCAACGGCAATTCATTCCATTGCTGAGGTTGCTGTCGAAAATATGGAAGGTACGAGCCGTATTTTATTATCAACTGAGGAGCAGCAAGCTGCTGTGGAATCCATTTCTCTCTCCATACAAGAGCTTTCGATAATGGCGGAGGAACTTCAGGCATCCATTGGTCGATTTAAGGTATGAAAGACCAATTTTAGTAGAAGAATAATAAGGATATAAGTTCTTGTCTGTTGCTTCCGACAAGAACTTATATCAATAGTGTCGTTACCCAGTAAACTCCTGAACCCATTCACTGTTGTAATAAGCAACACCGATATGGGTATAACTACTATTCAGTATATTGGCTCTGTGACCTGGACTGTTCATCCAATCGTTCATAACTTGGGTAGGGGTGGATTGCCCTTTTGCGATATTTTCTCCAGCTGTGCTGTATGAGATTCCATACTCCTTCATCATATCGAAGGGGGAACCATGCGTGGGAGAGTTATGATCAAAGTAATTGTTATTGTACATGTCTTGTGCCTTGACCATAGCCATGTTGGACAATTCGCTACTCATACTAAGGGAGCTTAAGCCTGCTTTGGACCTTTCTTGATTGACTAAATCCAGAACCTGCTGAGCGAATTGGGAAGAATCCTTGTTGCCTTGTTTCGCTTGACCAGTCGAATCTGTAGGTGTCTGACTGGATGGATAACCGGTAGGTGCTTGGCCTGATGGATATCCGGTAGGTGTCTGGCTGGATGGGTAACCTGTAGGTGCCTGGTTTGATGGATAACCTGTTGGTGTCTGGCTTGATGGATAACCTGTCGGAGTTTGGTTTGTCGGATACTCGGCTGGTGTTTGGTTTGCCGGATACCCAGTTGGTGTTTGGTTTGCAGGATTTCCAGCCGGCGCTTGAATCAGATCCAACAAATACGATGGAATTCCGCTTGGTGCCCCTTTTATTGTAATAGATTCTTTACCTGCATTGGATGTAGCTGTTGATGATGCCTGAGTTATAACAGGAGTTGGTGCAGCAGTGTGAGCATGAGTTGAAATTTGGCTTTGCTTAGGAGTCACTTGCTTTTGGGTCATATTTTTGTTGGCCGTACAGCCTGTTACCATTAATAATACCGCTAATAAAATAAACTTTAACATAAGTCAACCTCCTCGATGCGTTATGAAGTTACTGGCTTTAAGATTTCCTGACTGTTCTTGATTTATTCTCGAAATCAGGTTCACCTTATCCCTATTCTGACCAAAACAGCCTAATTGGGATATATTATCCATATAAGGTAAGTGAATCGGAAAGGGCATAATGAAAAGAACAGGAGGTGACCAATGAAAAAGCATCGGAAGGTTTTGATTGCTGCAGTTTGCGGATTTGTATTTTTTTCGGGATCTGTTATAGCGGCAGTAACGGGACCGCGAATTTTTATCAATAACGTTGAATTTGCCGGCAGCGCCTTTAAGTTGAATATGGACGAAGGAACAGCGATGGTATCCTTGAGATCTATAGTAGAACAGCTGCGTGGAAAAGTGACTTATAAGGATAACACCATCTATGTCACTATGCCCGAATCATCCAGTTTATCTATGCAGGTGAGCAGTTTGGAGAATGCACTTGAAGCTGCGTCTCCTGAAGAAGCGGTTCGGACTTGGATCCGTGGTGTGCAAAAAAGAAGCGGGGCTATGCAGTACGCTGTATTATCGCCTGATCTTCGTCAAAAGACGAAGCAGGAATTCGAGGACAATTTCTGGGTGACAGGGGTTTCTAGCCCTCATATGGGAAAAGTCGAACAATTGCATACCAAGGAATTGTCACCGGATAAAGTTCAAGTTTCATTTAATTACCCGTTAGTGATGATGAATGGACCCATTGGAATGGGGAATGCTTCCATTATTGTGGAAAAAATTAAACGGGAATCATCTGATTACTGGGTGATTTCGGATATTGCGTTGAAGGATCCTGAGGATACAGGGATTATGATCGGGGCTAAAAAGCTTGAGAAATGAGCTGGGTAAACAAAGGGTTTATGGCCTGATATAGGGCTATAAGCCTTTTTGTGGTTTTAAAGAGTTGCGGTGAAGCTCACAGAATCCGTTGGGTGTTTTGGATATTGAGGATACAATCGTAGACCTGCATATTGCTGCAGAAGCATTGTTCCTGTTCTAGACAAGCAATAATTCCAGACTAGCTATGCGTGCTTAACCGATTCCCCCTTACTTATGTGGCTCTTCGTCTTCGAAATGCCCCTAGAGGCTAAACTATTGACGAGCAAAAGAGGTGAACGCCGAACGAATGAACGTAACGTAGGTTCACTACCGATCAAAGGCTTATCTAGAGGAACGTGGATCCGCTATTTCGCTGTGCACACGTGATCATTGAAGTGAAACGGAAGTACGATCCCTTATTTGCTTGGAATGGGGCAATTCGGCAGGTCGGAGGCGAAATAGCGGATCGTAGTTCCGCGAGATCATGAATTCTAGGGGATTCCAAGCAAATAGCGGAATGACGTTCCGTAAGAAAGTGAGTAAGAGTGAAAGATTCCCAAGATAGCATCTCAATTACCGATTCACGATAACTATGTGAACAGTTTATATACAGTTTGTTTAAACTCGGCCATACTGGTCGGAGGAATTATCCCAGAGCGTACTTTTTCAGGCAGCGATTGCCAAATTTCAAGCAGCATGGGAAGCTCCAATCCGATTGATTTGAGCTTGTCCTCATCCTTGAATACCTCCTGTGGAGAGCCCTCCATGAGGCATCTTCCTCGATCCATAACGAGTATATGCTCAGCCCATGTATAAGCGAGGTTCATATCATGTGTTGCCATAACAACGGTAACGCCGCTATCATGAACCCGGTCTAGCTGTGCGACTAGCTGCTGCTCGGATACGCGGTCCAGATAGGCTGTTGGCTCATCCAGCAGCAGAAGCTCGGGCTCCAGCACTAACACTCCTGCGAGCGCAACTCTTTTTTTCTGACCGAGACTTAGATGGTGAATAGGTGTGTCTGCCAAATGTGAAAGTCCCATTGCTTGAAGAATGTTTTGTGTACGGCTGCTAATTTCCGTTTCCGGTACCTTGGCATTACGCAGACCATAGGAGACATCCTCATGAGGCGTATTGAGAATCAACTGCTGCTCCGGGTCTTGAAAGACAAGCCCAATTCGCTGTCGAAGCTGCTGCAAATCTTTGGAATGATAAGATATGGCATGGTCCTTCCATATCATTTGGCCTGATGCAGGGCGATGTATACCAATGGCATGAAGAAAAAATGTCGATTTTCCTGATCCGTTATGCCCGCAAATAGCGGTCTTTTTACCCTGAGGTATTCGCATATTTAATTCCTGGAGAGCAGCAGTTTTGGCGCCTTGATATATATAGCTCACATCATGCGCCTCCAAAATTGAGTTCATAACATTTCCCTCCAACCAAGCCATAATTCAAACAGTATTAAGATGATGATCCCTGTACAGCTTTCCCATAAGCAGCGGGATGGGACCGGTTTACCCTGATACGGAGCCATGTGAATTTCATCGATAAATCCTCTTGTGATCAAGCCGTGTGAAACTCCTTTATAGCGCTGCATCGACTTAGCGAACAAGCGCACGATCAGGATGGCCGTATCATTAAGCCTGTTGGTAAATCCGGTCTGTCCGCCGCGCGACTTCTGGGCTGTGTACATATCATAGGCCGTGCTCTCAAGCAAAAACAAAAAACGGTACATAATCAGCATCACTTCCAATACTAATGCCGGCACCCGCAGCTTTTTCATAACCTGAAACAGCTCGGAAACAGGAGTGGTCAGCATTATAAAGGTCATGCATGACAAGCAGGCTATTATTCGTGTGAGTAAAATAATGGCTGTATGCACTCCATTGTCAGTCAAAAAGGCTGTCCAATGTAGAAATGTAAAGAGTATGGTGCTCGCTTGTGCAAGGGTCGACAGCTCAGTTGAACGTTGAAATTCAATAAGGATGGCTGGAACACTGGCTGCGTAAAACAAACAGGGGGCAGCGATCAGCCGCAAATAATATTTGGGCCGTATTTGGGCATAGCTGACTGTCCATACAAACAACCAGCCGCTTATAACAAGCTGTGTGACAGGATGGGACAAGTAAGACAACAGAAATAGAACGGCTGCAAACCCGATCTTCCACATGGGAGAAACGGTCCGCAGCTTGTTATTGTAAGAGAGTGAATCGATGAATTTGATCATTGTGTTTTTGTTTTGGTAGCTCTTCCTTTGAACAACCCGATTACATATCCAATGAAGCCTGCCCCCAGTGCCGCTTGTAAGGCGAACAGCATACTTTCAGTTTCTGCAGGCGGCTCCAATAATGGGGTAAACCAAGGCTTGTAAGTAGGAGACAGCGTTGCAATCATTTCCTCGGCAGCCCCGTCTGCGCCCCCGAATTCCCCATTGACAAGTAATAAAGGGAGAGCAGCTAAGAGGATAACTGCACTTATAATTAAAGCGTTCTTAGTGCCGGTTTTCATGATTTTTGAACTCCTTTCATTTTACGCTGCAGCAATGATAATTCCTCTGAGCTGTAAGCTTGCAGCCAATTCCAGATCAAGATAGTGAGCAACCCTTCGCTGATTGCGAGAGGAATCTGTGTAAAGGCGAAGATCGCTCCGAATTTGCCGAAGGACGCAGCAATTCCGCCTACCTCTGCTGGAAAAGCAATTGCCAGCTGGAACGCTGTAACGACGTAAGTGGACAGATCTGCAAGCGCCGCAGCCAAAAAGATGGCAAGCCGTTGTTTTCCTGTGCTTTTCATTATCCATTTATAGACGCCGTAACCAACCATTGGACCGGCAACGGCCATCGAAAAGGCATTAGCACCAAGGGTGGTTAAGCCGCCATGCGCCAGAAGCAGCGCCTGAAACAATAGGACGATAGAGCCGAGTACACTCATAGGCAACGGTCCGAACATAACAGCACCAAGACCTGTTCCTGTCGGATGGGAGCTGCTCCCCGTTACGGACGGGATTTTGAGCGCCGAGAGAACGAAGGTAAAGGCTGCCGCTAATCCCAGCATAATTTTCAACTCCGGAGTTTCCTTCGTAATTCGGGTTAAAGCTCTTAGGCCTAGAATGAAGAAAGGAATAAAGACCGCCCACCAGAAAATAGCCCATCCTACAGGCAGAAATCCTTCCATAATGTGCATAGCATAGGCCGATTGAGGCTCATTAAATGTCAGGTACACCGTAAATCCCAACACTAAGAGTGAAGTGCTTAGCCATTTTTTTGTTTGCATTGTGAAATCCTCCTGATTCAAAAATAGGTGAAAAAACTAAAAAACCAATCCCTTTGGAATTGGTTATGGGTACGCGGCAATAGACGACAGCAGGTGGAAGAAGCTGAATCCATGTTCGTACACCGCTCCTTTCCGCGAAGGCCTGTGGGTGTGCTAATCAGGTAGGTCTCCTGGCTCCCGGCTCCTCATCATTCTCCATCTTCCCCGATATGCGTTCATCGAGTGATACATTGGAAAAAAACTCCCCGGTTACAGTGGCGGGACCGCTCGGGATTTGCACCCGATTCCCTGTTATCCTTTTTTAATACAAAGGCACCTGACTAGTAAATATGCGATTTTTTTAGCTGCAATCTAAGTCTATTCGATATGAACAGGCTAATTCCTTTTTTGTAACATAATTTTTTGAAAAAATAACACGGGGTAGTGACTCGGAATTTCAAGTGTGTTACTATTTTAATGATTCGTGCTACTGGGTGATTTTTCTATTCGTGAATTCATCATAGGCTTGTGGACATGAAAACAGATAAAAAGGATTAGGAGTGGGATAGTGTGAGAAAGAGATTTGCATTTATTTTTATTATCAGTTTGATTGCAGCAATGGTAATGAACGGTTGTACAGCGAAACCGAAGGAAGAATCGTCTAAAGCTGCTAACGAATTGGTTCTGGCAGTCGGTGGTGAGCCGGAAGCTGGCTTCGATCCTACAACAGGTTGGGGACGTTATGGCTCTCCGCTTTTCCAGAGTACTCTGCTGAAGAGGGACTCTGATCTGAAAGTTGTAAATGATCTGGCTACTGGTTATGAAATCGGAGATGGTGGATTGGTTTGGACAGTTAAGCTGCGTAAGGACGCCAAGTTTTCTGACGGTAAACCCTTGACGGCTGCAGATGTCCAGTATACCTACGAGACAGCGTCCAAGAGCGGTTCGTCCATTGATCTCAGCTACGTGTCGAGTGTAGAGGCGGTAGATGATTACAGTGTAAAATTTACTTTAAAAGAACCTAATTCCACTTTTATTCAAATGCTAGTCGCGACTGGAATCGTACCCAAGCATGCCCATAGTAAGGATTATGCCCAGAAGCCTATAGGGTCAGGGCCTTATAAGCTTGTGCAGTGGGACAAAGGACAGCAAGTCATCGTAGAGGCTAATCCGGATTATTACGGTACCAAACCTGTGTTCCAAAAGCTGACCTTCTTGTTTCTGAGTGAAGATGCAGCATATGCAGCAGCAAAGGCCGGGAAGGTTGATGTCTCTTATATTCCCGCTGCATTCAGTAAACAGCCTGTCACCGGGATGCGGCTGGAGACTGCCCGTACTGTAGACAATCGCGGAATCATGTTCCCTTACGTAAAGTCCGGCGCCAAAACCAAGGACGGCAATCCGATAGGTAATGATGTAACCTCTCAATTATCCATCCGTAAAGCTATTAATATCGCTATCGACAGAAAAGCTCTTGTACAAGGAGTACTGGAAGGACATGGAACGCCGGCATTTACCATCAATGACGGTTTGCCTTGGTTTAATCCGAAAGTGGTCATCACTGATGCCAATTTAAAAGAAGGGCAGCAAATCCTTGCCAATGACGGTTGGAAGGACAGCAACGGAGACGGCATTCTCGAAAAGGGCTCCTTGAAGGCCGAATTCAGTCTCTTGTATCCTTCGAACGACGTTACCCGCCAATCTCTTGCGATTGCCGCAGCTGATATGATCAAGCCGCTTGGGATCAACGTTAAGGTTGAAGGAAAGAGCTGGGATGAGCTGGGAAAGCTTATGCATGCGAATGCTGTGCTTTTTGGCTGGGGAAGCCATGACCCGACAGAGGTATACAGTGTTTATAGCAGTAAATACAGCGGCATTGATTATTTGAATCCAGGTTACTATACGAATCCGACTGTCGAGAATTATATGAAGCAAGCATTGCTTGCTCTAAATGACAAGGATGCCAATGAATTCTGGAAAAAAGCTCAGTGGGACGGCAATACAGGGTTAAGCGCGCTAGGAGATGCACCTTGGGCATGGCTTGTCAATATCGATCATTTGTATTTGGTCAAGGATGGGTTGGATATCGGCAAACAGCAGATTCATCCTCACGGACACGGTTGGCCGGTTACCAGCAACATTGAGGAATGGCGCAAAAAGTAAGCAGGGGGATGTCGTTGATGCATAACATCATGTTATATGGACTGCAGAAAAGCTTGAAGCTGATTATTCTGCTGCTTGCGGTAAGCGCCCTCTCATTCGCGCTAGTCGAATTTTCACCAATCGATCCTGTCCAAGCTTACGTGGGAGCAGATATGCTGCGAGTTAGTCCTGAGCAGCGTGAGGCCATAGCAGCACATTGGGGATTTGACCAACCGCCTGCTGAGCGTTACATACGCTGGATTACTTCATTGATCGGTGGTGACTTCGGTATGTCGATGATATACCGAAGCCCTGTGCTTGAAGTTATCCAGCAGCGGTTTCTCAGCTCGGCTGCTCTGATGGGAACGGCTTGGCTCTTATCCGGCATTATTGGTTTTAGTGTTGGTGTCGTTGCCGCTATGAAAAAGGGTACGTGGATAGATCGGGTGATTCAGTGGTATTGTTATACATTGGCTTCAACGCCCACCTTCTGGCTTGGGCTTGTATTATTGCTCCTATTTGCTGTGTGGCTGGGCTGGTTTCCCATTGGCTTGGGCGTTCCGGCAGGTGTATTGGCCCAAGATGTTACGTGGCAGGACCGGATGGTTCATATGTTTTTGCCTGCTCTTACCCTAAGCTTTACCGGTATTTCTACTATAGCACTGCACACCCGTCAGAAGCTGATATCTGTGTTAGACAGCGATTATATTCTGTTTGCCAGAGCGAGAGGAGAGAGAGGGTTTACTTTGTTCTGGAGACATGGCTTGCGCAACGTGGCACTGCCTGCGGTTACGCTCCAGTTTACCTCCTTCAGTGAATTGTTCGGAGGAGCCGTGCTGGCTGAACAGGTTTTCTCCTATCCCGGGCTCGGACAAGCAACAGTAGAGGCTGGACTGCGCGGAGATGTACCGCTGCTGCTGGGCATCGTGCTGTGCAGCACGTTGTTTGTTTTTACCGGAAATTTATTGGCCGATCTTATATACCGTAGGGTAGATCCGAGAATGAGGGAAGGAGATGTCCTATGAGCCGAATAAACGAAATGGCGAGGAGCGGTTTTTTCCATCTGCCCAAGCTTCATCGAAGACATAAAACATGGCTGTCTGCTCTTTTCACAGCTGTGTTATTAACGGCAGTTTGGCTTGGATCTTCGCTGCTTGGAAACGATAATCTATCCATCAGCCTGAACTCCCGCAACCTGCCGCCATCGTTGGCGCATCCTTTTGGCACCGATTGGCTCGGGCGGGATATGCTGACGCGTACACTCAAAGGGCTTGTCCTAAGCATCAAAACAGGTATGCTCGCAGGAGCGGTCAGTGTCATAATTGCTGCTCTATTGGGGCTGCTGGCGGCTACTATGGGCAAGATCACGGACCGTTTAATTACATGGCTGATCGACCTGTTCTTGAGTGTCCCTCATCTTGTTACGTTAATTCTGATTGCTTTTGTAATGGGAGGCGGGGCAAAGGGGGTAATAGTAGGTGTAGCGTTGACCCATTGGCCGAGCCTTTCCAGAGTTATTCGCGCTGAAGTCATGAACCTTCGAACCGCTGAGTATGTGCAGGTATCCCGACGTTTAGGCAAATCCCGCTGGTGGATCGGTACGAGGCATATTTTACCGCATTTGCTTCCACAGCTGCTGATCGGGCTGCTGCTTATTTTTCCGCATGCCATACTGCACGAGGCTGGCGTTACCTTTATAGGAATGGGATTGTCTCCGCATGAGCCTGCGATCGGGATTATTTTATCGGAATCCATGAGATATCTTTCTACCGGGATGTGGTGGTTAGCTGTATTCCCTGGATTATGCTTATTAATTATTGTGATTGCTTTTGGCCGATTAGGTGAAAATCTTCGACTGCTTGCTGATCCGAACAGGGCTCACGAGTAGACAGGTTGATTCAATGACTGGAGTAACCCTTAACTGTTTAGCCGTAGGTAATTAAGGAGAGACGTAAGCGGAGTGGCAGCAAATATTCAACAAGTAATCAACAAGAGTGAAGGAGGGGCTGCTATGTCCTTGCTTAAGGTTAACGATTTATGTGTAGGATTTACCCAATATATTAGTCTTTTGCGCCAAAAGCGTCTTCAGGTTATACATAACCTCGAGCTTGCTGTGGATGCAGGTGAAGTAGTTGCAGTAATTGGCTCCAGTGGTTCGGGTAAAAGTATTCTGGCTCATGCGGTATTAGGCATTCTTCCAAGCAATGCTCATGTATCCGGCAATATCTCTTTTGGAGGCGAGGAGCTGACTCCGTCCAGACAGGACAAGCTGCGGGGGAGCGAGATTGCATTGATTCCCCAATCCGTGCAGTACTTGGATCCCTTAATACGTGTGGGAAAGCAGGTTAGGCATTCTGTGAAGACAGGAGACCCTGTTAAGGCCCAACGCGCTATTTTCCGGCGATATGGGCTAAAGGCAGAAGTCGAAACCATGTTTCCGTTTCAGCTTTCCGGCGGTATGGCGAGAAGAGTTCTCGTATCAACGGCAACGGTAAGTGGAGCAAGGCTCGTCATTGCTGACGAGCCGACTCCTGGGCTGGATGCAGCCTCGATCAAAGAAGCACTTGGTCAGCTGCGCGAGCTTGCGGATCAAGGCTGTGCGGTAATGCTGATCACTCATGATATCGAATCCGCCCTAACCATATCGGATCGGATTGCCGTGCTCTATGCAGGGACAACGGTCGAAATAGCCAACCGAGAGGACTTCAGCGGTAAGGGAGAGCGGCTGAGGCATCCTTATACGCAAGCTTTATGGAGGGCGCTTCCGCACAATGATTTTGTTCCTATTCCCGGCTCACAGCCACTATCGGGAGCTGTTCCCGCAGGCTGTGCATTCGCGCCACGCTGTCCATTGGCGGTGCAAGCATGCATGGAAAGCTTGCCCCAGGCTAGTGAGCTTCGCGATGGGATGGTGAGGTGCATCCATGCCTCTTGAAGGAAGAAAGCTTGGTTATCGATATAATACGAAACATTGGTTATTTGAGAAGTTTGATATTCGCATTGAGCCTGGCGAAATTATCGGGCTTGCGGGGCCCAGCGGCTGCGGCAAGTCGACCTTGGGACGACTGCTGGCAGGCTACGCCGAGCCTATTCAAGGAGATGTCACGCTTGGCGGCGCTCCGCTGCCCCGAAGCGGTTACCATCCGGTGCAGATGGTGTTCCAGCACCCGGAGAAGGCGGTCAATCCCCGCTGGACGATGCGGAAGACGCTGCTGGAGGCGGGGGAGCCTGATCCGCAGCTCCTGTCAGCGCTAGGGATCGGTCCGGCTTGGCTGGACCGGTGGCCTAATGAGCTGTCCGGCGGTGAGCTGCAGCGCTTTTGCATTGCCCGGGCTCTAGGACCGGGCACCCGTTACCTCATTGCCGACGAAATGACGGCCATGCTGGATGCTATAACGCAGGCGCAGCTATGGCAAGCTGTTCGAGACAGAGTGAAGGAGCGCCGATTGGGTGTGCTAGTCATAAGTCATGAACGCCATCTGCTGGAGAGGCTGTGCAGCAGATTGATTGACTTCAGCTCTACCCATGATAGATGAATGGGTTCAATCTAATTCTAGTAGTGGCGGGCTGTAATATAACGCGTGCTCCAGTAGCCGGTATTCAGAGATGAGATGACAACTCCAGAGCTTTTAGTATTGCTGATGAACTCTCCATTTCCAATATAAATACCAACATGATCGATATGGCCGGGCTTATTCACACTGAACATGATAAGATCACCAATGGATAACTGCGCTTTATTAGGTACTCGAGATCCGAATTGTGCTTGTGCGCTTGATCCCCAAGGGAGATTAATTCCGTTCTGACTGAAAACAAATTGAGTAAACGCAGAGCAGTCAAAAGTCAGATGCTGAGGATCTCTAGTACCAAAGCGGTAGGTGACTTTACCGATATAAGATTTAGCTGTATTAACAAATTTATGACCGTTAGTAGCATAACTCTCTTGTGCCGAAGCCGCCGTAGGCATCGTTAAACCAATGGCAGGAAATAAAAGTGATAAGGCAACTGTGGAAGCAATGACTAATTTTTTCATTATGTAGGCTCATCCTTTTCCATATATGGTATTGTGAAGCGCTTTCAGGTTTAATGTACCATAGGGAATGCTGGGTTGGCTTTAGAGGATTAATGGTTATGAAGGGCATATTTCCCAACATCTCATAATGAGGAGGTCTCAGCTTTTCCGTTATTTTGGACGGTATAAGAATGAATGTCCCTCTACAGTCATAAATATGAGTAAGGCAAGTGAGGTCAGTACATAGCGTACTTTTATATGACTAAAAATAATTACGAGGTGATTCTATTATGAGTACTGAAAAGAACAAGCTTACTACCAGTTGGGGCGCTCCCGTTGGAGACAACCAAAACTCAATAACAGCAGGCCCGCGCGGTCCCGTACTTATTCAAGACGTACATTTATTAGAAAAGCTCGCACATTTCAACAGAGAACGTGTTCCTGAACGAGTAGTTCATGCTAAGGGAGCGGGTGCACACGGATATTTTGAAGTCACGAACGATTTATCTGCTTATACCAAGGCTAATTTTTTGTCAGAGGTAGGAAAGCGCACTCCCATGTTCATTCGGTTCTCAACCGTTGCCGGTGAACTGGGTTCTGCAGATACGGTGCGTGATCCGCGTGGATTTGCCGTGAAATTTTATACAGAAGAAGGAAACTATGATTTGGTGGGCAACAATACGCCTGTTTTCTTTATTCGTGATGCCATTAAATTCCCTGATTTTATTCATACACAGAAACGTCATCCGCAAACACATTTAAAAAACCCGAATGCCGTATGGGATTTCTGGTCCTTATCTCCTGAGTCCTTGCATCAAGTTACTATTCTAATGTCTGATCGAGGAATTCCGGCAACGCTAAGACATATGCATGGCTTTGGGAGCCACACCTTCAAATGGGTAAATGCGGAGGGTCAAGGCGTATGGGTTAAATATCATTTTAAAACCGAACAAGGGGTTCAAAACTTAGCTCCTGAGGTTGCGGCACAAATCGCCGGTGTTAATGCCGACTATCATACGGAAGATCTCTTTAATGCCATTGAAAACGGCGATTACCCAGCGTGGAAGCTCTGTGTTCAGATCATGCCTCTGGAAGACGCTAATACTTATCGGTTTGATCCGTTCGATGTAACCAAGGTTTGGTCTCAAAAAGACTACCCATTAATTGAAGTAGGACGAATGGTTCTGGATAGAAATCCGGAAAACTATTTTGCGGAGGTTGAACAAGCTACGTTCTCTCCTGGAACTCTCGTGCCCGGTATCGATGTTTCCCCAGATAAAATGCTTCAAGGCCGATTGTTTGCCTACCATGACGCGCATCGTTATCGTGTAGGAGCCAATCATCAGGATTTGCCAATCAATCGAGCGCGGAATGCTGTGAACAACTATCAGCGGGATGGACAAATGCGTCATGATAACAATGGCGGAGGATCTGTGTATTATGAGCCTAACAGCTACGGCGGGCCAACAGAAACACCGGAGACTAAGCAAGCTGCCTACGAAGTGTCGGGATTAGCGGATAGCGTGGCCTATGATCATAATGATCATTATACACAAGCTGGAGATTTATACCGTTTGTTAAGTGAAGATGAGCGTGCACGGCTGGTTCAAACCATTGTTGGCGCTATGCAGCCTGTGGAGAAAGACGAAATTAAGCTTAGACAAATCGGGCACTTTTATAAAGCAGATCCGGAGTACGGTCAACGCGTTGCGGAGGGTCTTGGTTTATCAGTACCTGAATGAATTTAATAGTTGGAGGCAGCTATCTATTTCTCATCCAAGATAGCTGCCTTTCTTTTTCTAACAGTAGCATTATAAGTGAAAACGCAATCATAAAAATGGATAAAACGAGGTGATCGCAGTGAGGACCCGTTTATTATCAGAGCAATTGATTAAAAAACGTTTCCCGCATTTAAGATATGTAAGGGTGCATACTCAAGGGAAAAATGCAGCGACCATTTATGCGTGGAATGATGATTTGCAATTGCCCCAAAAGGAAATACGCAGCTTGAAATTATTTGCTTCCGACCATTTGCACCCCTATGTGTGCTTTAAAGTGAAATCGTACAACATGGTCCAATCCGACAGGGTTCCCCAAGCCCAAGAACTGCCTCAATCCGTAATAAATTCAGCTATGAGCAGAAAATTAGATCAGGATGAAATAGTGACGTTAATCAACCGTCTATTCTCATACGGCCAATTGACCTTTAATAGGTATGATTCGACTAACGCCACCAATCATTTTGATTTTCACTCGACCGTATTTGTAAACCAAATAGATAAGGAGTTGATTTACCATTATTTATGTGAGCTGATTCCGTTGGGTTCCAGCTGTGAAGTGACTTTTTATTAGTCGAAAAACCCGCGAGCTTCGCGGGTTTTTGGGTTGGTTAGGAGTTTTTATTAAAGATTGTGCCGGATCAGTTTTGGTCAGCATATCGGGCAATCGCTTTAGATGAGGATTCCAGCATGCGCCTCTTGAGATAATCACCTTCAACAATTTTTACTCGCAGTCCGAGGAATCGAATTTTTGACAATAAAAACTCGCTTTCGTCTGCAAGGTAGGTTACATGAATTTGATAGATACCGGAGTCTTCATCAAAGGAGACCGACTTTTCAAAGCAGGAAAAAGCGTATAAAATTCGTGACAGTTCAGCATTAAAGGTCGGAATGACTTGAACCACTGCGTATTCTTTACGTGCCTCTAACAGGCGCTCTAACGTTATCTTCAACGTTAAAACCCGATCGTCAGGCAGAATCGTTTCCTCTACCGTTACGATATTTTTTAATTTTGTAGACATAAGAGAATGAATGCGCGTATTGTACCATTGCAGGTACCATTCTCTTTTCACCATGTTGTATTCCAGCTTATGAGGGAAGCCGGACTGATTTGTTTTAACTCCGCCATGCTTAATACGGTAAGTAAGAAGGATCCCTCTGTCCTGCATAATTATTCGACGGAACGTGCGAAGTAGTGGATGGTAGACCTGCCGCTCCTGGCTTTTGGCTTTTTCAACAATAATCTCACTTAATTCGGTTAAGGCCTCGGTATTTAAAAGGAGGTTGAGCTTGCTCAATGTATCCGGTGTGAAGGCTTCGGCGGAGGCCGAGTGTACCAGCATCGTTTTCAGCCATGACCTCTCTTGGGAAGTTAGCGCCAAGGAGCCTGCTGCGTCTAGACGTGAGATGATTTGGAAGTTAAATATTTTCTCGAATGGATTCATAGTAGTTGTGAATCTCCTTCCATTCTGCAATGAATTCCTTACGAAGCCATGCAGGTTCCAGGACCTCACAGCTCGAACCGAAGCTCCGCAACCACGGCTTTATTTCATAGATTCCGTTTACATTGATTTCGTAGCGGAACGTTGCTTCCGATTCATCCGTAATGGTTCCCCACTGTCCTTGCGTCTCAACCCGTTCCCGAATAAAATTAGCACCAGATATTTCAGGATTATAAAATCGAGCGACCACTTTAATAGTGCGCATGGTATCCGTAACCCAGCTTGTTTTCATCTGTTCTTCTACAGCGCTGAGTTTTCGAGCAAACTCTTCTTCTTGAACGGTGTCGCCTTCTTCAATCTGAGTAAGTCCCTCCATACGGAATTTCATTATTCCTATGCGGGTATTATGTCCGATTAAATACCAGCGCCCGTATTGATGGTCATAGATGACTCGGAGTGGGAGTACCGTTTCTGCAATACCCTTCGTTTCTCGCTCAAAGAGTGGATTTGTATTTTGAGAAGCGTAGTTCTTACCCTTTTTAGGTGATAGATAAAGAAAATGGAGCTTTTTTCGCTGCTGAATGGCGCGGAAAATCGTATAGAGATGCGCCTCGTCGAGAATGCGTGAATGGTAATTGTATTTGTATCGGTGGGTTTCCGCAGCCTCAGCATTAAATCCCCGATTTCGTAAAACCTTTTTCAAGGTATCACGAAGCAGATAGCCCTGCACGGACGGAATCTGCGTGTTGGCGATGACATCTACATAGTCGAAAAGATCCATGAGTTCATCGTCGGATAATTGGTCGACTAGGTCGTTAGCTGCCCTGTATCGATAGGGACGCCCTCCGTTTGTACGGATAATAACGCCAACTTCCTCCAGATATTTCAGATCTCCTCGGATGGTCTTTTCATCGGGGAGTGGACAGTCGGCTGGCATTTGCTCGCTGCAGATGTCCTGCAAATCTCTGGCAGTTAGCTCCTGCGATTGGACTGCGGTTAATAGTAATGTAAGCCGGATGCTTTCCGTTTCTTTAATGGACTTCGCGCGAAACAAGAAAAGGAGCAGCGGCTCGGCAGATTCATAATAATTATAGCGGAGCCCCTCTGAGAGTTCAGTTCCTTGTTCCAAAGGGAGACCTTGTTGTAGGACGGTTACCATTTCTTTAAGATTTCGCAGCGTTTTATCATAGGTATGTACAGAAATGCCGAGACGATCGGCAAATTGTTGTCTGCTATATGCTCCCCCAGCTAAAGCCAGCATGCGAAGAAATTGAATCTCCTTGTCGAAACTTTCACGAGCCATTTGCTTTCCCCCTGCATGTAGCGATTCCGTTAATATTATGATTTTCATTATATCAAGCGCTCGAGTTGAAGAAAATGGAAAAGTTTTTATGGTTCGCCATACATTCGCCCTGTTCGTGAGTTCTTAAATCAGCGAAAATCAAATTGTGAAACCGAGGTCGTAAGGTGCCGGGGGCGCAAAATCATTATGTGAAAAGAGGTGCAGGACAATGAAAAATTTCAATCCATGGGGAATGAAGAATCACCAAGATATTAAGAGAAGTCCAATACAGACTCAGGAGCATAAACAACATCTTTCCTGTAACCAATTTCATAATGGCATTCTTTACAGACGCAGAAGCATTGCGGTCAGTAAGTTGTGCACAACAACTTGACCCCAGCTTTAAATTTTACATAAGCGTTCATGTAAAGACTGCTTGATACCAAGTGGTCTTTTTCTATGGCTAAAATGCTGTAGGGAAGGATCAGTGGGTAAAGGGGGTCTTTTTTTGATCCCTTCAAAGTACATAGGGCAACAACACAAAACTTATGCAGGCTGAACTTACAGCCAATTGAAAGCGAGGTGAGAAGGATGATGATGATTAAAAACGATTGGCAGCATCAGGAAAAGCATCAGGAATTCAGTAACAGGTATAGCCGATTCATAAAAATGAGGTATGATCCGCCGGACCATAGGCATGAACGCTCCCTTTGCCTACTGGTGAAGAAGCACCCTCATACGTGAATTGAGCTATCTATGCACGATGATTCGTCTCTGCCTTTTGCAGAGGTGAATCCGTGAACAGATAGCTTTTTATTTGGCAACACATGGAGACCATGGCGAAAGGGCGAACGCGGCGGATTGTGACTCCGCAAGTACCAGTTCGAGTCTGGTTGGTCTCCCCAAATATTGCTCGGTAGCCAAGTGGGAAGGCAGATGACTTTGAATCATCGACCGCAGGTTCGATTCCTGCCCGGGCAGCCAAATTTTATCTCGGATGGGTGACATCACATAGGCTGCTGCACAAGGTGGCTGACAGATTTGCGGGATATACCCGCTCCTATCCACCAATGGGATTTTCATCTTTTTACTTATCGTCATACTTTCACCATGTTCGTGAAGGTGAAGATGAGCGAAGATAGATGCATAAAGCCAAATCCAATAGGGATGAGGCAGACAATATTGTTGAGGCGCATGGATGGGTTACTTCGACTTTTAATCGGCTTGTCGTTGGTTCGAGTCCAACTCTCACCGCAGGGTGAGGTAGCTCAGATGGTAGAGCAGCATGTTCCTTTCCGCACTTTTTCCTCAACAATGAATTGAAAAAAGATTTCTTAGGTGTGAGGCGCCAGAGAGGGCTACTTCGTCAAAAAGGACGGTATAGAGCGCACAAACGCTGTACCGATGTCTTCTCAACTTATTTCCTCACACCACCACACAAGTGAATACCGGCGAGGCGCCGGGGAGGGTTTCTTCGCTACTTATGCGCCACAATGATTTACCCGGTCTTTATGGCAGGTTCGACTCCTGCAGTTAACCTTCTCTGCTTTTCTTCGCCGGTTTTTAATTAAGGAGGCTATAATCATGAGTTTTGCGAAAAAATTGTTCTCAACTATAAAGAATAAAGAAGGTTTCCCAGCCTACACCCGCTCCGCCGAGGAGCAATACGTACAGACACTGGTAACCAATACATTTGGCAACACCTTCTACGCTGATCAGCAACAACTTTTAACTGAAGCGGAAGAAATGCACCGCGAAATGGCACAAAGTAACCCATTGTTTATGGCTAAAGCCATTGTCTATGCCCGGAATGAAGGATATATGCGCTTGCAGCCTTTGTTCGGATTGGCAATTCTGTCGGCTTACCGACCAGATTTGTTTTCGAAAATCTTTCTGAATGTCGTGCGGATTCCTTCCGATTTGACCGATTTCCTAATGATCTTGAAGGGTTTGGGTCGTGGGGAAGGTGGGCGTGCCGTGAAAAGGCAAGTTAACCGTTTTCTAGCAAGTATATCTGAGTACTGGGCAATCAAGTATAACGGCCGAGGACGAGGATACAGCTTGGGCGATGCGATTGCAACAGCTCATCCGAAGCCAGCTGATCTAAAGCAGCAAGCGCTATTTCGTTACTTGCGAGGTCAAGAGGCCAACTTGTCTTTGCTCCCCCAAGTGCAAGCACTGGAGCAGTTGAAGAAGGCGGATTCTGAAGCAGAGCAATTAAACTGGATTGAAACTGGAAAATTGCCACATGAAGTGGTTACTGGGGCTGTTAAGCCAACAAAGGCAGTTTGGGATGCGCTTCTTCATCAAATGCCGACATTTGCGCTGCTTCGCCACTTGAATACGCTCGAGCGAGCAGGTGTTTTTGAAAATCGATACAACTTGGAGACAGCGGTAGAACGCTTAACGGATCAACGAGGATTGCAAAAATCTAAGATTTTGCCTTTCCGATTCGCTAAAGCATTTCGGCAAGTCCAACATCCCGTTCTGCGCGATGCGCTTCGAGATGCTGTAGAGTATACGTTCGCGAATTTGCCGGATCTGGAGGATCGGACGGCTATCTTCTTGGATATATCAGGATCGATGAATGGTGAGTATTTGCAGATTGGGTCGGTGTTCGCTCTGGCCTTGTACAAGAAAACGCAAGGAAACTCGCTGTTCTGGTTGTTTGATACCGAGGTAGAGGATGCCAAGCCGTCCCGGCGCGACAGTATTTTATCACAAGCTGACCGGATTCAAGCCCGCGGTGGTACAGATACTGGAGCACCTGTGCGGAAGCTGCTCGCTGAGCGGCGCAAGGTTGATCAAATTATCATTATCACAGACGAACAGCAGAACAGTGGCAGCCCATTTTATGAAGCCTTACAAAAATACCGTACTAAGGTGAACCCTCAAGTTAAAGCATTCATTATTGATATCGCCCCTTATCGCAGTGCGATGGTTCCACAGCAAGATCGAAATACCTTTTATATCTATGGTTGGAGTGATATGGTGCTGAGCTACATTATGCAGACGGTGAAGGGCTATGGCTCGATGGTGGAAAAGATTGAAACGATGGACTTGGAGGAATGACGATGGATCATATACAAAAGGTTATCAAGGAACAGCTGGATCAGATAGAACAAGAGGAGCAAATAACAATCCTGTATGCCTGTGAATCAGGCAGTCGGGCGTGGGGGTTCCCATCACGGGATAGCGATTACGATGTACGGTTTATTTATCTTAGGAAGCCGGAGTGGTACTTGTCCATTTTTGATAAGCGGGATGTCATAGAACGACCTATTAACGATATGCTTGATATAAGCGGTTGGGATTTGCGGAAAGCACTAAATTTATTCCGCAAGTCGAACCCTCCGCTGCTCGAGTGGCTGCAATCGCCGATTTCATATGCCGAGAAATACAGTGCGGCTGAGAAGCTGAGAGGGATTTCTCCATTTACATTTTCACCGAAGTCTTGTATGTACCATTATTTGAACATGGCTCGGGGAAATTACCGTGAGTATTTGCAGGGAGAGCAGGTCAAGATCAAGAAATACTTTTATGTGCTTCGACCCGTTCTCGCCTGTGAGTGGATCCATCGATATGGTGAGATGGCGCCGATGGAGTTCGATGTCCTGGTAGATAGACTCATTCCAAAGGATGAGGAGTTATGGCAAGTGGTAAATCAATTGCTGACACGGAAAAAAGCAGGTGAGGAGCTAGACTACGAGCCGCGGCTTAATCCTATCAACCATTATTTAGAAGAGCGGTTTCATGTGTTGGAAAAGGCGGCAGCATCCTTGAGTTCTAAAGGTGATTCATTACGAGATAGCCAGTTGGACGCCTTGTTTCGGGAAGCTTTACAAGAAGTAGGGGGATATTAATTCCCCATTTAGAATGATATATAGGAGGAAGACTCTGTTGGCAATTGTTCAGTTGAAATCTACGAATCCGAAATTCACTTTTTTAATCAAGAAAAACCCAGGTACAGGTATGCAGCTTCGTCCTGTTCGCCAAGGGATGGCATACGGCTGGTATTCCGATGACGCAACTTTTAACGTTTATTTTAAGGATGCGGACAATGATATATCCTACAAGCAGCATGAAAATGAAAGTTTTGAGTATTTAAATGTTTCTAGATTTAATACACTCTTATTTCCGCTTAATGCGGTGAATGAGTTTTTCTCTGCAGCTTTCAAGGCGCAGGACGATCGGGACGAGGAAGGATATGAGCACTCCTTTTTCATCAATTTGGTTCAAGTTGAACGGGTGCGATATATTGAATTTTTCCAGAAGCACTTGAAAGAGTATTCCTTTTCCTTGCAGCATCAGGCACATAAGAGTTATTCACTGACCATTACAACGAATAAAAGCTTGTATCACCTCTTGCATGTTGTCGGTGTGCTGTGCCTGTTTTTGTCTATGTTTGGAGACGAGTATATGGATATTTCGGATGCCATTCTAGATAAATATATTCGAAGCCTTAACGTCATTGATGCTCCATTTTATATCCGGAGTCTTTTTGCGAGGAACTTTCTCAACACAAAGGAGCGGTTTAAGAAATACAAAGCACACATCGAACAAACAAACCGCTATTCAATCGGGCTGGAGTATGGCGGTACCGCCATGCAGCGGCGTAATTATATTGCAGGCGTGGTTCCGTTTAACAAGCCGATCTTGGATGTGGGATGTGGCGAGGGATTTTATGCCATTCCTTTTTCCAGGAAAATAGATGGCACCTATTACGCGGTAGATGTGGTTGATGAGCTGCTGGAGGTCGTGAATCGCAAAGCGAGAGCTAAGGAAATCGATAACATTGCGACTTTCCACTCTCTGGATCATTTTCTGGAGTCGTACAATGGGGAGCAGGTTGATGTTATTTTAACGGAAGTGATTGAGCATATGAGTGAGGGTGCGGCCGCGGAGCTTATCCATCAAATTTGCAGCGGTGTCGATTTTGAAAACTTCATTATAACAACACCGAATGCCGATTTTAACCAGTACTACGAGTTGGAAGGATTTCGGCATGAGGATCATAAGTGGGAAATGGGTCAAGAAGCATTCCAACTATGGTTTGCTAAGACGATTGAAGGATTGCCTGTGGAGATTGAGTACTTGATGGTTGGTGACCGGGTTGAACAGTTACATACGACGCAATGCGTTATTGTTCGTAGAAAGGAGGAATAGAGAGTGGACATTCAAACGCGTGTACATACGATATTTCTGCTCGTAGGGGCAACAGAATGCGGGAAATCGACTTTTGCTAAAGAAGTGCTGATCCCGCAGCTACAATTAGAGGATGCTTCCAGGGGCTTACGGACGAATGTGCAGTACCTGTCATCAGACGGAATCCGGCAGGAAATATTGGGCTATGACTATGACAAGTATGACCAGGTAATGTTAGAGGCGAGCTCGCATACCTTTCAACTTTTGTTTGAAAGACTGAGGCTTGTCACTTCTTTTCCGATTAATGCGGAGTTTGTGGTGATGGACACGATTGGACTGGCTGAAGATTACCGAACTAAAGTTCGTGAAATCGCTCATGAGAATAATTACAATCTTGAGGTTATTCTGTTTGATTATCGTAAACGAGAAGATTACTACGCTTCTGAAAGATCAAAAAAACTAATTTCTAATCACCTAAATCGACTGAGAAAGGAGGTTCTACCTGTCCTGTCACGGGAAGGTTACAGCAAAATTCATAAGGTGCGCGCTAAAGATTTTTACATGCCGAACGAAGGGCTGCCGAATTCGAACTATCGAGTGATTGTGCAGGATTGGGAGGCGTATATATCCTCGATACTCCCACAGGGGCTAGGGTACATTGTGGTTGGGGACGTTCACGAATGTGTTCAAGAGCTCCAGGGACTGCTTCGTGACTATGGTTACCGGGTGGCCGATGGTAAGCTGTTCGCGACGGATAAGCTCACTAATACAAAAATCATTCTTGCTGGCGACTGGATTGATAAGGGGAAACAAACGCGGGAGACGATCGAGTTCCTCTATGAAAACCGTGAGCATTTTCTGCTTGTCATGGGTAATCACGAGAACTTTGTTTACAATTACGTAAAGGGTCAGATTCAAGGTGTGGATCCGGAACTGCTGCACAGTTATTTCGATTCGACGCAAGTGCTTATAGGAGATTGTGAGCTTTTTGAAAAATTCTCATTTTTGGTAGAGTTATCTAAGCCATTTTATCACTATGTTGGCATGCAAGGACCTTCATATTATGTAACACATGCTCCTTGCCGTAATAAATACATTGGTAAGCTGGATACGAACTCGACTCGCCAGCAACGCAACTTTCGGATTGATCGAGAGGCTGCTTTTGAGGAGCAGCTCGATTTTCTAAAGCAAGAAGCGGTTGGCAACCACCCTTACCATCTGTTCGGGCATATTGCAGCTAAGCAGACTTTTCGGATAAAGAACAAAATCCATCTCGATACGGGAAGTGCGCACGGTAATATGCTGACTTCGGTTCGCATTTCGTCAAGGCCATTTTACAAAAATCATAAGTCACAAGTGGCTGTAGTGCAGGAAGAACTTCCGATCCTGTTCAGAGAAGAGAGAAAAGTATCGCTTCAGGACCTGGATGACGAAGCCGTTCGCAGATTGCAATATTGCTCAAAGAATCGCGTCAATTTCATCTCCGGTACGATGTCGCCGGCGGATAAAGATGAGGCTACTGGAGAGCTCGAGTCTCTAAGGAAGGGCCTGGATTATTTTGCTGAACGCGGTGTAACGGAAGTTGTGCTTCAGCCTAAATACATGGGTTCACGCTGCAATGTGTATCTTCATCACAATGTGGAGCAGAGCTACTCGGTTAGTCGTAATGGATATAAGGTTCAGGCCGTTGATTTGATTCCTATTTATGAACAGCTGCTTCACAAATTTGGAGCCTATATGACTGAGCATGGTATAGCCGCGCTTATTCTGGATGGGGAACTTTTGCCATGGAAAGCGCTTGGAGATGGGCTAATTGAGCGACAGTTCCGGCCGATTGGAAAGGCTTTAGAGACGGAGCTTGATTTTTTAAGACAAAATGGCTTTGAGGAAGCACTTGGCAAGCTTGTTCAGGAATTTGAAGCCAGCGGCTTTGAAAAGGATCAGCATCATTTATCGAAAGAGACGCTGAGTGATACATACGGATCTCATGTATACCAGAACTTTAAGCATATTCGAGCAATCAGAGAAGCGTATGTGACCTTGGATCAGCAGGATGAAGCTTACCGTACATACAAGCGTCAGTTGGAGTTGTATGCATGTGATGCGGAATTGGCCTACAAACCGTTTGCAATTTTAAAAGAAGTGCTAGAGGATGGGGAAGAGCGGGTACCTGAAGGCAAAACCTCCGAACTCTACCGTTTCTTGAATGATGATGAGTATCTGATTCTCGATTTGCAGGAGCAAGATGCATTCATCAGAGCGGAACAGTTTTTCTCTAAATTAACGGTCGAAAACCATATGGAGGGCATTGTCATTAAGCCGGAGCAAGAAGAGCGGAGTGTGGTTCCTTATCTAAAGGTTCGTAATCCCGGCTATCTGTCGATCATTTACGGGTACGACTACAAATTTCCACACAAATACGCCAAGCTCATGAAGCAAAAAAATATTTTTTCTAAATTGCGAACTTCGGCAAATGAGCACCGTATAAGCAGACAAATGCTTGAAGTGAGGCTGAATGAAATTACTCCAGAGAACGAGACTTACAAGCAAATAGCGGCAAACCTGCTGTTCGAGGTTTCTAAAGAGAAAGAGATCGACCCGAGATTATAGTAGGAATTTGAGGAGTGTTATAAGCAAATGGCATATCAAACGATAGATGGTGTACGCGTCTGGGGTAACCCCGATCATGGCGCGTTGTCGCAAGCCAAAACGTGTGCGGAGCACGGCAATGTGGTTCAAGCCCTGCTGATGGCGGATCATCACAAGGGCTATAGTCAGCCAATAGGTGGCGTGATTGTATATGATGGACAAATATCGCCTTCAGGTGTCGGCTACGACATTGCGTGCGGTAACAAAGCGGTTCGGACGAACCTGCTAGCGGCGGATATTAAACCTCGATTACCTGAGATTATGAATCAGATCGCCCGGAAAGTCTCCTTCGGAGTAGGGCGTGTTAATAGTGAGAAGGTTGACCATGAATTATTCGATGACTCGGACTGGGGTGTTTATGCTGCAATCGGGAGGCAAGAGCATGATAAGCTAAAGTCTTTGGCCCGTGATCAATTGGGAACAGTGGGTAGTGGCAATCATTTCGTGGATTTGTTTGAAGAGGATGGCACGGGAAGGTTGTGGATTGGCAATCATTTCGGGAGTAGAGGGTTTGGTCACAAGACAGCCAGTGGATTCTTGAATTTGGCCGCTGGACGAGATTTCCTGGCTAATGCACCAGGTGAAAAAATGGACCAATCGCCCGTCCTTTTTGAAATGAATAGCGAACTAGGCGACATGTACTTTCGAGCGATGAAGCTTGCTGGGCGGTACGCCTATGCCGGACGGGAATACGTTATCAAACAAGTGCTTGCTATTGTTGGGGGGGAGGCGGATTATGAGGTGCACAATCATCATAATTACGCATGGCGGGAAACACATAATGGCAAGGATACCATTGTAGTCCGCAAAGGCGCAACGCCATCAGCTCCAGGCCAAGTAGGCTTCATAGGCGGCAGCATGAGCGATATCTCTGTCATTGTACGGGGCAAGGATTCGGATGAGAATCGTGATTCGTTTTACAGCACGGTGCACGGAGCGGGGAGGATCATGAGCCGTACGCAAGCAGCCGGCAAAATGAACTGGAAAACCCGTAACCGATCTGGTGGTCAGATTTCAATGGATCAAATGATGCAAGCTGTGCATGACTTTGGCGTAGAGCTTCGGGGAGCCGGTACTGACGAAAGTCCGTTTGTTTATCGGAAGCTGCAAGAGGTACTGGATGCGCACTCAGAGACCATTGAGCTACTACATGTGCTTAGGCCGATTGGGGTGTGTATGGCAGGTGCGGATGAATTTGATCCATATAAGGATTAGAAAAAGCGGTTAAGCCATTTAGTAAATTAACTTATAAGTAAATAGCAAAGCAAAAGAATCAATTTAAATGATGGATATTGAACAAATAATTAAGAGGCCTAGCAGTTGGGAATACCCAGCTGCTATTTTCTTTGAAGCAATAATGAGTATGAAGTATATAACGAATTGCAGCAAACGGTTCCAAAATTAAGAATTGATTTCTGATATTCATAAGACGGCTATTGCTGGAGAGATTACAATGAGAGCAAGCAAAACATATTAAGTCCCCAATCTGAAAGGAGCAATAACAATGGCAACTATTAAAGTGGGTATTATAATGAACGGTGTAACAGGACGTATGGGAACGAATCAGCATTTGATCCGGTCTATTGTTGCAATCCGCCAGCAAGGAGGCGTTGCACTGCCTAATGGTGATGTTATCATTCCGGATCCGGTTTTGGTAGGTCGTCAAGAAAGCAAGCTGAAGGCATTGGCTGAAGCTCATGGAATCGAACGCTGGAGCACGGATGTAGATACATGCCTGGCAGATCCATACAATCAAGTTTATTTCGATTCCCAAACTACAGTGCTTCGTGCACAAGGCGTTCGTAAAGCTATTGCAGCAGGCAAACATATTTATTGTGAGAAACCAACGGCTGAAAGCTTGGCTGAATCGTTGGAGCTTGCAAAGCTGGCACGTGATAAAGGTATCAAAAACGGTGTCGTTCAAGATAAGTTGTTCCTGCCAGGCCTTATCAAGCTGAAAAGATTGATTGATTCCGGTTTCTTCGGCCGCATTTTGTCCGTACGTATGGAATTTGGCTACTGGGTATTTGAAGGTGATATGATTCCTTGCCAACGCCCTTCATGGAACTACCGCAAGGAAGATGGCGGCGGTATCATCACAGATATGTTCGCTCACTGGCGTTATGTGTTGGACAACTTGTTTGGAGAAGTAAAATCTGTATCCTGCCTTGGTGTTACTCATATTCATGAGCGTTTTGATGAGAAAGGTGATAAATACGAATGTACGGCTGACGATGCAGCGTATGCTACCTTTGAAATTGAGGGAGGCATTGTAGCACAAGTCAACTCTTCTTGGACTACACGTGTAGATCGCGACGATTTGGTTACGATCCATGTTGATGGAGTAAACGGCAGCGCGGTGGCAGGACTTCGTGAATGCAAAACCCAACATAAAGTAAATACGCCTAAGCCTGTCTGGAATCCGGACATTGCGAATCCTTTCAACTTCACAGCGCAATGGGAGAATGTCCCGGATAATCAGCTTTTCGATAATGGCTTTAAAATTCAATGGGAGCTGTTCTTGAAGCACGTTGTAATCGACACGCCGTTCCCTTGGGATCTGCTCGAAGGGGCAAAAGGTACACAACTGTCTGAGCTTGGGCTTCAATCGTGGAAAGAACGCCGTTGGATCGACATTCCTGATTTGAAATTGTAAGAGGGGGTAATTAACTTGGCTCAAACGATACAATTGCCGCGTGCCGGAGGGGAGCTCTATACCTATGAGCTCAGTCGCTCCGAAGCGTTTGAAATACCGAAGGGTCCATTGAAAAACCGCATCGCCTTTTCCGCGGCGCATGTAGTTTGCGATCCATTCTCCAATACAGACCCATTGGCGCAGTCCAGAATCGATTTCAAAGCGACAATGGAGTACCGTCATTACCTGTGGTCGCTTGGCCTTTCCGTTGCGGAAGCGATGGATACGGCACAGCGCGGCATGGGCTTGGACTGGAATGCTTCCAAGGAATTGATCAAGCATTCCATTGCGGAAGCTCGTTCAGTAGGAGGCAACATGGCTTCCGGAGCGGGTACGGATCATCTGGCTCCCGGTGCAAATGTAACATTGGAAGACGTAGAGGCTGCTTATGAGGAGCAGTGCTCCTTCATAGAAGGCGAAGGCGGACGCATTATTTTGATGGCAAGCCGCGCCTTGGCGGCTTGCGCCAAAAGCCCGGAGGATTATGAGCGGGTTTACGGCAAAGTATTGAGTCAGGTTTCCCAGCCGGTAATTTTGCATTGGTTGGGCGATATGTTTGATCCTCAATTAGCGGGCTATTGGGGGCATCAAGACCCGGATGCCGCTATGGAGGTTTGCTTGCGCGTAATACGCGCAAATGCAGATAAAGTGGACGGCATCAAAATCTCGCTGCTTGATGCGAGCAAAGAGATCAAAATGCGCCGCCTGCTGCCAGAAGGCGTGAAAATGTACACGGGTGACGATTTCAACTATCCGGAATTGATCCGTGGAGATGAGCAGGGCTTCAGCCATGCGCTGTTAGGTATATTCGATGCGATCGCTCCTGCTGCCGCCGCGGGGCTGCATGCATTGGACGCTGGAGATACCGACCGCTTCCACAGTATTTTGGATAAGACATTGCCGCTATCGAGGCATATTTTCCAAAGACCAACGTTTGCCTACAAGACAGGTATCGTATTCATGGCCTACTTGAACGGCCACCAGTCCCACTTCCGTATGATTGCCGGAGCTGAAGGCGCTCGTTCTGTTGTCCACTTATCCGACTTGTTTGTAATGGCTGATGAAGCTGGCTTGTTTACCAACCCTGATCTTGCAGTAGAACGTATGCGTAAAGTTCTAGCTTTGTCTGGGATTTGATATACCCACCCAAACCCTCCCTATAGGGAGGGCTCCAAGGGCTCTGCCCTCTGGACACCCTTTAAGGGCTTGGGGAGGTAGATTCTTTAGATGCTCCTTTGTTACTAAGGTGAATGATCACTTTCGTCCCTGAAGGACACGCTTAACTTGGAGTGGTGCTTAATATTTATATCCAGAAGGGAATCCAATTTCTTTTGCGATCATTCACTTTGGTAAGGCAGCTGAAATTCCTTAGCAAAGTTGAGATTCAAAGAGAAGGTTTGAGCAAGTCAGTCTATAGAAAGTAAGGAGGTTGTTACTATGGAGAAACTTCAAAATTTCGATCGTCTCAGCTTAAATCAGATCACAACCGATCGCTGGAGCTTGCGCGAGGCAGTAGAGGGCAGTGTACGTGCGGGAATTCCTTGGATCGCTCCTTGGCGCAACAAGGTTGCCGAAGCGGGTCTGGCTGAAAGCCGCCGTTATATTCGCGACGCTGGACTTCAAGTATCCAGTCTTTGCCGCGGCGGATATTTCCCGGCTGCAACAGCGGCTGAACGCCAAGAGCGGTTGGATGACAACCGCCGTGCGGTTGAAGAGGCTGCTGAGCTGGGTGCGGAAGTGTTGGTACTCGTCTGCGGTCCATCCGCTGATAAAGACATTGCTACAGCTCGCCAATATGTAGAGGAAGGCATCGAGCAGTTAATTCCGCACGCACGCGCGCATGGAGTTAAGCTGGGTATCGAGCCGCTGCATCCGATGTACGCTGCAGAGCGCTCGGTTATCGTGACGCTAGGACAGGCCAATACGTTAGCCGAGAAATTTAACGCAGAGGATGTCGGCGTTGTTGTCGATGTATTCCATGTATGGTGGGATCCTAATCTATACAGTGAAATTGCACGTGCAGGTGATCGGATTAGAGGCTTCCACGTCTCCGACTGGCTTGTACCGGTACCAGACCTGCTGTTAGGTAGAGGAATGATGGGCGATGGGGTAATCGAGCTTCGCCGCATTCGTCAAGCTGTTGAAGCTGCAGGCTACAACGGTCCAATCGAAGTGGAAATTTTCAACCAAGCTATCTGGGATACTCCGGGTGATGAGGTTCTTGCACTTATGAAAGATCGGTATCTGGAGCACTGCTAAAAGTTAGAGAGCCGATCAATCCAACAACACGACTCCAGCAGCCGACATAATCCCAAGCCGACTGCCTACCGATGCACCAACTTATGGGTTTAAACAATGACAAGAGGCACAGCCTCACGTCTATCATTGGAATATATTACTTGTGAGCAGGTTCCCAAAACGTTAAGATGAATATATCATTGCTATTTTCGGGCATTTTGGGGGCCTCTTATGAAGTTGAAAAGGATTGAACTGCCATTGCGCGGGATTCATTTATATGAAAGCAAACATCTGGACGGGGATGTCGTCGACGAGCATCATCACGTGATTCACCAGATCTTATATGCCTTGGAAGGCGAAGGAACCATTACACTGGATAACAAGCAGTATGAGTTTAAGCAGGATAGCGTTGCTTTGATTGTGCCGCATTCGAATCATTCCGTATTTTCCGAGTCCAAGCTGACCTTGCTTGTTCTTGCTTTTGAGGAGACGGTACTGGATGCGAATGCACGTTCAGGCCTGCTGTATTCCTGCTTTAAGTCGTCTGCATTTTTACAATTAAACCCTTTTGCCGCGGCGGATTTAAGACAATTGCTGCGTAAAATGCTATTCGAGCAGACGCATCAGGATGATTTGAATCAATGGGCGCTGCAAATATTTATTTTGGAAATTATATTGGTACTCGCACGTTCGAGTCAAACGTCACTGGTAACGGATTCCAACAGTCTTCGTGCTGAGCGGATCCGCAGTTATATTGACAGGCATTATTTTGAACCGCTTACAGCGAGTGATATTGCTGCCAGGTTAGGTATTGGGGCCAGGCATGTGAATAACATTTTCAAAGATCATTACCGGATTACTCCGATTCAATATTTGACTGAAATACGTATTAGTCTGGCTAAAAAATTGCTTGTCGAGACGGATAAGGACATTGTTTCCATTTGCTTTGAGGTTGGGTATGAGACGCTGCCTACATTTTATCGGGCATTTAAAAATATTGTGAAAATGTCCCCGAACATGTTCAGACAGCAGAATAAAAGCTGATCGATGAATCGTGATAGAGGTGATAGGGATCATGAACGGTAAAAAAGTTTCCATATTATTGGTAGGAATCGGCGGTTACGGGAATAGATATGTGGAGGAGCTTCTTAAAGCAACGGACGATAGTCAGTTTACGATCGCTGGTGTTGTAGAGGTTAATCCGGACCGCAGCCGGTATGTTCAACAATTGCAGGATAGAGGGATTACCTTTTACACGGATATGGAGAGCTTCTACGCCTCTTCTGGAGCGGATTTGGCTATTATTTCCACACCCATTCAATTCCACTGCCAGCATGTGTGCACTGCATTGTTGAATGGAAGTCACGTATTATGTGAGAAACCGATAGCTGCTACCGTACAAGATGCGCAGAAAATGATTGATGCACGAAATCAAAGCGGCAAATTCGTTGCCGTAGGCTATAATTTGTCCTTTAATGATCAGATTCAAGAGTTGAAACGAGATATTTTATCCGGAGCATTCGGCAAACCTAAGCGGTTGAAAACGTTAGTATTGTGGAGACGCCCTCTTGCTTATTTTCAAAGCGGCTGGAAAGGGAAAAGAAAGAGCGTATCAGGCGACTGGATTCTGGACAGTGTAGCTCATAATGCAACCGCTCACTTTTTACACAATATGTTTTATTTGACCGGCTCCCGAACCGATGCGAGTGCGAAGCTTCAGTATGTAGCGGCGGAGCTTTACCGGGCGAACGATATCGAAACCTTTGATACTTGTGCCTTAAGGGTTAAGACGGAAGATGACGTGGAGATACTGTTTTACACTTCGCATACGATCTTGAACAATGAAGGACCAATCTTTAGCTTCGAATTTGAAAAAGCTTCGATATCCTTCGCTGAAGGTCAGAATGAGAATCAGATTAAAGCTGTTTTTCACGATGGTACGGAAAAAGTGTACGCGAGTACAGGCACGGCAGCCTGCGAGGATAAGCTTCGCGTATGCATCGGCGCGTTGGCATCAGGCAGCAATGAAATTCCTTGCGGTCTGGAAGCGGCCTATCCGCAGCTGCTTTGTGTAAATGCGATGATGGAGGCGATACCGGAAATTCCGGGATTTCCTAAGGCGCTGGTAGGACTTGATGAAGAGACGAACGCGGTATGGGTTGATGGTTTGGAGGATGTGCTGAAGAACTGCTTTGAGCAGGGCGTGCTACCATCCGAAGCAGGCATTCCTTGGGCGGTTCCCGCTCGAAAGGCCGACTTGACTGATTATCGTATGTTTAAGGGGTGAACAGCCTTGAAATTAGGTATCATTGGATCGACAGGTCATATTAATTATGTAATGGACGGACTTCGGGAATTGCCCGAGGTTCGTCTTGTTGGCGTCTCTGCGGGATCTGCAGGTGAATCGATTGAGAAGCTGACGGTCAGAGCTGCGCAGGAAGGGCATTCTCCTGTTGTTTATGCTAATTATAATGAGCTGCTGGATCAGGCTAAACCGGATATTATAGCTGTGGCTTGTTACTTTAATGATCACGCAAAAATTGCGGCTGAATCTCTGCGCAGAGGGATTCATGTGTTTGTGGAGAAACCGGTTGCCACAACGTTAGAGGATTTAGCTATGCTGAGAGAGGCTTACGGAAACTCTCGCGGGGCGCAGCTTGCAGCTATGTTTGGGATACGTTACAATCCTGCTTTTTATACGGCATGGCATGCGGTTAAGGCTGGAGCTGTAGGTCAAGTTAGGCTACTTCACGCGCAGAAATCATATCGACTCGGCAGCAGAGGAGAGCATTTTAAACGAAGAGAGACCTATGGAGGGACTATTCCTTGGGTTGGAAGCCATGCTATAGATTGGGTGCATTGGTTCAGCGGGGAGCGGTTCGAAACCGTCTATGCTTCACATTCAACGTTGTATAATCAGGACAATGGCGATCTGGAAACCTCGGCACAGTGTCATTTTACGATGGCAGGAGAAGTGTCGGCTTCAGTAAGCATTGATTATTTGAGGCCTGCTCAAGCATCGACCCATGGGGACGACCGGATTCGGATTGCGGGAACGGAAGGTGTGCTTGAGGTTCGTGATCAAAAGGTGCTGCTTATCAACGGCCAGGCTAATGGTGAGCAGGAGCTTCCGCTGCTGCCCAAGGTGGAGATTTTTGCCGATTTTGTGCAGCAGATTACGGATGGAACGTCTTGCTTGATCAGCGCTGAGGAATCCTTTTATGTTACCGAAGCTTGCTTGAAGGCTGTAATAGCTGCGGATGAGAAAAGAACTGTGAGGTTTTAAGAGATCAACAACAACGGATTAAGTTCTATTTAGGGACTTAGTCCGTTTTTTTGTTTTAGGACATACGTATCCCATCCCCTCACAACATGTATTTCCAAATAAACAGGCTGATTAGAGTGCAGATCCAGGAAATGAATCCAAATACAGTAACAATTTTATTTTCGCTCCAACCGTACTTTAAAGCAAAGTGATAATGAATGGGAGCCATTCGGAAAAGTCTTAATTTCGTCCTTCTATAATACCAAACCTGGAAAATCACAGACAATTGTTCGGCAAAATAGACTAAGAATAATAAGGGGAGCAAAATTTCAACCTTCTCGATTACTGCCAGAAATGCAAGTGAACCTCCAATGGCTAATGACCCCGTATCCCCCATAAAAGCTCTGGCCGGATAAATGTTATAAATTAATAAACCTAATAAACACGCAATCATTGTCATCGAAAAAAGCTGTACCTCAAATTGATTAGATATCGCAAAAAAGAAAAAGTAGGTAGGGATACATACGACGATAAGCAGTCCATCCAAACCGTCTGTAAAATTAATAGCATTTGCGGATCCAACTATAAACAGCAGAACAAGCAGTATGTACACACTCATGGGGAGTACTATTTGAAAGTCTCCATGCTCAATTAACTTGGAGCTTATGCCATGGAAGCGATGGAGGAAGAAAAGAAGAAAACCTGTACATGTAAATTGCAAATATAATTTAGTTTTTCCCGAAATGCCGGAGGGGTCTTGGAAGGCAGCTTTCTTAACATCGTCAAGAAATCCAATCAGGCTGAAAAGGAGGAACGTAAAGCAAAGGAAGACAGTCATGATGCTAGGGTGGGAAATAAGCGGAGTAATAATCCCGACAAGCAATATGATTCCTGCCATTAAGGGGGTTCCTAATTTAGCTTGATGATCTGCAGGCAATTCAGTTCTAATGGGTTGAATGAGTCTTAAAGTGCGAAGCCCCCATATCAAGACAGGACATAAACAAGCAACGATAATAAAAGACACTATGACAACATTCAGAATTGACATCGAATTTGTCCACACTCCAAGCTTTATTTTAACAATCCGTTATCTTGTCCTTATCCCTTTAGGTCTTGTACTTTATTTTTATATAATAGGCGACTATTTAAAAGCGAAACTTTATATATATTTATTTCATATTTTCTAACTAATGGTTAACGCTGATGCTTTGAGATGTACATACAACTCATCAAGATGATATAATGATACAAATCAATTGGACTTGGCAGTCCCTAGAGGTGGAAAATGAAAGACAACAAACAGCTTCCCAAGTATCTTCAATTAAAGCAAGAAATATTAACCTGGCTGCAATCCGGCCAATTAAAGGCAGACGATCAGATGCCGACGGAGCATGAAATTGCCGAGAGGTTCCAGATGAGCAGGCAAACCGTCCGTCAAACCTTCGGAGAACTGGAGAAGGATGGATGGCTGCAGCGAGTGCAGGGTAAAGGCACCTTCGTCTCGACTCCGCATAGCCACAAGAGTGCGGATGTACAAACGATCGGTATTATTACAACCTATATATCGGATTATATTTTCCCCCATATTGTTCGTGGCGCTGAAGCAACGTTAAGGAACAGAGGCTACAGAATGCTGCTGTCCAGTACGGATAATGATAAAAGCAAAGAATTGGAAAGCCTGCAGATGATGATGAGCCAGCCTTTAAGCGGACTTATCATTGAACCGACCAAAAGCGCCGAGGGCAATCCTAACCTAAGCTGCTACTTATCTTTGGATTATCAAAAAATCCCCTATCTCATGATAAATGAACGGTATTCTGAAATGAATTGTCCGTACATTAAAGCGGATGATGAGGCTGGTGGCTACAAAGCAACGGAGCACCTGATTCAATGGGGACATAGGAAGATCGTGGGCTTTTTTAAAATGGATGATCTGCAGGGAGTGAACCGTTTGAAAGGCTTCATACGCGCCCATCATGATTCACAGGCTCCGCTGCTGCCCCAGTCTGTAGTGCATTATACGACGGAAGAGAAACAGACGAAGCCTTACAAGCTGGCTCTGTCCATGCTTACTGAATCTGTGGAGAATCGGCCAACTGCATTCGTATGTTACAATGATGAGCTGGCTGTTCATATATTGGAGGCCGTTAGACAAGCTGGCTTAAATGTTCCACATGATATTTCGATTGTTGGTTTTGACGATTCTTCTTTAGCTACGGCAACCGAAGTAAAGCTGACCACATTGACTCATCCGAAAACAGATCTGGGAATTCGTGCAGCTGAGCTATTGATTGACAAAATCGAAGGCAAACAAAACTTGCCGGACAAACATATTTTTGAACCGGAGCTTGTGATTCGAGAATCGACTCGAAAAATTTAAAACGAACTATAGAAAATTTGTACGTACAATTGTATAATGGTCGTAGACCACACTTCACAGGAAGAAAGGTGAGGATACTTTTGTTGAAAAAGCTAAAGCAGGCCGTTCTTGAGGCGAATCTGGATTTACCCAAGTATGGACTTGTCACATTCACTTGGGGAAATGTAAGCGGAATTGACCGCGAAAGGGGGCTTGTTGTCATTAAGCCGAGCGGTGTTCCCTATGAGGATTTGAAGGCGGAGGATATGGTTGTACTTGATTTGGAGGGGAATGTGGTGGAGGGCAGCCTCAAGCCATCATCGGATACGGCAACTCATCTTGTGCTGTACAAGGCATTTCCGCAAATCGGTGGAATTGTACATACCCATTCCCCGTGGGCTACAAGTTGGGCACAGGCAGGTAGAGGAATTCCGGCGTTAGGCACGACGCATGCGGATTATTTTTATGGCGAAATTCCTTGCACACGTAAAATGACCGAAGCCGAAATTAAGGGTGCTTATGAGCTGGAGACCGGGAATGTGATCGTTGAAACCTTCAAAGACCTGGACCCTACACAAATACCGGGAGTGCTGGTCAACTGCCATGCTCCTTTTAATTGGGGCAAAAATCCTCATGACGCCGTACATAATGCGGTAGTTTTGGAGGAAGTTGCTAAAATCGCCCTTAACACTTTTAATTTAAACCCGGCTATAGAACCGATGGATCAAACGCTGTTGGACCGACATTTTCTCAGAAAACACGGCGCAAACGCTTACTATGGACAGAAATAATGAAATGATTGCATAAATACGGACTGTATTTTGAAACTATTCTAAGCTGCAAAAGGAGAAATGATAATGGCTCCAAAATACGCGATTGGTGTGGATTACGGTACCGAATCAGGAAGAGCAGTTCTTGTTGATCTTACGGACGGTACTGAAGTAGCGGATCATGTAACACCTTATCCACATAATGTTATTGATGAGCAGCTTCCTGATTCGAATATGAAGTTGGAATTCGACTGGGCGCTGCAGCATCCTGGAGATTATATCGAGGTGCTTAAACAGTCCGTACCTGCGGTAATGAAAGCATCCGGTGTTGATCCTGCCGATGTAATTGGGCTTGGTATAGATTTCACGGCTTGCACCATGCTGCCGGTAGATGCTGCCGGAACGCCGCTTTGCTTCAAACCGGAGCTGAAGGATCAGCCTCATAGCTGGGTCAAGCTATGGAAGCATCACGCAGCGCAGGATGAAGCGAATCTGATCAATGAGATTGCAGAGCAGAGAGGGGAAACCTTCCTTCCAAGGTATGGGGGAAAAATTTCTTCGGAGTGGATGATCGCTAAAGTAT
The DNA here is from genome assembly GCF_042676305.1 of Paenibacillus sp. GCM10027630. Lineage (NCBI taxonomy): Bacteria > Bacillati > Bacillota > Bacilli > Caryophanales > Paenibacillaceae > Paenibacillus > Paenibacillus sp. GCM10027630. The sequence goes on along the minus strand of NZ_JBHTGY010000098.1, from coordinate 224,646 downwards.
GGCAAATTCTTAATGAAGCACCTGAGCTGTATGAACAAACCGATATGTTCCTTGAGGCAACGGACTGGGTAGTTTTCCAAATGACAGGGAATAAAGTGCGCAACAGCTGTACGGCCGGCTACAAGGCGATCTGGCATAAACAGGACGGCTATCCAAGCCGGGAGTTTTTTAAAGCGTTGAATCCACAGTTGGAAAATTTGACGGAAACGAAGCTGCGCGGAGAAGTGGTTCCATTAGGCACGAAAGCTGGGGAGCTAACTCCAGAAATGGCCGGGCTAATGGGATTGAAGCCTGGTATAGCGATTGCAGTAGGCAATGTGGATGCACATGCCGCTGTCCCAGGTGTAGGGGTGGTTAGTCCAGGGAAGCTGGTCATGGCAATGGGAACATCGATTTGCCACATGCTGCTTGGAACTGAAGAAAAACGTGTGGAAGGTATGTGCGGCGTTGTGGAAGACGGCATTATTCCCGGATATATGGGCTATGAGGCTGGGCAATCGGCGGTAGGAGATATTTTTGCATGGTACGTGGAGCAGGGAGTTCCCTCTTATGTGAAGGAAGCGGCAGAGAAAGAAGGCGTTAATGTACACGAATGGCTGGAAGCGAAGGCTTCAGGTTATCAACCGGGAGAAACCGGGCTTCTGGCGCTGGATTGGTGGAACGGCAACCGTTCCGTACTCGTTGATACGGATCTGACCGGCTTGCTGATTGGTTGTACTTTGTTGACGAAGCCGGAGGAAATTTACCGAGCATTGCTGGAATCAACAGCATTCGGAACCCGCAAGATTGTCGATGCCTTTCAAGATAACGGTGTGGAGGTTCACGAGCTGTATGCATGCGGCGGGCTTCCGCAAAAGAACCGACTGCTTATGCAAATTTATGCGGATGTAACCAATCGCGAAATCAAAATTGCCGATTCCAAGCAGACGCCTGCCTTAGGTGCGGCTATGTTCGGCGCAGTAGCAGCAGGAGCGGCACAGGGTGGATACGATACGATCGTGGAGGCTGCGCAAAAGATGGCTCGTGTCCGCAAGGACACCTACAAGCCAATTCCGGAAAACGTGGCTGTCTATGAGCTGCTTTACCAGGAATACAGCAAGCTGCATGATTACTTCGGACGTGGTGAAAACGACGTAATGAAGCGTTTGAAAGCGATAAAAGAAACGACTGCATAGAGAAACAAGCAGGAACGTTGTTCTATGGATCCCTGTATGCAAATGGAAGTGGTCTAAAGAAATCATTGTTTATTATTCCTAATTTCCCGAGGAGGGCTAACTATGTTGACTGTAAAGCCTTATGAATTTTGGTTTTTAACCGGAAGCCAGCATCTGTATGGACCGGAAACATTGGATGAGGTAGCTGAACATTCCAGACATATTGTCGAATCGTTGGACCGAGATGCTGCAATTCCTTTTAAAATAGTGTTTAAACCTGTTCTTACTACACCGGATGCTATTCGTAGAATATGTATTGATGCTAATGCTGACGATTCCTGCGCAGGACTGATCACCTGGATGCACACCTTCTCTCCGGCGAAAATGTGGATCGCAGGACTCACGGAGCTGCGCAAGCCGCTTCTGCACCTGCACACCCAGTACAACCGTGACATTCCATGGGATACGATCGACATGGATTTCATGAACACGAATCAATCCGCTCATGGTGATCGCGAGTATGGCTTTATTGGAACCCGTATGGGCATTTCACGCAAAGTAGTTGTGGGACATTGGGAGAACGGGGAAACACGTGGCCGCATTGGCGGCTGGATGCATACAGCTGTTGCTTATACCGAGGGAAGCAATCTGAAGGTAGCTCGCTTTGGCGACAATATGCGCCAGGTTGCCGTTACAGATGGCGATAAAGTTGAAGCACAAATAAAGTTTGGCTGGTCCGTAAATGGTTATGGAATTGGCGATCTTGTGCAGCGGATGAATGAGTTTTCAGATGCTGAGGTTAATCAGCTGTTCAAGGAATATGCCGAGCTGTATACGATTGTTCCGGCAGGACTTGAGAGCGGCCCTGTACAGGGCGCTATTTTGGAACAGGCTCGTATTGAGCTTGGTTTGAAATCATTTTTGCAGGAAGGTGGCTTCGGTGCCTTCACTACGACCTTCGAGGATTTGCATGGAATGAAGCAGCTTCCGGGCTTGGCCTCACAGCGCTTGATGGCGGCGGGTTATGGCTTCGGCGGAGAAGGAGATTGGAAGACATCAGCGCTGGTGCGTATGATGAAAATGATTTCCGGCAATGTGGGCACCTCATTTATGGAGGATTACACCTATCACTTCGAGCCTGGGAACGAGCTGGTGTTAGGTTCGCATATGCTTGAGGTATGCCCGACTATTGCTGCAACACGTCCCAAAATCGAGGTTCACCCACTTTCCATCGGTGGTAAAGCCGATCCTGCGAGGTTGACCTTTGACGGGGATTCCGGTTTCGCAATTAACGCTTCTCTTGTAGATATGGGCAACCGTTTTCGTCTTATTATAAGCGAGGTAGATGCTGTAAAACCGCTCAAAGAAATGCCGAAGCTGCCGGTAGCTCGTGTGCTTTGGAAGCCGCAGCCGTCGCTGCGTGATTCCGCTGAAGCCTGGATATACGCTGGCGGAGCCCATCACACAGTATTCTCCTACAAAGTCACCACCGAGCAGCTCGTGGATTGGGCGGAAATGGTTGGGATTGAATGTGTGGTTATTAATAAAAACACATCCGTCCAAGCATTCCGTAACGAGCTGAGATGGAACGAACTTTATTGGAAGCTTCGTTAAACATGTAAGACATAATAAGGACAGCTCATTCACCATTTTATCCTGAATATACGGTTGCAAAAGAACCCTCAGTTCCACATTGTTATTGGAGTGCACCCCCTAGAATAAACATTGGAATAAACCGCTGGTTTATCCAATGAAATTCTAGGGGGTGCACTTTTTATAATATTAGAAGTATAAGTTTGAACCGGAGGATTGCCTTTTAATATTGCAAGCAAAGTCACCTCCAGGACACGAAAGTATCTTCATCGAGAGGGCTTCGAATAGAAGCACTCTTTATATTGAAGACTCGTTTGCAAATTTATGGGATTCACTCACTAGGGTTTACCCTTTTGAGGCAACCCCATCTTAGGTATTCTCAGCGAAATGCAGATATAAGGTCACTTTTCAGCACGTGCTAATCTTGGGCATCAGGTCATCAGGATTGTGGGAATCAGGGTTAAGGGATGAATGTTATGGTTGTGGGTTAGGGATTGATGGTTGATGGTTAAGGCTGAGGGTTAGGGATTGATGGTTGATGGTTAGGGATTGATGGTTGATGGTTAGGGATTGATGGTTGAGAGTTAGGGATTGATGGTTGAGGGTTAAGAATCGATGGTTAAGGGATAGTTGAGGGTTCGGTTTCGGCATTGCAGGGATACCTACCGAACCCTAAACAATTATCGGGAATATGTCATGTTAATTGCTCCGAAAAATAGCGTTCCAAGCCCTATAGCTGGAATTTCTCATGTTAATTCTACGTATTTGGGCTGATAACAACAAGATCACCTATATTAGCTGCATTTTTTCCAGTTAGATTGGTTTCAAACAATATCCACCCTGAATTAACGTGAGGATTTCCATCTATTTCCTTCCTTAAGGCAGCCGTCCCGAAAATCCTAGTCTCCTCTACAAAGCAAGCAACCTTTGAACATCGGTTCACGCGCCACCACTTAAGCAACCTACAAAAAACCATAGCTGTTTTCTCCATATTGTGAGTAAACCTTACAGATGTGATCCTCCACTCGCATCGATCAATTGCCCAGTCACCCAACGGCTGTCAGACGAGGCAAGGAATGCGACAATATCCGCTACGTCTTGCGTTTGACCCCATCTGCCAAAAATGGAAAAGTCGGCACCGAACTTCCTCGCCTCTGGATTTTGAAGTACATCTGCTTGCATATCCGTTTCGATAAATCCCGGCATCACAGCATTGACGGTTATCCCACGAGGTCCGAGCAGCTTGGCTAAAGTGAGCGTCAGCGTGTTGATTGCTCCCTTGGTCATGCTGTATGCAGGGATGTCGGGAATTGCAATTCTTGTTACTGCTGACGAGAGGTTTATAATGCTGCCTCCATCTCTCAACCGCGGCAATGCTTGTTGAATCAGGAAAAAGGGAGCTTTTACATTAACGGCCGCCAATTCATCGAAAGCTTGCTCGGTCGTCTGCTCAATGGTTTTCATTAGAGCGCCTCCGGCATTGTTTACCAGAATATCCAAACGACTATCCACCGCTCTTTCTTGAAGTGCCACATCCAATGCTTCGAAAATGATGTGCACACCACTTGTACAGGAAAGGTCAGCTTCGATCATGAAAGCTGATCCGCCGCTTTGTTTAATCAGCCTAATCGTCTCTTCTGCAGCCTCACGGTTCTTGCCGTAATGAACAGCCACTAAAGCGCCATCCTGTGCCAAACGTTGGGCAATAGCCCGTCCAATCCCTCGACTTGCTCCCGTTACCAATGCAACCTTGCCTTTCAATTTGCTCATCTTCTTATCTCCTCCTCTTTTTCAATTTTAGTTATATCACGATACAGCATTTGAAATGTTGCTCTCTCATTCGATCCTTCCGTAGAACGGTTGCACATTACAGGCTCTCAGCCAATCGAAAACGAGTATCGTTTAATCAACCTCAGGAACAGCGGCTAGCATCAGAATCTTATCATTCAAATATGATGACGCAGCTATTGAGCGATCGAGCCTATTCTATTAATATCAGTCTACAAGGCTGGTATAACTAAACATCTCTTAGCTTGGAGGGCAACTAGATGAGATTTAAAAAAGGAATAGGAAACAAGATCGTTCTATTTGTTTTCGTACTGGTTACATTTATATATCTGAATAATAGTTCTCTTTTCACGAAAAGCACTGGAGCGCCGTTTTTGCTTGCTCATCGGGGACTTGCACAAACATTCAGTATGGATGGAATAAAGAATTATACATGTACAGCTGAGCGTATAAATGAACCTGATCATCCTTATTTGGAAAACACTATCTCATCTATGGAAGCTGCGTTTGGAGCCGGTGCTGACATGGTGGAATTTGATATAAAGCCAACTAAAGACGGCCAATTCGCTGTTTTTCATGACTGGACCCTAGATTGCCGAACAGATGCAAAAGGCGTGACCAAAGACTACACTATGGCACAATTAAAGAAAATCGATATTGGCTATGGCTATACCGCTGATAATGGGAAAACCTATCCTTTCCGCGGAAAAGGAGTGGGACTTATGCCTTCGATGGAAGAAGTGCTGACTTATTTTCCGGAAGGCTCTTTTTTGATTCATATTAAAAGCAATAATTCGGAAGAAGGGGCGATTCTTGCTCAATATCTTTCTGTATTGCCGGAAAAACGCCTAAGTCAACTAACGGTTTACGGAGGAGATGAACCGGTTGCCTTGTTAAAAAAACAGCTTCCTGACATCCGCGTTATGTCAATGGCTTCGTTGAAAGGCTGCTTAATTCATTATATCGCTGAAGGCTGGACAGGTTACGTCCCGTCCTCCTGCAAGACAACCCAATTGCACATTCCTGAGAAATTTGCACCCTGGTTATGGGGATGGCCTGAAAAATTTGTGAAAAGAATGGAAAATGTCGATACTCGTGTCATTATCGTTGCAGGTGATGGAGGATGGTCGGAAGGCTTTGACACAGTAACGGACACGAAACGGCTGCCTTCCAGTTATACAGGTGGCATATGGACGAACAGAATTGATCAAATAGCACAGCTGTATCGTCAGAAAAATTCACGGGTAGGCGAATAACCAAAATCTAAGTATGTGAGCGCACATCTAACCTCAAAAAAAGCATTCCGCACAAATTGCCGTTAACAGGCAGCTTGAACGGAATGCTTTTTATTTGGATTCGATAAATAGCGACAAGCCCAGCTCTATCGGATATAACCAAGCCTGTTTGAAATGTCCAGAGCCGTATCCCGAATCCATACCCCTGAAGTTTCGATCCGTTCTTCCGACATGCGCCATTTGGGTGCAGATATGCTGATAGAGGCAACAGGCTCTTTCAGATGATTAAATATAGGGGCTGCAACACAACGAACCTCCGGTTCATGCTCGCAATTGTCGATAGAAAAGCCGCGGGCTTTAATAAGTTCCAGATCGGCCACCAGAGTACCTTGAGTAGCAAGGGTGTAAGGAGTAAATGGAATTAAGCCCTCCGCTATGACTGCGTCTGTTAGTGAGGAGGGAGAAAAGGCCAATATTGCTTTTCCAACTCCTGTGCAGTACATAGGGTTGCGCAGCCCGATTTGGGAATGCATGCGAATGGTTTTGGATGATTCCACCTTATCGATATATACGACACGCAAGCCGTCACGGACGACCAAGTGCACGGTTTCACCGGCAAGATCCGCCAATTTCCGCAAGTACGGGGAGGCAATTTCCCTAATATTCATCGTTTTTAGCGCCAGTGAAGCAAGGCGAAGCGAGTAGAGGCCAATACGGTATCGCTCGGAATGTTCATCCTGCTCTACAAGACCGCTTTGCTGAAAGGCTGCAAGATGTTTGCAGACGCTGCTCGGACTTTCGCCGGAAAGCTTGGCTATCTCGCTGACGGAAGCGCCTTGCGGACTTGTATCGCATAAGGTAGCCAGCTGCTCCAAAACATGCAGTGCCTTCACAACCGTCGATGAGGCCACCTTCTGATTCATATCTTTTGTATTTGGATTTCTTCGGCCCATAGCATCAGTACTCCTTTTGGAAATCGAGACATATATTTTAGAAATTGAATTTATAATTTTAACAGGAGATTGATTGGTTTTAATGTTATTTTATAAAAAATTCCAAGTCAAGTCATATTTATATTGACGAATTAGAATGTGTTATTTATAGTAAAAATTGTAAATGGAAATTTAATTTCTATATTAGAAATAAGGAGGACTGCTGCCTGATGAAGATCACCGATGTGGAAACGTATATCGTCGGTAATCCATGGAAAAATTGGCTGTTTGTCAAGCTGCATACGGAAGAAGGCATTTATGGCATCGGGGAAGGCACTTTGAATGGGTTTGCCAAAACAGTGGAAGCCTGCATACACGAGCTTAAGCATTTATACATAGGGATGAGCGCATTTGATGTAGAGGCGTTAACTTTGAAAATGATCCGTGACGTCTATTCAGACGGCGGACAAATTCAAGGCTCAGCATTGGCTGCAATTGAAACCGCTTGCTGGGATATTATCGGCAAAGCAACGAATCAGCCGTTATACAAGCTGCTTGGCGGCCGCTGCCATGAGAAGCTTCGCTGCTATGCAAACGGTTGGTACCGTGGCCCTCGAACTCCTGAAAACTTTTATGAGAAAGCTAAAACAGTCGTGGAAAAAGGTTATACCGCTCTGAAATTCGATCCGTTCGGCTCGGCTTGGCGCACCGTGGAACGCAAAGATTTCGACCTTGCTCTCAACATTATCGCAGCTGTGCGGGATTCTGTTGGTCCGGATGTAGATATTTTGATAGAAGGCCATAACCGATTTAGCGTTCATACAGCCTTGCAATTTGCAGAAGCGATGCTGCCTTATAATCCTGCCTGGTTCGAAGCACCTGTTCCGCCGCAGCATATATCCTCTATGGTTGAGGTTGCTAAGCGTAGTCCCGTTCCTATAGCTTGCGGCGAGGATTATTATTGCCGAGAACAATTTGCTGAGCTGCTGAAGCATGATGCCGTGCATATTATCCAATTGGAGCCTCAATTTCTTGGTATTAGTGCATCGAAGCAAATATGCGGTATGGTTCATGCCCATAATGGCGTCATTGCTCCGCATAGCGCTCAAGGTCCCATATGCTCAGTGGTCTGCTCTCATCTCAATATGGCAACTCCCAATTTCTATATGCATGAAATATTTGACGAGTTTAATGAGCCATGGGAGGAAGAAGTATTGACACCGCTTTTTAAAATAGAACAAGGATATCTTCAACCCCCGGATCGACCCGGATTAGGCGTGGATTTGAATCTTGAGCTCATTGCGCAGCACCCGTATCACACCGGTAACTGGATCCCTCTATTCAAACAGGGCTGGGAGAAGAGGGAAGGGAACGGCTGATGGTACAATGAGCAGCGACCGGAGGAGATAAAGATGAAAGCATTAGTATACGAGGGGCCGAAGGTATTAACCATTCGCAACCAGCCTACGCCCATACCCGAAGCGGGTGAGGTGTTAATCCGTGTGGAGCGGGTCGGCATATGCGGTTCAGAGCTCAGCGGCTATTTGGGGCATAACTCCCTTCGCAAGCCCCCCTTGATTATGGGACATGAATTTGCCGGGACTATTACACAAACGGGTGCAGAAGCAAGCAGATTTAACGTGGGTGACCGAGTTACCGTGAACCCGCTTGTAACTTGTGGAGTGTGCCGCGATTGCATATCCGGTTCCTCACAAATATGTCTGCATCGTAAACTGCTTGGCGCGCATTTTCCTGGAGCATTCGCGGAGTATGTGACTGTTGTGGAGAAAAATGTATATTTGCTAAAGGATACGGTTAGCTTCGATGATGGAGCACTAACAGAGCCTTTTGCCTGCGCCATCCATGTTTGCCGACTTTTGCAGCTTACGCCCAGGGATCGCTTGTTAATCGTTGGTGCGGGGCCTATCGGACTATTTACTATGCTGGCAGCGCAAGTTTACGGACTTAGGAACATCACAGTCATCGACATTAATGAGCAGCGTCTGGAAATTGCTTCACAATTGGGAGCAGTGACCGCTGTGAGGCTTGATACGCTCCGCCGTGACCAAGGAATAGATGCCTTCGATGCAGCTGTAGATGCGGTTGGTTTGGAGGTCACCCGCACGCAATGCACCGACAATGTTAAACCGGGCGGTCGTGTTATTTTTACAGGGCTGCACGAGGATTCCAGTCACTTTCAAGTTAATTCCTTGATACGTAATGAAATAAGTATGAAGGGAGCTTTTGCATATAATGCCGTTGATTTTGAAACGGCGCAGCAATGGATAGAGGAAGGAAGGGTTAACCTTCGACCTTGGCTCGCGCATGCTCCATTGGAAGATGGACAGCAATGCTTTGAGAAGCTGATCACCAATCCGGGAAATGTGGCCAAATTTTTATTGACGTTCAGTTGACTGTCAAACGTTTGTGGAATACAAAATGTAAGTGCTTACAAAATAGCAAATGCAGTTCTATTCAACTAAATGGAGGGGGATACCATTGCTCATTGATCTGCGTGGGAAAGTTGCTCTTGTTACAGGAGCGGGCAGGGGAATCGGCCGGGAGATTACTCTTACATTAGCTAGTGAAGGAGTTAGAACGATTGCGATCGATGTAAACGAGGAGCATCTGGCAGATCTGAATCAAGTGTTTGCTGAAAATGGCTTTGAAGGATTCCAGCAGGTATGCGATATCCGTGATTTCTCCGCGATCGAGAAGGTGGTTCAGGAGGCTGAATACAAGTACGGACGTATCGACATTCTGGTTAACAACGCTGGAGTGGCCAATGGAGGGCTTGTTGAGACGATGTCCGAGGAAATCTGGGATCTCAATCTCGATATTAATCTAAAAGGCACATTCCTGATGTGCAAGGCCGTGCTCCCGATTATGAAGCGGCAGAAATATGGCCGTATCATCAATGCAGCCTCCTTTGCGGCCATTATCCCAAGTTTGGGGGGCTCGGCTTATGCCACATCCAAGGCAGGGGTCGTGCATTTTACCCGAGTGCTTGCCGGAGAGCTCGGTCCATGGAACATCACGGTTAACTGCTATGCTCCGGGGGTCATCCCTACCGATATGAATCGATTTGCCGACCGTTCTCCTCAGGAGCAGAAGGAGCTGTTGGACAATCTTTCCTTGCGGCGTTGGGGCAATAAACAAGAAATCGCCCATTTGATCTGTTTTCTGGCTTCTGATTTTGCCGTCTATATTACCGGTACGATGATCGACATCAGTGGAGGCAAACTTGCTACACAGGTTCCTCGTTTGGCTTACGAATGGGCAGCCGAAGAGGAATGAATGGATTATAATCAACTGTTTTTCTTGCAAACACTTAGTAAATGCTCACGAATGCTTCGCTTAAGCTTAACTCTAAGCCTGATGATTACGAAGCAAGTTTTCTTACAACAACTCAGTTTATGCTTACGACGCAAGTTTTGCTAAAAGCAAAACTTTAAGGAGGATAACTATGTTAAAGAAAGCATTGTCTGTGACGCTTATGATGGGGCTAATTTTTACAAGTGCATGCAGCTCGGGGGGAGCCAACACACCGGCTTCAACCGGCAAGGACAGCGGGAATGCGAAGCCGGCACAACCTGCTGAAGCCAAGCCCGAAGCCAAACCGGAGCCCAAGAAGGGTAAATTCATTTTTTGGGATAAATCGGAATATGTGAAGGATTACAATGACTTTCAAAAAGAGAGAGTCGCCCAATTTTCCAAGGAATTTAATGTTGATGTGGAGTACGTGGCAATTCCGCCTGCTGATGTAAAAACAAAGCTATTGGCAGCGGTAGAAGCAGGTAATCCTCCTGATTTACTGTTAGCTGACGATTTTGTCGCCAAACAATTTGTAGGGAACAATCAGCTGATGGATGTTTCGGATATATTGAAGCAATTTGATTTCAGGGAGGATTCCAAGAAGTACGCTTTTGCGGTGGAAGGCTTGTTCGAGGTTCCGGTTTATCATAGCCCTAATGTTATGTACGTCCGAAAGGATAAGCTGGAGGAAAAGAAGTTGGCGCCTCCCAAAACGTGGGAAGATGTTAAAAACGTAGCAAAAGCTATTAATGATCCCAAAAACAATTTCTACGGTTTGGGCTTTCAGCTTGGCGGGGGCGGAGATTCCGATGGCCGGATCAACAATCTGATCAGAACCTTCGGCACCGATATCGTCAATAAAGAGGGAAAGGTCACCATCAATACACCGGAAGCTGTGGAAGCGATTAAATTTGACGCCAGCTTTTTTGCAGAAAACTTGTCCCCTCAAGGCGGCATTACCGGTGATGATGCTTTCAACAACAATCTGTGGCTGGCCGGACAGGCGGGAATCGTATTAAACTCCAGCAGCATTTACGCAGCAATGAAAAAAGATAAGCCGGAGCTGCTTGAGAAAACCTTAATTATGCCATGGCCTGCTGGTCCGAAAAGACAGTTTGGTTCAGGTGGAGGAACGGTTTTCATCATGTTCAATAAAGCCAAAAATACGGAAGCCGCCAAGCAGTACATCAAATACTTTTTCGATAAAGCTTATTATGGAAAATTGTTAGAGAAGCTCAACGGACTGGCGGGACCCGTATTGAATGGCCTTGAAAATACAGAGTTTTGGCAAAGACCGGAAAATAAAAGCTGGTTCGACGCAACGAGAAACATAGTGCCATTGGGGGATCCGGGTCCTCCGGATGCACGTGCATCCCAGGCAGTCAGCGAAAATATTCTTTCAAAAGGCGTGCAAAAAATTGTCGTCAACAAGATGGATCCGCAAAAAGCTCTTGATGAAATGGAAAAAGAATTCAAGAAAATTTATGAGAAAAAATAACATACTGTAAACTTACACCGACGTACTCTTCCAAGGGCAGGTGAAAGCATGCTTCAATCGAATCGAAAGAGTGAATTGGCTTTGGGGTATACGTCCGTTATGCCGATCGTCATCATCATCTTTGTGGTGATCGGCATTCCTTTTGTCAATGCGTTATACCTGAGCCTGACTGATAAAACGGTTGGCGCGGACGCCCATTTTATCGGTTTTGATAACTATCGCGAAATTTTCTCTGACCCCATCTATTGGAAAGTATTAAAAAATACGTTTGTTTATTTTGTTACGGATGTCTTTTTCAAACTAATAATTGGGATGGTATTCGCTTTGACCGTTAACCAGCAATTTTTCGGAAGATCGGTTGTCCGCGTGCTGTTCCTGGTCCCTTGGGCAATCTCCGGAATGGTGGCTGCGCTCACATGGAAATGGATGTATAACGACACTTTCGGAATTATAAATAAAGTGCTGCTGGACATCGGGCTGATTGATGTGCCGGTAGCATGGTTGAGCGGGGCGAATATTGCTTTGGTCTCGGTTATTATCGTAAATATTTGGCGAGGCATCCCGTTCTTTCTATTCAGTATTCTTGGAGGCTTGCAAACGATTGACAGACAGCTGTATGAAGCGGCAAAGATTGATGGAGCAGGGACCATCCGCCAGTTTTTTTCCATCACGATACCTTCTATCAGCTCTGTAATTGTCATCACTACGATGCTGTCTTCGATATGGACGTTCAATGACTTTGAAAACATATTTTTGATCACAGGCGGCGGTCCATTGTATAACTCTGCAGTAATTTCTGTTTACACCTATGAAGTGGCATTCCTCCAAAATAATATGGGTAAATCACTCAGTGTGGCGGGATCAATTATTCCCATTTTACTAGTCTTGATGTTCCTTATGACCCGTAAGCTGAATAAGGAGGATTGAGGGAAGGTGGCAACGGTTATGAGAGCGTCCCAAGTACGTGCGGTTCGAAAGCTGGTTCTGATTTATTTTATCGTAGTTGTCGGTTTGATATGGACGCTGTTTCCCGTGTACTGGATGGTTAAGACCTCGTTTACGCCTAATGATCAGATGTACGATGCCAAACCAAGGTTAATTCCAACGGAAATCACGACCAAGCATTATTCGGATTTGTTCAAAGAAACGGAATTCATGGGCAATATGAAAAATAGCTTGTATGTATCCAGTCTGGCTACTTTGGTATCCTTGATAATTAGTATTTTTGGCTCTTACAGCTTAACCCGGCTGAAGTTTCGCGGGAGAAATTTTTTGACGAAAAGCATCATCATCTGCTATCTCATGCCGGCGGCGGTGCTGTTCATTCCAATGTACGTTCTTGTGAGCAAGCTCGGCTTTGCTGACAACAAGTTCGGCTTGCTCATAATTTATCCGACCTTTATCGTCCCTTATTGCTGCTATATGCTGCTCAGCTACTTCAAGGCGATTCCCAAATCGTTGGAGGAAGCGGCACTGATCGATGGCTGCAATCGGCTGCAAACGCTGTGGAAGATCATTCTTCCTATTGCTGCGCCTGGAATTGCGGTTGTCGCAACCTTTGCTTTTACAATGTCTTGGAACGAATTTTTGTATGCGCTGGTCGTTACGACGAGTCCAAGTCAGCAAACCGCTACGATTGGAATTGCCAGCTTTAAGTTTTCGGACACGTTTATTTGGGGGCTCCTCATGAGCTCATCGGTTATTGCTACCATTCCTGCTGCGGTTTTATACCTCGGAGCGCAGTCATTTGTAATCGGCGGGCTTGCGGATGGTGGAGCCAAATATTAAGTTGTTGAACACAAAGCCGTTAATGATGCAAGTTACACTAAAGTTGAAAATCTAAGGAGGAAAAACATGAGCTTGGATAAGTTCAAATTGGATGGCAGGGTAGCACTGATTACTGGCGGATGCCAAGGATTGGGGCTTGTATTTGCAAAGGCACTTGCCGAGGCTGGGGCTACAGTTGCGGTTACCAGCAGGGATGAAGCAAAAGCAGCGGAAGGAGCAAGGCAGATTCGTGAGGAAACCGGCGGTCAAGCCATTGGAGTAGCGGTTGATGTCACGAACGGCGGTCAGGTTAGCCGAATGGCGGAGGAAACAGCCCAAGCTTTGGGGCGCATTGATATACTGATCAACAATGCGGGCATTAACGTCCGTAAACCGATCCTTGATTATGACGAAGACAGCTGGGACCTTGTGCAGAGCACTAATCTAAAAGCTCCTTTCCTGTGCGCGAAGGCTGTAGTTCCTTATATGATCAAGCAGCAGTATGGAAGGATTATTAATTTATCTTCCATGCTGGGGACTGTGGCGCTTCCAGAGCGCTCAGCCTATTGCTCAAGCAAGGGCGGATTGATTCAACTCACTAAGGTTATGGCGCTGGAGTGGGCCGAACATAACATTACAGCCAACGCCGTTTGTCCTGGGCCGTTTGCTACCGATCTAAACAAGGTAGTCATAAATAATCCGGAAGCCAACCAGTTTTTCCTCGATCACCTTGCTATCAAACGGTGGGGAAACCCGGATGAGCTTACGGGACTAATCATTTATTTGGCTTCAGAAGCTTCGAGCTTTATGACCGGCTCTTCCATTGTTATCGATGGAGGCTGGACAGCACAATAACAAAGGAAATTTGAATAAGAAAGGGCTGAGGCAAATGAAATACGGACTTACGGTTTATGGGACTACCTATGATATGGGTATCCACCCGCAATCAGGCAAAAAACCGATAACACCCAAACAATTAATTGATGTTACGGAAAGCCATGGTCTGGAAGGCATCGAAATCCCTTTTCATCTATTAAAAGAACATAATCCCGATGAAGTGGCTGATTACGCCCGCTCCAAAGGCATGTTTATAAATATCGCAGCAGGCGGCTTTGATCCACTTCCTTTATGCGAGGCGCTGCTGTTAGCCAAACGAGTAGGCGCAATAACGGTTCGGACGGTGGTAGGAGGAGCCAAGTTCAGAGGTGACCGCAGGCATATGGCCGGAACTTGGAAGCCTTTTTTGGAGCAGATTCTCATGTCCTTTCAGGAAGCTGTTGAAACGGCAGAGCAAACGGGAGTTAACTTGGCTGTAGAAAATCATCAGGATCTTGCCTCCGAGGAATTGCTTTGGCTATGCGAAACGATTGGGTCGCAGCGATTTGGCATTAATCTCGATACGGGGAATCCTCTGGCAACTGCTGAAGAACCGAATGACTTTTTTCGCCGGGTAGCTCCTTATGTGAAAAATGTCCATTTAAAGGACTATATGATTTATTGGTACGAGGAGGGCTACAGACTGGTCAGATGTCCCCTGGGTCAAGGATCGATTGATTTCCCTGAGTTATTGCGTATTTTCTCGGAAGCTGCCCCGGAAATGACGTTGTCCGTAGAACACGGTGCATTGGAGGCGCGGAATGTCAGGGTGCTTGAAGAGGATTTCTGGACGGAATATCCTGCGCGTTCCGCAAGCCAGCTAACTCGTTTGCTGCGTTATGTACATGACCACGCAAGAGGAAGCGGCGACTGGAGAACTCCGTTCGAGAGAGGGGAGTCACCCGCTTCGATAGCCGCATACGAGCAATCGCAAATGGCAACGGCCCTTGCCTATTTGAAATCATTGATTGTACAGTTCCGCGATAATGAAAATCTCGTGAAAAGTTGAGGTGGCAACATGAATGACCTTGATTTAAAAGGTAAAAATGCGCTTGTCACCGGCTCTAGCAGGGGTCTCGGCAGGCAATATGCCATGGACTTGGCCCGTGCGGGAGCTAATGTCATTATTCACGATGAGACGGCAACGAAGTCCGCGGAATTTAACGAAGCGGCCAGCGGGTTTCAAGTAGCCGAGGAAGCAGCCGCATTAGGTGTGAAATCTATGTTTATAGCCGCCGATTTGGCAGATCCAGAGCAGGTTGAGCAATTAATTAAGCAGTCTATTGAAAGCTTGGGCTCCATTGATATATTAATCAATAATGCCGGTGGCGACATAGGCTCCAAGACACCTCGGCCTGAACCTAACGATTCACTGGATATTAGTGTGGAGGATATTCGATCGGTAGTCGAGCGCAATCTGTTATCTACTATGTACACTTGCAAATTTGTTGGTCAGCATATGCGTGAGCGGCGCTGCGGCAAGATCGTTAATGTGGGCTCGATCGCAGGCCATATTCCAGTTACGTCCGGCGTGATATACGCAGCTGCCAAGCTGGGTATTTCCCATTACACAAGAAGCTTGGCCCAGCAGATGCGGCCGTATGATGTGAATGTAAATTGTATTTCACCGGCTCCTACCTATACAGCCCGCTTCTCAGCGACTCGTACCGTTAATAATGAAGAAGGCCTCTCTAGGCTTCAGCGAATTGCTCATCCAGAAGACATGTCCAAAATTGTGATGTTTCTCTGCGGTCCACAAGCCGATTACTTGACTGGGGAAACGATTGTTTGCTGGAAATAAGAAAAGCATCTGCTCGAAGACTATTCAACGAAGATACATTCGCGTATTAGATGCAGCTTTTTTTGCAATATATCAGACTTGTTCAGCTTCGCTTCTAAAACATAATAAAAAACGCGAAGGAGCCATACAATTGAACTTTGATGGGAAAATTGCCTTAATAACAGGTGGAGCCAAAGGAATCGGCGCCTCCATCGTCAAGCAGTTTCTGGAAAATGGAGCAAAGGCTGTTATTGCGGACGCTTCTCTGGATGGGGAACAAGCGGCGGAGCAATGGCGGAGCCAAGGGAAAGAGGTCGTATATGTACAATGCGATGTCTCCCAAACAGATCAAGTTAATAATGCCGTTAGTGTTGCCGAGCAGCAGTTTGGAAGGCTGGATTTTGTAGTCAATAATGCTGGAATATTTCCGAGAGCTGATTTGCTTCAAACGGATGAGGCATTCTGGGACCGGGTCATGGATATTAACTTAAAAGGCGTTTACCTGATGTGTAAAGCCGCGGTTCCTGTCATGATCAGGCAAGGCGGGGGATGTATTGTAAATATTGGCTCACTCCATGCGAGTGTTGGCGGAGAGGAGTTGTTCGCCTACGCTATTTCCAAAGGAGGAGTTGTTACGCTGACCCGGAATTTAGCCCGTTCATTAGCGAAGCACAATATCCGGGTAAACGGTGTACATCCAGGCTGGGTAGCTTCCCATGGAGAAAGGGCTCTAATGCGGGCAAAAGGGGAGGACGAGGACTGGCCGGAGCAGCGTTCCTCTGCCATGCCGTTTGGCAGATTGCAAACGGAGGATGACATTGCGAATTCCGTAGTGTTCCTATGCTCCGCCAATGCAAGTCAAATTACGGGTCAAATGTTGTCCGTAGACGGTGGGCTTGGCTTCAAGCTGTAGAGGATAAAATAAACAGAGGTTAATCCGCAGTATAGGGATTAACCTCTGTTTTTTATCGACTATTTCTTTAATCTACGGCAGATGTCCTCAGTCATTTCTTTTGTTGAGGCGGTTCCACCAATATCAGGGGTTTTAATTCCATTCGATATGGTCTCCTCCATTGCTGTCAGCACCTTTTGTCCAAGCTCTTGTTGACCGAGATGGTCGAGCATCATCTTGGCTGTCCAGATTTGTCCGACTGGATTGGCGATGCCTTTACCACAGATGTCTGGAGCCGAGCCGTGAACGGGTTCGAACATAGAAGGGAACTTCCCGTTCAAATTAATGTTGGCTGCCGGGGCGATGCCAATGCTGCCCATAATGGCTGCTCCAATATCAGTCAGGATGTCTCCGAATAAGTTGCTGGCAACAATGACATCAAAGATATGAGGCTTGGTGACGAAAAAGGCAGCTAATGCATCGATATGATAGGAAGCTGTTCTGGCTTCCGGATAGTCGAGGCTAACCTCTTTGAAAACTTCATCCCAGAATGGCATGGAATGGAAGATACCATTCGATTTCGTTGCACTTGTCACATGCCCTTTGCGTTTGGCCGCCAATTCAAATGCGTAGCGGATGGCCCGCTCTGTTCCTTTATGGGTAAAGATAGCGTTCTGAATAGCGATTTGATCCTCGCCCTTATGTATTCTTCCTCCGACTTCGCTATATTCACCCTCACTGTTTTCACGTACAACGATAAGATCGAAATCATTGGGATTAGTCAGTGGGGATACAATGCCATTTATAAATTTAGCTGGCCGGATGTTAATCACTTGCTCGAACTCGCGACGAATTTTGATGAGCAGGCCCCATAAAGAAATATGATCAGCAACCTTGGCAGGATCTCCTACGGCTCCTAAGAAGATAGCTTCGAATGATTGTAATGTATTCAAGCCGTCCTCTGGCATCATGATGCCATGCTTTAAATAATAATCGCAATTCCAAGGGAAATTCGTGAACTCGAATGAGATACCACCATGAACTTCGGCCACTGTATTCAATACATCAAGAGCTGCAGGAACGACCTCGTTGCCGATGCCATCACCAGGAATTACCGCAATTTCATGCTTGGACATTTCTTGTATCCTCCTAGTATTAGGTAGTAGTAATTAGTGCTAACGCTTTCATTGTAAAGAAGGCATTTATGAGAGGATTATATCTATGGAGTATGCGGATGTCAACAAGATTAACGTTAATAATAAGCAGCGGTTATTACAGCTTTTTTTGTAACAAAAGTACAGTGTAATGGCTTGGCAAGTGTGGTAAAGTTTAGTTGAATGCCTGTGTAAGTGTTTCCAAAATCAGTTTTAACAAAGTAAACACCTAAAAGGAGCGATTGAAATGAAAATTGCAGCACAGCTTTACACGGTTAGAGAGTTTTTGAAAACCCCTGAGAGCATCGCTGATTCTTTGAAGAAAGTAAAGCAGATTGGATATAACGCCGTTCAAGTTTCCGGAGTAGGCCCGATTGGAAATCAAGAACTGAAAGATCTCGCGGATGGTGAACAATTGACTATTTGCGCTACTCATATTCCATACCAGGACCTGACGGAGAGATTGGATGAGGTCATTCAAAAGCACCAGCTATGGGGCTGCAAATATGTGGGACTCGGTGGAATGCCTAATGAATACCGCAGCAGCAAGGAAGGGTACATAAGCTTTGCTAAACAAGCATCCGAAATTGGCAGAAAACTGGACGCAGCAGGACTGAAATTTATTTATCATAACCATAACTTTGAATTTGCCAAATTCGATGGAAAAACCGGTATGGAAATATTATTGGAAGAATCCGATCCTAGCGCTTTCGATTTTGAACTCGATGTTTATTGGGTACAAGCAGGTGGAGGCGACGCTGTAGAATGGGTTCGGAAGTTTGATGGCCGTATGAAGGTGGTACACTTGAAGGATATGGCGGTAACGGCTGAGCGGGAGCAGCTATTTGCTGAGGTTGGTGAAGGGAACATGAATTTCCCTGCTATTTTAAACGCATGCCGTGAAATTGGTGTTGAATGGGCTGCCGTAGAGCAGGATCAAAGCTATGGACGGGACCCTTTCCAATGTCTGGAAACGAGCTTTAACAACTTGAAAAAATTAGGCGCAGTATAAATGAATGGATGGAGTTAAATGGAACAAGCTCTCTGGATGGATACCGGGGAGCTTGTTTTACGTTGATATGGCAGCTGGATTGGCATTGGACAAAGGAAGGGCGAAGCTACCCGGAAGCAAGAAGAACGGCATTCTTTAGCTGTTTTGCGTTATACATGGCTTGATCCGCTTCATGAACAAGCTCCTTGGAATGTGTAAATTGACCATGGTATACGGCCGCTCCTATGCTGACGGTAACTTGCATATCATGATGTTGTCCGAAACATAATTCCATTCTTTGAACCCGTTCACGTATGCGTTCGGCTATTACAAGGGCCTCAGCTCCATTCGCACCTGGAAGAATAACGGCAAACTCCTCTCCACCCCATCGCCCCACCGTATCATAACCTCGTATACTTCTTCTCAAAGCCTCTGCGACAGATCTTAATACATAATCCCCTGCCAAATGACCGAATCTTGTGTTAAACCCCCGAAAATCATCAATATCGATTACCAGCATGGATACCAGCTTTTCTGCGCTATGCTTGCTTTTGAATTCATATGAAAGTCTTTGAAATAAATATCGTCGGTTATAGAGCCCGGTTCCCTCGTCATTTATGCTTAGCTCGTAGATTCGGAATATTTGTATAGCGAGCCATCCCCCTCCTAAAACAGCGATAAATATGCCTAGGATCAGTCCCCAAGTACCCAAATGCTGTAAGGCAATAGAGCCAAGCATAAGCCCTGCTCCTGACGCTGCACCATAACAAGCCCATTTTCCTTTGAGGTGCATGTTAGCTCACTCCTCGATACGATCGTATTTCCGCAGCAAATCGGTTAAAGCTTCACGAAATAAAAAGGATTCCTTCTTTTTTGACTTTTCCGCCAAAGTTTTGAGACGACGCACGAGAGTGGCGGGATAATAGCAGGTCTTCATAATCATATCTTCATTGGGAGGCAGTGAAACCTGATTTCTGCCAGCTTCTTTTGCGGCCATCAAAGCGGCATTGGCGGCACGCATTAATGAATTCTCGTCTTTGGAATCCCTCGGATATTGCGCTACACCGATAGTTACACTTATGAACGGAGGGTTGTCCAACCGGATTTGAAACCGGTCTTGGGCCGCACAGATCCCAGCCCGCACATTTTCCATTTTCAAAAATGCCTGCTCAAGACTTTCTCCCACCAGCATTATTGCAAATTCATCCCCTGATACACGAAAAGCATATTCTCCTGCGGCTTCCTTCAATAGATTGGCTATCGTTTGCAGTACGTGATCACCGGTATCATGTCCAAATTCGTTATTGATTTCCATAAAATGGTCGACATCGATCAAAGCCAGAGCAACATTTTCGTCTGATTTAATCGTTTGCTTAAGCTGAAGCTCCAAGGCTTCACGATTCATAAGCTCGGTTAATGCATCTTGTCTTGTTTTCATTACTCAATCATCTCCATAATATAAAATATTATATATATAAACATATATATGTTTATATACAACATAATCGCTAAGTTCTAATTTGTCAATAATTGGTTTATAAGCGTGTGTATTCAAATCAGCTGCACATAATTATTTTGACTTAGCTAACAATAAGATTGCATTAAAGGTAAAGGATGAGAGCGGATTGAAAATACCAAAAGCTGTGATTGTCTTTATAATGTGTATACTCCTGTGTTTACCTGCTCAAAAGGGGGTATTTGCTACCCATGCTCCTATCCCTTTGGAGGCTCTTCAAGAAGAAGGAGTGTATATCGAAATTAATAAAAACAGAAACTGGCTCACCGTATATGTTAATGGCCGCGCCATGTATGGATTCCCGGTTGCTACGGGCCGCAGAAAGGAACTTACTCCTGTCGGCGAGTTTCACATTGTGACCAAAATAGTTAAGCCCTGGTATGTAAGAAAACAAATCCCCGGCGGACATCCCCAAAACCCTTTAGGATCAAGGTGGCTGGGCATCAGTGTTAGAGGGACTGGCGGGTATACGTATGGAATCCATGGGACCAATCGCCCTTATTCCATAGGAAGCCATGCATCATCGGGCTGCGTCCGTATGCACAACAGGGATATAGAATGGCTGTACCGTCATATTCCATTGGGCACAAAGGTCATTATTAAAGAAAAGTAAATGTACGGTGTATGAAATGAAAAAAGGCGGACATACTATTATCAGCGGTGAAAAGAGAGGTGTGGTTCCGTTGAACGATTCAACGAAACATTCCAGTAATATGGTATTAGACTCCAGATAGAAGCGGAGGGATGTGCCAAAGACACGTTAGGGTAGTACCTGTACTGCAATAAAGTGAACAAGGTTTCTGACCTGGCTTTTGGAAGGTGCTCGAGGCTTTAATACAAAATCAATTCACCGCAAAAGAACCCCGAAAGGGGTTCTTTTTTTGTCGTGTACCCACAAAAAATGAGAAGTTGAGTCGATGGAGTTCAAAAGTGGGTCATAAGAACTAGTTTAATAACTTTTTTTCACACTTTTTTTACATTTATATCATAGTTTCATCATGAATGTACGCTAAGTTGATGTTATGCTGGAGCATCAGCAATCGAGCATCCGGATCCGTTATTTATAATATGTAATGATAGTAAATACTCCCTTATTGGAGCGTTTTCATCATGACAGATGGACGGACAAGAATACATGGAGGTATGGAAATGATCAGGTGGATCCAGAATGTATCCAAAAAATGGGTGGTTGCCGCCATTGCTATCATTGCAGTTGTAGCAGTTGTCGGTGCAACTCTTATTAATTGGGGAGGCGCGGGAAAGTCGGCGCAACCAGGAGCAGGCGCAGCTGCAGGTCAACGGCCGGGAGCTGGCGCAGCCAGACAATTTCCTGTAGAAACGCAGATGGTTAAGCTTGCGGATGTGGGCGGGGGGCAAGTATTTACGGGTGCTATAACACCTATTTATACAACGAACATTTCTTCTCGAGTAACCGGCAGAGTAACAGAAGTCATGGTTAAACCCGGCGACAGAGTCAAGATCGGGCAGCCACTGGCCAAAATTGATACCAGCACTTTACAGCAGCAAATTGCTCAGTCTGAGAGTGCTCTAACGGTAAGTGCAGCTCAATTGCAGCGCACTGCCAATGATCAGGCCAACAGTGCGGCTACGGCCGAAAAGCAGCTTGCTGTTCAACGGGCCAATCTGGATAAGGCCATTTCGGATCAGCAAAATGCAGTTTCCGCGGCGAAACAACAGGTCGCATTATCGCAGGCTAACTATAATAAAGCTCTTAATGACCAACAGAATGCGATTGCAACCGCCAAACAGCAGGTAACGATTTCCCAGCAAAATTTTAACAATGCTCTTACTACATATAGTATCAATTTGGCTAATGCTCAAAATACATTGAATTCTCAGCAGGACACTATTCAAAATTCTCAGGTCAATTCGCATAACTCTTTGGACACTTTGCAATTACAGCTCGAACAGGCTCTCATAAATTTAGCCAACGTAAAAGCTTCTCAAGGCTCCAATACAACTGCGATGGACACGGCTATGCAAAAAGTGCAGTCAGCCCAGCTTGCTCTTGACCAGGCTCAGCAAACCACGCCAAGTGCACTTACTTCAGCTACGGCTGCATTATTGAAAGCACAAGGGGATTTGACGTCGGCACAAAACTCTCAAACCGTACAGATTTCACAGGAACAGCTTAACCGTGACTCCATTTCGCTAGCCAATGCTCAAAATACGCTAGCGGTAATTATGGATACGAATCAGCAGACTTTGCAGAAGGATCAGCTTTCCTATGCCAATACACAGGTTACCCAAGAGCTGAGCATGAATGTATCGAAAGCTCAGTTGGAGCAATCCGAGCAAGCATTGGCTACAGCCAAGTCGACGGATGCGATTGCAGTGAGCAGCGCTCAATACCAACAAGCAGAAACCAATCTGAGAGTGCTCAATGAGCAGCTGACAGATGGGGTGCTGCTCTCTCCAGTTGATGGAGTAGTGAGCGTGATTAATACGCCAGTAGGACAAAATGCTACCAATGCCTCCAATATCGTTTCCGTTGCCGCATTAGACCCTACTCAAGCTACGGTTAATATCTCAGAGGCTAACATCGGTAAAATCAAAGTAGGCATGGAAATGAAAGTAAATGTGCCGACATTAAACAAATCATTTGACGGAGTTGTATTAGCCATTCGTCCGACAATGGACGCTGTAACCAAAGCTTATGGCGTTGATATCAGGGTGAATGATTCCAAACAGGAGCTGCTGCCTGGTATGTTCGCGACCTCCAGTTTGAAAAGCGAAGGGCGTAAAGCAATCATGGTTCCAGCTGATGCCATCCTTAGCCAACCGAGCGGAAATGCGGCATTTGTTGTGAAGGACGGCCGAGTGAAGAAAGTATCGGTAAAAGTAGGAACCTTAACAAGCGCACTCTTCGAAATAACAGATGGGCTTGCAGAAGGGGATGAGCTGGTAGTTAAAGGACAAGAGCTATTGTCCGATAAAGCGGCGGTTCAAGTGGTTAAACCGGGTCAAGAGGCTCAGAAGCCTCAGGGTCAACAAGGCCAAGGACAAGGACAACAAGGTCAAGGTCAGCAAGGCCAAGGTCAAGGACAACAAGGCGGACAAAGACAGCAGGGCGGTCAAGGTGGTCAGCAGCAAGGGGCTGCTGGCGGTCAGAGCGGTCAAGCGCCGCAAGGTCAGGGGCAAACGGGTGGTCAAGGACAACAAGGCGGTCAGAGGCAGCAAGGGCAACAAACCCCCTCGTCTGGTACTCCAGACCAGCAAGGCAATCAACCAACTAATGCAAACGGCGGAGCCTCCGGTCAAACGGGGAGAGCAGGTGGCGGTCAGTGAATTTAGCTAATTTCTCGGTCAACCGCCCTGTAACTATTTTCATGCTGATGATTGCGCTAGTTATACTGGGCTCGATCGCAGCGCCGCTTCTACCGGTTGACTTGTATCCGAATATGGAGATCCCGACAGCTAACGTTAGTGTTAACTGGCCAGGAGCTTCACCAGGTCAAGTGGAAAGTCAGGTGACTAAGCGGATTGAGGCCTCGATGGCAACGATAGCGAATGTCCAGTCTGTCTCGTCGACCTCGCGAACGGGGTCAAGTAATGTCACGGTGCAGTTTAACTTCGGCACAGATATCAGTGAAGCGACATTAACTATGCGAGACCGGCTGGACAGGGTCAAACGGCAGCTTCCTACGGATGCTGACGCTCCAGTCGTTTCCAGAGCAGACCCTAATAGCCAGCCTATTCTTAACTTGGCATTGTACAGCAACAGTGTGGATCTAATTACACTGCGTGATTTGGCGGATAATGTTGTCAGCCCGGCAG
Organism: Paenibacillus sp. GCM10027630; assembly: GCF_042676305.1. Classification (NCBI taxonomy): domain Bacteria; kingdom Bacillati; phylum Bacillota; class Bacilli; order Caryophanales; family Paenibacillaceae; genus Paenibacillus; species Paenibacillus sp. GCM10027630. The sequence continues at coordinate 200,357 of NZ_JBHTGY010000098.1, read as the reverse complement.
TTCAACGCGCCAATGGAGTTGCGTCGGTTGGGGTAACAGGGGGGCGGGTTCGCCAAATTCAGCTGCTTGTAGATCAAAACAAGCTGACTCAATATGGACTGACTTTTAACCAAGTTACCTCAGCGTTAAGCAATGATAACCAATCGACAGATGCAGGACTCGTATATAAAGGTGACCAATTAGTCCCTTTAACAATTAAGGGTGAATTTAAATCAACATCCGAGATTGAAAAGGTCAGAGTTTCCCTATCTCGCGGACAGTCAATTCCTCTTGGTGAGCTGGGGAAAATAATCGATACTTATCAAGAAATTACATTCGAATCACGCCGTAACGGAGAAAGAAGCGTCGGCATCTCGATCCTTAAGCAGTCGGATGGAAATACCGTTTCCGTTGCCGATAACATCCGTAAAGCAATGGTTGATATCGAAAAAAACCTTCCCGAAGGGGTTAAGCTGGGAGTTTTGAACGACTCCTCCAAATTTATTAAAAGCTCGATTAATACGGTTATTGAGCACACATTGCTAGGTGGCGTATTCTCGGTTATTATTTTGCTGCTGTTCTTGAATAGCATTCGTGCCACACTGATCATCGGTGTAGTTATCCCGATTTCCGTTATAAGCGCGTTCAGCATGATGTTTTTTTCCGGGCAGACGATCAATACCATCACGCTTGGCGGTTTGGCGTTAGGTTTAGGCTCGCTTGTCGACTTTGCCGTCGTCGTACTGGAAAGTATATTCCGCAAAAGGGAAGAAGGCCTATCTCCAGTTGAAGCAGCCAAGCAGGGGACTGCTGAAGTTGGAACGGCCGTTCTAGCTTCGGCCATGGCTCAAATCGCCGTGTTTGCACCAACGCTATTTATTAACGGCTTAGTTAAAAACTTCTTTGTGCCTATGGCCTTGACAGTCAGCTTCTCACATATCGCCGCGTTGTTTGCTGCGATAACCTTAGTTCCGATGCTCGCTGCCAAGCTTCTGAAGAAGCATACGCATGATGAGCATCTTCCTGAAGGCAGATCCTATAACCCTGCCGTTTGGTTCGGTCGCGGAATGAATCGTTTGACCAATCTATATGGCGGAGTACTGAAATGGTCCTTGGGACACCGCTGGGTTATCGTTGTTATTACTATCGGAATGCTAGGCGGAAGTGTGTATTTGGCCAAATTTGTCGGTTCGGAAATAACGCCAAAAACCGATGAAGGACAACTGAATATTAATATGACCTTGGCGCAAGGCACCAAATTTGAAATAACTAATGCACTGGCAACGAAAGTGGAGGGCTTAATTCAGAATATACCCGACATAGAGTCGATATTTACTACCGTCGGTGGTGGAGGCGGGGGAGCTTTTCAAAGCGCGTCAACTAACTCTGCCAATATTCAAGTAACCCTTAAACCGCTTAATGAGCGCAAGCAGAAGACCGAACAGATTGTAGAGCAAATCCGTAATTTAACCAATGGGAATCCGGGAGCACAAATATCTGTTAATGCCCGATCCTCCATCAGGCTGCCAGGACTTGGGGGCGGCGGCGGTGCCGATATTCAGGTTAACCTGAATGGACCGGATATGACGGTATTAAGTAAACTGGGAGACATGGTCGCAGAAGAGCTGCGTGCTATTCCAACGCTTCGTAACGTACAAAATACGTTGGATCGCAACATTCCCGAGTTTGACATGACCATTGACCGCGAAGCGGCGAGCTATTATGGCATCTCACTACGCGAGGTTATGACTTCAATCCGTACGGCGTATCAGGGCTCGGTGGCTACTAACTTCAAAACGGGAGACACACAAGTATCCGTTCTGGTGAAATATCCGTCGGAGTTTACGAATAACCTGGAAAACCTGAATCAAGTTGTAATTACAACGGCTGCAGGGGCGCAAATTCCGTTGAATGCTATCGCAAAAGTGGAACCAGGCTCAGGTCCTGCTCAAATCAGACATATTAACCAACAAAGGCTGGCAACGATCCAGGGCTCTGTATTCAATGCTCCCGTTGGAGACGTTTCTAAGGAAGTGCAAGCAAGGCTTGACACGATTCAACCTCCAGACGGCTATACGATTACACTCGGGTCTGCGGCCGATTCGAACAGCACTTTCTCAAGCTTGTATATGATGCTTCTACTTTCTATAGTGCTGGTATATATGGTTATGGCGAGTCAATTTGAGTCATTGTATGGACCGTTTATCATCATGTTCTCATTACCTCCGACATTTATTGGAGCCATTCTTGGTCTGTATCTAACTAACCGTACGATCAATATGAACTCTGTTATGGGGATGATCATGCTGGTCGGTATAGTAGTTAACAATGCTATAGTTTTGGTCGACTATACGAACCAGCTTCGTAAAAGAGGTTATACCTTGTATGATGCATTAATTGAGGCAGGGAAGGTGCGCTTGCGACCGATTCTCATGACTACGGCAACTACCGTATTGGCTATGCTGCCGCTTGTTATAGGATTCGGTGAAGGGGCTGAAGCTCAAGCCTCAATGGCAACAGTCGTTTCGTTCGGATTAACGCTGTCCACGATGATTACATTGCTGCTTGTTCCTGTAGTTTACACCTTAATGGATGGCCTTATGGATAAATTAAAAAGCAAATGGAAGCGGCAATCTCCTCCGGCCCTGCCAACGGACCACTAATAGAAATTGTTTACTAACTTAGTTAAGCAGGGTCAAATCGACAAATAATCATGATGGAGGAGATAAGTACTATGTCTCGGAACCGCCGTAAACAGAACACCGGCAGACGGCTTGCTTACTGGCTCGTAGTGGCGCTGCTGCTCCAAACAATATTGTTGGCAAGCAATGTATTCGCTGAAGCCTCCCCTGATGGGGAGGCCGTTAAGGAAAACGCTCAGTCGGATTCCGCCTCTTCAACGGTTATTCCTTCTTTGGGCTATGCTCAAGTCACAGGGGGATTGAGCCATACTGTAGCATTGAAAAGTGACGGCTCCGTATGGACCTGGGGGGACGCACTTCATGGAAAGCTGGGAACAGGACCTGATGTTCAGCGTTATGTTCCTACTAGAGTCAAGGAATTATTCGATATTACCGCGGTCGCCGCAGGTATGAATCATACACTTGCCTTGCGCAAGGATGGCACCGTCTGGGCTTGGGGGCAAAACTCAAAGGGCCAGATTGGCGATGGTACCAAGGAGGATCGAACCACACCTTATCAAATTGAATATCTAAGTGATGTAGTAGCGATTGCAGCTGGAAACAATCACTCCGTAGCTTTGAAAAGCAATGGAACTATCGTTACCTGGGGCGACAATTCCAAAGGTCAATTAGGTAATGGAACCTATGATGATGTTTTGAAGCCCGCGCAATTAACTTCGATTTCTGGGATAAGAGGCATTGCAGCAGGCGGGAATCATACATTGGCGATTGCTTCTGACAAATTTGTCCTAGCGTGGGGAGATAATACTTACGGCCAGATCGGAGATGCTGAGACGCAATCTCGTACGAGCAGACCGACAAGAGTGAACTTTTCACATACGACTAAAGCAATCGCAGCCGGGAGTAATTTCTCGGTTTCATTAAAGGAAGACGGGACTATCTGGACCTGGGGTTATAATGTTTCGGGCCAGCTTGGCAACGGAAATGAAGAAGCGCGTAATTTTGCCCAAATGGTTGTAGGCATTAAAGATGCAATAAGTATTTCCGCAGGTAATTCCCATACGATCATACAGCATAAAGATGGCAGTATAAGCGGCTGGGGTCTGAATAACTACGGTCAGCTCGGTACTGGAGATTATAAAAACAGCGTTGTCGATGTAAGTATTATGAGAAATGTAGCGGTTATCGGAACCGGTCACTTTCATTCAATGGCTATTAAACCCGATGGCACCTTATGGATGTGGGGCAACAGTGCCCTGGGCCAATTGGGCGATGGAACAGCGACTAACCGGATATTGCCGGTATTGGTTCCCCGTTTCTCTATGGTTACCCTACCGCCAGAGCAAACAGTGGGCAGCTTCAGTAATTCAGTGATAAGCAAGCCTCTTGCGTCAGGGGACAGCTTTAACCTCGTGTGGAAGAACAATAAGTTATGGACCTGGGGGGAAAATTTATACGGGCAGTTAGGCTTGGGCGCAGGCAGCGCCAAGAATACGCCTGTATCGATCGATTCCGTTGATCAGATCGCAGCGGTCTCCGCAGGAACGGGCCATACTTTAGTGCTCAAGAAGGATGGGACGGTATGGAGCTGGGGGCTGAATCTTAGCGGCCAGCTTGCCGATAATACGTTAATAAACAAAGGAACACCGGCTTCCTCGCCTTTACTTAGCGATGTAACGGATATTGCGGGAGGCAATCTGTTTACGATTGCTTTGAAAAAGGACGGCACGGTGTGGGCCATTGGTGACAATACTTTTGGCCAATTGGGTAATGGCAGCACCAAGTCAAGTCTGACTCCAGTTGAGATACCTGGACTATTTAAGATTAAAGCAATCGCAGCTGGCTATAATCATGCTCTTGCTTTGGCTAATGACGGTACCGTGTGGAGTTGGGGAGACAATAGTAACGGTCAATTGGGAGACGGCTCGACGTCTCTACGCCGTAGTGCCGTGCAGTTAACGGACCTGAGCAATGTGAAGGCAATAGCAGCAGGGCGGAATCATTCGCTGGCACTTAAGAGCGATGGGACCGTCTGGGATTGGGGCTACAATGCTTTTGGCCAGCTGGGGGATGATTCCACCACGAATCGTTCAACACCTGTAAAAGCTATTGATATCAATGACGCCATCGCAATTGCAGGCGGTAATTATCATTCCTTGGTGGCCAAGTCGGATGGGACCGTCTGGGCCTGGGGCGCCAACACCTTCGGCCAGTTGGGCGACGACACGACAGCGAACCGCAAGCGCGCGGTTCAAGCGAAGGACATCCGCGGCGCTTCAGCTGTCTCCGCGGGAAGCAATCATTCCGCTGCGTTGTCAGCGGATGGTACGGTATGGACATGGGGTGCCAACATGTCCGGGCAGCTGGGCGACGGTACGTTCAAGAACCGTACCGTGCCTGCAGCTGTGACCGGGTTCGCGTCATCCTTCAGTGACGCGACAGGTCATTGGGCGGATGCGGCCATTTCCGCCGCGGTCGATAAAGGCTACGTGGACGGCTATCCGGACGGCACGTTCCAGCCTGAACGAACCGTTCTGCGCGCCGAGTTCGCGAAATTAACGGCAGCAGCTCTTAAGCTGCCGATCAATGCGCCTTCTGCCGATCAGGCGTGGTACAAACCATACGCCGATGCGCTGCTGAAAGCGGGCTACATCGGCCAGGATGATGCAGCTTCCGATTGGTTGGAGCCCATTACCCGCACAGAAATGGCGAAAATCACCGTACGCGCAACGAATAAAGAGCTGCAAACCGCGAACACGGTTGTAACGGAGCAGCTTGCAATGCTGACAGCCGTGCAAAAAGGTATACTGCAAGGTCTTGAGAATGGTGGTCTTGCTCCGCAAGCTACAACGAACCGTGCTCAAGCGGTTACGATAATAGAACGTGTGCTGGCATTGAACAATGGCAGTACACTGCAAGTTGATAGCAAGGCACTAGTCAATGCGCAAAAAGCTAAATAAATGGCAAGCTTTTCTTTATGATCTTGAAGCAAAGGCGATTTCCCTCAGGGAAATCGCCTTTGCTTTTTATTATTTATAGGCAAATGCACATTCCAACCCAAGCTCTCAGACATAGGATATAGCATTTATAAAAACATGCAGATGGGAGTCAGCACATATGCATAATTCAGCCATCGTCATCGTTCTGGTGCTTTTTATTTTATTGGCACTTTTGTTACTAGCGCTTGTTTAACCAATCGCTGCTGCCGTCATTTCAGAATTAAAGCCTTGTATGAAGTTTCAGCATACAAGGCTTTAATGTAGCGGTAAGGATTGTAGCAGCTGTAACGGCTTACATAGAATAGTTTTAGATTATTGCAACATAATACCTTTATAAACCCGCAGTCTCTCAAGCTTATTTTAAGCAGGACAAGCAGACCTATAGCCATTAGATGCCTGTAAGTTGGACTGGCTCATCTTGGAGGCTTATTCAATGGTGTCGCTTAGAACTATTACTGATCCTTTTCTGAGGTTGGAGAAATACATAACGGCCCACACACCTTGTGCATGGTTAAGTGCCGACTAGGAGAAAATAGGATTAGACAAGAAAAAGAAGGGACGAGTTAAGATGGCTACAAAGTCAAAGCAAAAAATAACATGGACACAGCAGGAGTATCAAGACCTTGCCAAGAAGAAAGAGCCGTCAAGACCGGTTGCAAGAAATTGCTTCCGTGCTTTTTTAGTAGGAGGAATAATCTGTACGATAGGTCAAGCATTGATGGAGTTATTTGTTCATGGCTTCGGATTTACGAAGGAGACAGCCGGCAATCCGACAGTTGCTGTCCTGATTGTTTTATCTGTTATTTTGACCTGCATGGGTGTATATGACAAGCTTGCTCAATGGGCCGGTGCTGGTTCTGCCGTACCCGTAACTGGATTTGCCAACTCGATGTGCTCCGCGGCTATCGAGCATAAAAGCGAGGGTCTGGTATTGGGAGTAGGTGGCAATATGTTTAAGCTGGCCGGTTCGGTTATCGTGTTCGGAACGGTAGCAGCATTTTTCGTAGGCTTGGTACACTTGATCATAAATATGACGACAGCGGGAGGATAACCGGATGCTGCAAGGACATCAGAGTTGGGCATTTACGAATCGCCCTGTTATTCAGGCGACTGCCACTGTAGTAGGTCCAGATGAAGGAGACGGACCGCTTGCCAATGATTTCGACATTGTTCATGGTGACTTGCAGTTGGAGCAGGAAAGTTGGGAGAAAGCAGAACGCAAGCTTATGGAAGAAGCTACCGAATTGGCTGTTGAGAAAGCCGGGTTAACCAAAGAACAGGTTCAATTTTATGTCGGTGGCGATTTGATGAATCAAATAATAAGTAATACGTTTGCTGCGCGAACTTTAACCATACCATACTTGGGTATATTTGGCGCCTGCTCTACCTCAATGGAAGGATTAGCACTCGCTTCAATGATGATTAATTCGGGAGACGCCGATTATGTGATGGCCGGGACATGCAGTCATAACTGCACATCGGAAAAACAGTTCCGCTATCCGACAGAATATGGCTCGCAGAAACCGCCGACCGCTCAATATACGGTGACTGGGGCAGGGGCGGCAGTACTGTCCAGAAAAGGGGATGGTCCGGTAGTTACAGGAGCTACAATTGGAAGAGTTATTGATATGGGTATTAAAGATCCCTTTAATATGGGAGCGGCGATGGCCCCTGCAGCGGTGGATACGTTACAGGCGCATCTTCGCGATTTCGACCGGGATCCGGGATATTACGATCTTATTGTGACTGGCGACTTGGCCAAGGTAGGGTATGAAATTGCAAATGAATTGCTGGAAAAGCATAAGATTCCAATTAGTCAAACTATTTATAAGGACTGCGGCCTGATGATTTATGACATTGAAAAGCAACCTGTAGTTTGTGCTGGTGGCAGCGGCTGTGGCTGCTCAGCTTCTGTGACCTATGGACATATAATGAAGCAGATTCGCAATGGTGACCTTAAACGGGTGTTGGTTATTGCAACAGGAGCCTTGTTGTCCCCGTTGTCGTTCCAGCAGGGAGAGAGCATCCCTTGCATTGCCCATGCTGTATCAATCGAAGGCGGGGGACATTAAATGGACACTTTTATGCATTTTGTTTGGGCTTTTGTTATTGGAGGTGCAATTTGCGTCGTTGGCCAGCTGTTAATGGATGTCGGCAAGCTGACTCCGGCTCATACTATGAGCTCATTGGTTGTAGCAGGTGCTGTTGCGGATGGTGTCGGCTGGTATGATCCTTTCATTAGATTTGCTGGTGCGGGAGCGACCGTGCCGATAACGAGCTTTGGTAACGCACTGGTTCACGGAGCCTTGCAGGAGCTGAACCAAGACGGTGCCATTGGTATTATTACCGGTATATTTAAAGTTACAAGCGCGGGGATTTCGGCCGCTATTATATTTTCTTTTCTTGCTGCAGTAGTGTGCAGACCTAGAGGCTGAAGCCGTAAGGAAGGATGGGAGTTTTCCTTGCACAGCTTTTCTTCATGCTTGCAGCCGTGAATGTCGGGGCTGTTCCAAGTGTCATTTTTTTGCAAATATCAGCCTCACAGTTAATGAAAATGAACCTTCATTTCCACTTATACAGTGGGTTTGAAGGTTTTTTCATGTCCTTGAGTCTCACTTACTTGATCTATTGGACAACGGAGGTGTATGTAGACGTCATTTGTACACCCAAGGCATCATGGGACGTATTTCAAAAAGGAGAATGCATGGTAAACAGCCAACTATAGCTCTAAACTGGAGAAAAGGCGCCTAAATGTGTATTTATACAAACAAATTCAGCATTTTTGCATGTATACGGCATTTTTTGAATCCTGTAAAATAGAAGATGAGTTATTCTACCATATTAACCATATACCCCAAGGAGGATCAGGAACATGGAGGCACTAGTCAAAGAAGACATACAAATCCTTAAGCGCATACAAGCAAATTTGGAATCTTGTATCCTTGGCAAAACAGATGAAATTAAACTGTTGCTAACAGCTATGCTTGCTGGTGGGCACGTGCTGTTAGAGGACGTTCCTGGAACAGGAAAAACGGTTCTGATTAAATCGTTAGCTAAATCAATTCATGGTCAATTTCGTCGTATCCAGTGTAATCCTGATTTACTCCCTACGGATATCACTGGGGTATCCATATATCATCCCAAGGATGAGGTGTTTGTTTTTAGACCCGGCCCAGTAATGACGCATATTTTGCTGGCGGATGAAATTAACCGCGCTACAACAAAGACACAATCAGCTCTTCTAGAAGCGATGGAAGAGGGTCATATAACGGTTGACGGGGAGACCCATCAGCTGCCTAAACCATTTTTACTGCTTGCTACTCAGAATCCGATCGATTTTGAAGGCACCTACACACTGCCTGAGGCTCAGTTGGATCGTTTTATGATGAAATTCAGCCTGGGTTATCCTGATGAAGCAACAGAGACCCGAATGATTATTTCACAGAGCGTCATTCATCCTCTAGAGAACCTTCAGCCGGTGGCAGATGTTGAGCATATCGCAGAAATCCAACAGCGAGCCAAGCATGTTCATTTGGACGATGCAGTTGCCAGCTACTTGGTAGCCGTTACCAGGCAGACTCGCGAGCATGCTTCGATTTTTCTTGGAGCAAGTCCACGAGCTACTCTCGCATTAGTCCAAGCATCCAAAGCATATGCCTTAATTCAAGAGCGCGATTACGTAATACCTGATGATATAAAATTTTTAGCCCCTTTTGTTCTAGGACATCGTATCATCTTGCAAGCTGAAGCACGAATGGATGGTGCCACCGTACAGTCCGTACTTCAATCCGTTTTTCAGCAGGTTAGAGTGCCCGTACGAATGGAGAAGTGAGTATAATGAGGGAATCGATCGTACAAAAGCTTACTGAAATTCCCCGTTTGAGCAAACAATTTTGGGCAGTGTTTGTCAGTTTTGTCGGCAGCCTTGGCTTTTTACTTTTCCAAGGCGGCAAGCTGGCGCTTATGCTCTTCGTAATTATGCTGGTGCTAAGTATTTACTTGCTTCTTGGACAATGGAGCGGTATCAAAAGAACACAGGGTGTAAGAAATCTGCAAAACATGGAGCATAGCAATATGCTGGAAGCCGGCAGTACACTTGGTGTTTCCATACAGCTGCAAATTCCCGGCTTTTGGCCGATGCCCTATATTTTTGTCAAAGATCGCTTGTTTCACAAAAACGGCAGCGAGCTGGTCTTCGAGGCTACGATGGTACCGGACTGGCGCCGCCGCGGTGACTTGGAATATCGGACTCCATCGCTACGGCGGGGTTCGTACACGTTTGGAGCAACAGAATGTGTAACCGAGGATATATTCGGTTTGTTCGAGCATGGCGGGATGCTGAATCTTCCCCATAGTTTTGTAGTTTTGCCGCAAACCGTTCCAATCCGCGAATGGCACCAGTTCCACCAGATGATGAAGGGGACGAACCATCACTCAACAACAACCCGCGCTGTACGTGAAACAACTCAGATCAACGGAGTACGGGAATATATGTATGGGGATCGTTTGTCACGAATTCATTGGAATGCAACTGCCAAGACGGGGACCTGGAAATCGAAGGAATTCGAAAGGGAATCGTTGCCGAAGAGCTACCTGGTTTTGGACCGGCAGCGCAAGTCCTATAAGGATTCGGAGCAATTCGAGCTTGCTGTGTCAATAGCGGCCTCGTTGTTCATGTATGGTTCGAGCCGAAGCTTGGCTTTGGGGCTCGTTTCGACGGGCTCTGACGATGTGTATTATGAGCCTAGACCGGGGCAAAACCAATTAAAAGCAGTTCAGCAGCATTTTATACATGTGGAAGCGGATGGAACGTATTCGCTTAAACAGGTTTTGAGGGAAAAGGCGCAAAATCTCGTGCCAGGCAGCTTCGTGGCTTTGATTACACCTATTCATGGCGAGGCGCTTTTGCCTATTTTCAGCTGGCTTAAGCAGCTTCAATTAAATCCTTGCCATCTATGGATTTGCTCCGAACATGACGACAAGGAAAAGTGGCTGCGTCAATTGCATTCGCTTGGAGTAGTCGGCTATGCAATCGGGTCATTGCAAGAGCTGCCGGTTGTGTTGGGAGGGCGAAACGGATGAACGAAACCACACCCTGGTGGCAGAAGTTTCTGTGGCAAAATTGGACGCACCGGTTAACCGCTCTGCTTGTCGGTCTTATCTTGTATCAGATTGTGATTTGGATTTCCAAGGAGCAGGGCACGTGGCTTCCGGAAACGGTCCTTATTGTTGAACTTGCGCTTCTGGCAACCTTTCTTTTGGAGCATATACCTAAACTTCATTGGCTTCTGCGGGGACTTATTCAACTGATTGTGTTAATTGCAATAAACGTACGAGTTCTTGTTCAATATAGTGTAATTGATGAAATGCCATTCAGCAGTTTTTTTTCTTCCAAGCTTTTTTTGAATTTGTATCAGCTAACGCCTTATTTATGGTTCAGCCTAAGCGCCTGGGTCATTTATTTGACCTTAATCTGGTGGGTTGAGGTTAAGTGGCGGGTTTACGCTTTAATGATCATCGGCGTGCTTGGCATGTGTATACGAGACTCTTTCTCGACGGTATATTTATGGCCGCAGGTGGCCATGACAGTGGGCTGCGGATTATTCCTGTTAATTTTATGCCATTTTCAGCAGCTTCGCAAAAAAGATCCGACTGCCTGGAGCTATTTGGCTGATTATCCAACATCCATTGCAGTGCCTGTGATTTCATTAGTCAGTTTAACTCTGATATTCGGAGCCGCTATGCCGGAAGTTAATCCTGTGCTGACGGACCCTTATACCGCATGGCGCAATTTCCGCGGAGAGCCTGTTAACTTTACTACAGGCAAAGGTATTGAGGCCGCTACATCAGTGGCTAACGGTGACGCGTCTTCTGGCTACAGCCGCAGTGACGCTTCCCTCGGAGGCGGTTTTGAATACGATTATACGCCGGTAATGTCTGTAGATACGACGCATCGCAGCTATTGGCGTGGAGAGACAAGGTCGCTCTACAGCGGTAAAGGCTGGGAAGCAAGCGAGAATGACAAACGTGCTACGACAGTAGGCGTTAGAGCAGACAACGTTCTTCCAACAGACCCTAGGATGGCCGGAAGCCCGTTAAAAACGTTTGAGATTACTCAGAATATTACTATGTTATCCGAAGAAAAATACCCTGTGCTGTTTGGAGCGTATACCGTTCAAAAGCTTGTTGAAATGAACGGTGCCAAGAACGGTTTTGATCCCGTTCTATGGGCCCCTGGACAGTCAGAGCTTCGTTTCAATGAGCAGCGTCAACCCGTTTATCCGAAAACTTATACGTTAGTATCCCAGATGCCAATTATCGATGAGGATGCTTTGCGTCTTGCGCCAATGGAACCGCCTAATCGCGCGGAGCTAGCGCCTTACCTCCAGGTGCCCGAGAGCGTACCGAACCGTGTTAGGCAGCTAGCGGTGGATATTACGAAGGATTCGCCAAATCCATATGACAAGGCCAAAAAAATTGAGCAATATTTACGCGAAAAGTACCCCTATACAAACAAACCGGATCTTAGTAAAGGACGCAGCCGAGATTTTGTCGACCGTTTTTTATTTGAAATTAAGGAAGGGTACTGCGACTATTATTCTTCGGCGATGGCCGTGCTCTCGCGTTCTGTAGGACTGCCTACCCGTTGGGTGAAAGGGTATGCCTCGGGACTATCGGCAATACAAGATGAATTTATTTATTCAATGGGTGAACAAGGGCTTGTGGATCCTGATGGGGCCGGTGTTTACACCGTTCGTAATGCGGATGCCCACTCATGGGTCGAAGTGTACTTCAGTGGTATTGGCTGGATCCCGTTTGAGCCGACCTCCGGGTTTGTACTGCCACGTGCCGTACCGGAGCAAGAGCTTACCTTTGACCCATCGACACTGCCTGATGCGGCTGCTGTGACTGAGGAGTCCAACACTTTTTATAATTCAGGTCAAGCGGCTGGTATTGGTGGCATCATTGTGCTGTTTGCTGCAATAGTTGCTTTCATTGTCTGGAAGCTGCAAGTCATCGAACTGATTCGCGAAAAGCTTGAACGTCGTCGTGCCTCTCTGTTAAAGCAGAAGGTCATCGTGGAATGCGAGCGGATGCTGCGTATATGCCGTCGTAAAGGATACACGAGACTGGAGCATGAAACGCTGCGTGAAGCTGTACGCAGATGGTCAAAGCAGAGCAAGTGGCTGAAAGCGGATTTGGAGCAGGTGTTGTTCATTTTCGAGAAGGCCAAGTACAGCAGAGCTGAAATTACGGAAGAGGATTGGCAGAGTACATCGCAGCTTGTTGAAAAGCTGCGCTCACAGGTTTAATTAACTCTTAATATGAATGATGAACCCCCCTCATGAATGGAATAACGAGGGGGGTCATTTTCTATTACATGTTAAGCTGAAGCTTGCGGGTAGCCAAGATGCCCTCCAGACCGCTTGGATCGGTTTTAACCTTATGGCTTACGAATAATTCAGCTATTTCCGAAGTACGCAGCCGCAATGGCTTGGTTTCCATCTGCAATAAGTCCAGCACGACTTCAGCTACTGCTTCGGCACTTTGCGGCACAACATTTCTTTTGGAGAATGTTTCCAGATAGGTATCGACTATAGGCTTATATTCATCATCAAGAATTCCGCCCGTTTTTCCGATATCACTCAATACGGTGTTAACAAAATTAGTCGCTATTCCACCTGGCTCAACTAAAGTGATATCAATATTAAACAAAGGCTTGTAGTAAGTAGCCATGCTCTCCAACAATCCTTCTACGGCAAATTTGCTGGCACAGTAGATTTCATTTAAAGGCTGCCCAACCAAACCACCGACACTTGAAGTGGCGATGATATGTCCGGAATCCGCTTTACGCAGCAAGGGGAGAGCGGCTTGAATGGAATGAATAACGCCGTATAGGTTTGTATCGAACACACGTTGAATATCCTCAATTGTCGCTTGACCTAAAGCACGTAGAAATCCAAACCCGGCATTGCAAAATAATACATCAAGATGGCCATGTGCTTGTTCAATGACTCTGAGAGCGGCTTGCTGAGAAGTAGGATCGGTAACATCAACTTCAAGAAAACGAAGATTTTCCTGGTTCGCATACTGCTCCTGGTCACGCTGCAAATGGCGGGTTCCGGCATAGACATTCCAGCCTTTGTCGGCTAATTTTAATGCGGTTGCGAGACCGACTCCTGATGATGCTCCGGTAATAAATATCGTTTTACTCATCGAGACACTCCCTATGCTCAATATTTAAATTGTTTAATAACTATACAATATATTCATTAAACAATCGTGTCAAGGATGCAAAATAAACTCCAGATCAGGGATCGGAGTCTTTTACTAGGAAGCAGCATACTTCATCTTCTTATATAGACATTTTTGATAAAAGCTCTCTTAGCGTAGCGAGCTCCTCTGATGAATAGTTGGAAAGCAATCGTTCAATTTTACTATTGTAGGTTTTAATGATGACGTCTAATAATTCATAGCCTTTTTCCGTAATGTGAATATGCAGGCTTCTGCGGCTGGTCGGGTGGGGCTTGCGGATCACGTAGCCTTGCTGCTCCATTTTATCCAGTAGCTGCGTCACTGCCCCGCGTGTTAAGCCGAATTCATTTGCTATATCAACGGCTCTGCATTCCGGATGTTTGCGAAGAAATTCCAGCGTATACATCATAACCGGTGTGATTTGATAGGCAGGAAGCACTTGTGTTAAATAAGCCGAGAGCGTATTTTTAATTTCCCGAAATTTATAAGTAACGGCCTGGTAATCTTCCATGGTATGCCACCTTCTTGTACGTTTAATGTCTATACATTATAGCAAATTGGTAGACAGGAGTAGCAAGTGAATTTTCGAATGCTTACACGGACGTTTTATTGGATTGCGATAATAGGCTTTGTAAAGTAAAATATATTATTCGGGTTTTTGCAACAAAAAGCACATATATGGTATAGTTTGACGTATATGAGCTAGTTCTTGAGGTGAATTCGTTGCTAAATAAGCTGCTACCCCGTTTACAAGTAAACACAATTTACGACATTGACTTGAATGCTCTTTGGGAACAAGGAGTGCGCGGCATCATTACGGATCTGGATAATACGCTGGTCGGGGCTAAGGCGCCACTGGCTACACCTGAGCTGGTCGATTGGCTGAAGGTGGTTGGACAGATCGGGTTTCAAGTAGTCATTGTTTCTAATAATAACAGACTGCGAGTTTCCAAATTCGCCGAGCCATTGTCTCTGCCCTTTATCTATCGTGCCAAAAAGCCTACAAGCGCCTCATTCCGCAGAGCCTTGTCGATGATGAATATGAAACCTGAGCAGGTTGCAGTCATAGGGGATCAAATGATGACGGACGTATTGGGCGGTAACCGGATGGGGTTGTATACGATTTTAGTTTTACCGATTGCGAAGCGGGATGAAGGCTTTTTTACTAAAGTGATCAATCGCTCGCTCGAAAAGGCTGCTTTAACTTGGATGAAAAGGTAGGTAAACCATGACAGAATTGCAATCCGAACAAACAGGCTGTGCCGGCTGCGGCGTTAAGCTGCAAACCGAGAGCTCTGACAAGCTGGGCTATGTGCCGCCGCAAGCATTGGACCGTACGCCGGTCATTTGCCAAAGGTGTTTCCGTATTAAAAATTACAATGAATCTTCAGGAATTACACTCAACCACGATGACTTCTTAAAATTGTTGAGTCATGTTGGACATACAAAGTCGTTGGTGGTCAACATTGTCGATATTTTCGACTTTGAAGGAAGCTTGATCAGTGGTTTGCCGCGTTTTGTAGGCGATAATCCGGTTGTGCTATGCGTCAATAAAATCGATCTTTTGCCAAAAGTGACCAATTTTAATAAAATCGTCAACTGGGTGCGTAAGCAGGCCAAGGATTTCGGCATAAAAGTTGTTGAAGTTGTGCTATGCTCAGCTAAGCAAAATATGGGCTTTGATCGAGTGATCCAAGCGTTGGATGAACATAGAGGCGGGCGCGATATTTATGTTGTGGGAGCTACCAATGTCGGCAAATCGACCTTGATCAATCGCTTGATCCGTGATTACAGCGACCTTGATTCCGAACTTACAACATCTCAATACCCGGGCACAACTTTGGATTTGGTGAAAATTCCTATGGAAGATGGAACCTTTATCATTGATACGCCGGGCATTGTGTATCCACATAGGCTGACAGAGCTGGTCAACAAGCAGGATTTGCAGAAGCTTATGCCGGACAAGCCTGTGAAGCCATTAGTATTTCAGCTGAACGAACGGCAGACGGTGTTTTTTGGCAGCCTGGTCCGGTTTGATTTTGTACAAGGAGCGAGGCAGTCGTTCACGTTCTTTGTTTCCAACGGGATGGGAGTGCATCGCACGAAGCTGGAACGGGCAGATGAGCTGTACGATGAGCACAAGGGAGTGCTGCTCACCCCCCCTTCACGCGAAGCGTTGGAGCTGCTGCCCAAGCTTGCCAAGCATCCGGTACGAATTCCTAAAGGCAAGCTTTATGATGTCTCTATCTCCGGGCTGGGCTGGATTAAGGTGAACAGCGATGCTGGAGCGGATTTGATGATTCATGCGCCCAAAGGTGTGAAGGTTGCGGTTCGTGAATCGATTATTTAGAATAAGAGTTCAAAAAGCCGACTTTTCAGCACCGAGAAGGTTGCAAGAAGGTTAAGAAGGAGGAGCGGAGTTTAGGCAAACCTAAATGAGCCCGGACTTCGAGCCTGAATGCAAAATTCGATGCTGAATACGCTTCCTGAGATACTTCGTGATCAAAAGGGGACTTTTTGAACAACCTCTTAAGGAAACGGGAGTTGAAGTAACACTATGGGGAAACATAGGCTGGACAGTCACACTATTATGTATGCCGTATTCGGAGATCCAATCCGTCATTCCAAATCTCCGATTATGTTAAATTGCGCTTTTGAAGAAACAGGTCTGAATGCGGCTTATGCGGCATTTCATATTTTACCGGGGCAGTTGAAGGACGCTGTGAATGGTATCCGGGCGCTGCAATTTCGCGGAGTGAACGTAACGATTCCTCATAAATTAGAAGTCATGGACTATATGGATGAGATCGATGAGGGAGCTAGAGTTGTCGGTGCTGTCAATACGATTGTTAACGATAACGGACGCTTGATCGGCTATAATACAGACGGAATAGGTTATGTCCGCTCCTTAAAGGAAGAGACAGGCATAGACTTGAACGGCAAAAAGGTGCTAATGATCGGTGCAGGCGGTGCTGCTCGAGGTGTCGGCTATGCTCTTGCCAAGGAAGGCGCTGCACATATTTACTTTGCAAACCGCACTCGTGAAAAAGCAGATGAGCTGGCGCGTACGATGTCCGAATTTACTTCCACCAGCGGCATTGGTTTGGATGAAATATCCAATGTCATTGGAGAAGTAGGTCTGGTCGTCAACAATACGTCGCTTGGTATGCATCCGAATGAGGATGCAGTCCCTATGGATACATCGTTAATCGGTGAGCATCTTGTTGTCAGCGATCTCGTCTATAATCCTATCATTACACGGTTCTTGAGGGAATCCGAAGCTCGCGGCGCTAAAATTCACAGCGGCTTGGGCATGTTTATTTATCAAGGAGCCTATGCTTTTGAATATTGGACCGGTGTCGCAGCTCCAACTGCCGCTATGCGTCAGGTCGTTATTGATTCGTTTAATGAGTAAGGTTTAAGGTTTATGTATTGTTTTTAATGGTTTAAGGTTTACGAGGTTATGGTTCATGACCCTCAGGCCAAGAACCTGATCTCTACCAACACACTATTTGTGTTGGGCGGATAGGTCTTGCAATTAGCCCGATGAAAGATGGGGCGGCGGAGGGCGAAGTGAAGTTTTAGAGAAACGGTAGTGGTCGCCTTTGTCCGCTTGTTGTTACCTTTGAAAAAGGTAATAATTAAAAACAACAAGCGGACAACAGCGATCGGAGAAACTTCGACTTCAGTCCGCAGCCGCCCCAGCCTTTTCATCAACCGAGGCTTTTTTGCCACCTCCCCCCAACACATAACTTCACTCGAATTGAGGCAAAAACATGTTAACAGGCAAACAAAAAAGATATTTGCGCTCTATGGCGCATCACTTAAATCCAATCTTTCAAGTGGGTAAGGGCGGTATAAACGATCATTTAATCCGTCATATTCAAGAAGCACTTGAAGTGAGGGAGCTTATAAAAGTAACTGTGCTTAACAACAGTGGGGAAGACCGCAATGAGGTCGGTCAACAGCTGGCTGAAGGAGCAGGTGCGGAATTGGTTCAGGTTATTGGGAAAATAGTTGTCTTGTATAAGGAGTCCCGCGACCAAAAGACGATCGTACTGCCGAATTAACGGCAAAATCGTAAAAAAGAGGTGCAAGGATGAAGGTTGGTATCATGGGAGGAACCTTTGATCCGATCCATATAGGCCACATGATTGCGGCTCAATGCGCTTATGAATATGAGGGATTGGATGAGGTATGGTTTATGCCGACCAATGTTCCGCCTCATAAACAGCATGCCCCCAAAGCTACCAGCCAGCAAAGATGGGATATGGTCTGCCGTGCTGTTGAAGGTCAAGCCCATTTTCGTCCGTTCGATATGGAACTGAAAAAAGGCGGCGTTTCCTACACATATGATACGGTAAGCTTGCTGCGCAGGGAGTACCCAGGCATTCATTTTTATTATATTATCGGTGCAGATATGGTTCAGTACTTGCCCAAATGGTTTAAGATTGATGAGCTGGTCAAGCTCATTTCCTTTATCGGACTGGGACGGCCGGGATACAGGCTGGAAATGGAGTCACTGCCTGCATTGCTGCGGCCAGCGGTACAATTGGCAGAAATGCCGCAGATTGAGCTATCCTCAACAGCTATAAGGCAGCGGAAAGCCGAAGGGAAAAGTATTAAGTATTTGGTGCCTGACCGTGTATATGAATATATTGAGGGGAACGGATTTTATGGACCGTAAGCAGCTAATTGATGCGGTGAAGTCGCAAATGCCCGGCAAACGATGGGAGCATACGTTAGGTGTAATGGAGGCGGCGGTTCTATTAGCTCGCAAATACGGATGTGATCCGGATAAAGCTTATACTGCTGCGATCCTGCATGATGTCGTCAAATATTGGCCGGTTAATGATCAAGCTGATGTTATACGCAATAATGGTTTGCCGGCAGATCTTCTTGACTATGACAAAGAGATTTGGCATGCGCATGCAGGTGCGTTTATAGCTGAGCGGGATTATGGTATGGACGATGAAGAAATACTTGATGCGATACGCTATCATACTACTGGACGCGAGCAGATGACCCTGTTGGATAAGGTTGTCTGTTTGGCTGATTACATCGAGCCGGGACGGGATTTTCCAGGCGTGCATAATATCCGCGAAATCGCTGAACATAGCATAGAGAGAGCGCTCCTTACCGCATTTGATGGAACGATCCTGTTTCTTTTGGAAAAAGGTAAAAAGGTGTACCCGTTAACGATATTAGCCCGTAACGGCTTGATTAACGAATTAAAACAGCAAGAGCAAACAGGCAGCTGAACTGATTATGAAGAAGATCACTTATAGAATTTGTTCAAAAGAGAGCTTTTTGAACAAACTCTATGGGTAGACTCTCAAGGAGGAAATTGAATGAGTATAACCCCGGATAAATTGATGCCCATGATCGTAGATGCGGCTGACGACAAAAAAGCAATGAATATCGTTACCTTAAATCTGCAAGGTATTTCTTTGATTGCGGATTATTTTATTATTTGTCACGGAAATTCCGAGACGCAGGTGCAGGCCATCGCTACAGCAGTTCGTAAAAAAGCTGAGGAGAAAGATGTTCGAGTCCGCGGGATGGAAGGCATGGATACAGCGCGCTGGGTGTTGGTTGATATGGGCGACATTATCGTTCATGTGTTCCACCGCGATGACAGGGAATACTATAATATTGAGCGTCTTTGGTCCGATGCGAAAGTGGTTGAGCAGGTATGAGGCTGGATGCCGGGAAGCTGTTTAGGCTTGAAGTCGCCAAAGAAATTACTCCAAATGGTTACTATGTGACAGATGGAGCTCAGGAAGTGCTTCTGCATTACAGCGAAATAGTGGGCGAGATTCAAATTGGGGATTACGTGGAAGTGTTTCTGTATTATGATACCGAGGACCGTTTGGCCGCAACAATGCGCAAACCTTTAATTTTGCTCGGAGAAGTGGCATTGCTTGAAGTGGTTGATATTCATCCGAGGTTCGGCGCTTTTCTCGAGATGGGCTTAGGACGCAATCTGCTGCTGCCCTTCAAAGAACAGCCTGAGCTAAAGGATCTAAGACCTAAGGTTGGCGACAAGGTATTCGTAATATTGAGCCACGATCGTCAAGGGCGTTTGATTGCCAAAGTGGCGGGCGAGCCTGAATTGAAGCCTTTGTGTTTTGATGCGCCAGCCATGTGGAAAAATAAACAAGTGTTGGCAAGGGTGTATAAACCGCTGCAAATGGGCACTTTTGTCGTTTGTGAAGGTGGAGTTGTAGGCTTTGGCTTCATCGGGATGATTCATGATACTGATCGTACTCGACTTCTTCGTTTAGGCGAGGAAGTGGAAGTACGAGTTACCTTCATCCGCGAGGACGGCAATGTGAACTGCTCTATGAGAGCACCTAAGCAAGTCGGACGTGACGAAGATGCGGAGCGGCTCCTTGCTATATTGCGGGACAGGCCTAATGGGTCTATGCCCTACTCTGACGAAACTCCTGCTGATGTTATCAGTCAAAGGTTTCAAATCAGCAAGTCTGCTTTTAAACGGGCTCTTGGCAAGCTGATGAAGGAAGGCTTGGTTTATCAGCAAGGAAGCTGGACTCATCTTAAGCAGGATCAAGTAAATCAGGATCAAGAAAAGCTGGAGCAACCTTAAGTCCCTGTCAGGGACTTAATTTTTGTCTTCTCCTATCTAAATTTCACCAGGAAGGTTGCTGAAAAGCAATGGCTTATGATTTGTTTGCCTATCATTATGATCGTTTGATGGAGGACATGCCTTATGAGGAGTGGCTTGGCTTCTTAAGTCAGTGCTGGGATAAGCACGGCCAGCCGCGCTCGATTGCCGATTTAGGATGCGGTACAGGCAGCATTGCCATTCCGTTAGCGCAGCAGGGATATGAGGTATATGGCATAGACCTGTCAGAGGATATGTTGGCAGTAGCGCAGAACAAATCGTTGGATGCGGAGCAGATCCTTCCGTTTCCAGGTGCGGGCGGGGTGACTTGGCTTCAGCAGGATTTACGGGATTGGCAATTAATGCGTCCGGTGGATGCTGTCATTTCCTTATGTGATTGCTTCAATTATTTATTGGAGGAAGACGATGTCTCACAAGCGTTTGTACAAGCTTATTCCGGTTTAAAGGACGAAGGAGTATTCGTGTTTGACGTTCATACCCCTTTTCAGCTGAAGGTGTATGCACAGGAGCAGCCGTTTTTCCTTAACGAAGACGATATTGCCTATATTTGGACGAGTGAGCTGGATTTGGCGCGTTGTGAAATTGAGCATGCACTTACGATTTTTGCAAAAGATAATGCCGCTGGTGCTGGAAGCATCGATGCTGCTGAGTCGAACCGATTCAGTAGGATCGATGAGTATCATGTGCAGCGAGCTTATCCGCTCGATTGGTTGAAGGATCAGCTGCTGGCAGCCGGATTCCGGGAGGTTGACTGTTACGCGGATTTTTTGTGGAAGCCGGTGACGGAAACGACGCAGCGAGCTTTTTTCGTAGCCCGAAAGTAGTTCTGCACGAATGATCTATTTCAGTGCTTTAGGATCAAACTCACGATGGTCAGTATAACTCCCCACAACGGAAGGGAAAGAATAATACCGTTAAATAATCCTGTCATGTTGAACACCTCTGCATACTGGGATAGGTTGGATGGATTAGTTGATCTGTGGTTACATTCATTTTTTCCATATTATTCAGACCTTAATCAATCCGCCTGTATGCCAATCTTGAATAAGCTGCAAAAAAACGCTCGCACAGCTCTAGTGATAGAAGGATACTTGACATGATTACCTGTTTTTACATATAATCGCTTTATATCATGACTAACGGCAGTGAAAAGAAGTAGTAGCTCGGGTCCCCATTGTTCAGAGAGCCAGCGGTTCGGTGAGAGCTGGTACATGGTAAGAGTGAACTCGTCTTGGAGCCAGATGGTGAATACGCTTCTTGTTTAGAGGATTGAGTCTTTCTAAGCAGAGCGCTAACCGGATCGAATCCCCCGCGTTAAGGGGAAGAGTGAACTCGGGTAAAGCATGCCCGCAGTTAACTAGGGTGGTACCACGGGAAGCACGCCTCTCGTCCCTAGCCGTTGCGCTAGCGATGAGGGGCTTTTTTGTTGCCTAGGAATCGATTTTTGAATTTGTTGAATAAATAAGGGGGCATAACTGAAATGACACAAGAAGTTAAAGAACAGCAGGGCTATAGCCCGCTGGTCATCGAACCGAAATGGCAAGCTTATTGGGAAAATAATAAATCATTTAAAGTGCTGGATGATGATAGCAAAAAGAAGTTTTACGCATTAGATATGTTTCCATACCCATCCGGAGCTGGATTGCATGTAGGCCATCCTGAAGGCTATACAGCAACTGACATCGTTTCGCGGTTCAAAAGAATGCGCGGCTACAATGTTCTTCATCCGATGGGATGGGATGCGTTCGGTTTGCCTGCCGAGCAGCATGCGCTTGATACGGGGCAGCATCCGCGGGATATTACATTTAAGAACATTGATAATTTCCGCCGTCAGATCAAATCGCTCGGCTTCTCTTATGACTGGGACCGTGAGGTCAGCACGACGGACCCGGACTACTACAAATGGACTCAGTGGATTTTTATCCAGCTTTATAATAAAGGACTTGCTTATGTCGATGAAGTAGCTGTGAACTGGTGTCCGGCATTGGGAACAGTGCTTGCCAATGAAGAGGTTATCAACGGCTTAAGCGAGCGTGGCAACCATCCGGTTATTCGCAAGCCAATGCGTCAATGGGTTCTGCGCATTACACAGTACGCAGAGCGGCTTTTGGAGGATTTAGAGGAGCTTGATTGGTCTGAATCGATCAAGGATATGCAGCGCAACTGGATCGGGAAGTCGAAGGGAGCCGAGGTTGTATTCGAGATCGAGGGAACCGAAGGCGAAGGCTTGAAGGTATTTACTACTCGTCCCGATACATTGTTCGGAGCTACTTACTGCGTCATTGCCCCTGAGCATGAGCTGGTTGAACGTATCACATCGCCTGAGCAGGCTGCTGCGGTTAAGGAATATCAGGAACAGGCTGCACGTAAAAGCGATCTGGAGCGCACAGATTTAGCCAAAGATAAATCCGGAGTATTTACAGGCGCTTATGCCCTGAATCCGGTAAATGGCGCCAAAACCCCGATCTGGGTAGCTGATTACGTGCTTGCCGGGTACGGTACCGGTGCGATTATGGCCGTGCCTGCACACGATCAGCGTGACTGGGAGTTTGCCAAGAAGTTTGATATTGCCATCATCGAGGTTGTACAAGGCGGAGACGTAGCCAAGGAAGCCTATGCAGGGGATGGACAACATGTGAATTCAGGCTTGTTGAACGGATTGAACAATGAGCAGGCGATTGCTGCAATGATTGAATGGCTGGAAGCCAATGACAAAGGGCAAGGGAAAGTAACCTACCGGTTGCGTGATTGGTTGTTCAGTCGTCAACGTTATTGGGGAGAGCCGATTCCAATTTTACATTTGGAAGACGGAACTATGAAAACTGTACCTGTGGATCAGCTGCCATTGCTGCTGCCGGATGTCGACCAAATTGCACCTTCAGGCACAGGAGAGTCGCCGCTCGCCAACGTTACAGAGTGGGTTGAAACGATCGATCCGGAAACAGGCATGAAGGCGCGTCGTGAAACGAATACGATGCCGCAATGGGCTGGAAGCTGCTGGTACTACTTGAGGTTCATCGATCCGAAAAACGATCAAGAGCTGTGCTCTCAGGAGCTGCAGAAGAAATGGCTGCCGGTTGACTTGTATATCGGTGGTGCCGAGCATGCGGTGCTTCACTTGCTGTATGCGCGCTTCTGGCACAAAGTGCTATATGATCTGGGAGTGGTATCGACCAAAGAGCCGTTCTACAAGCTGGTTAATCAGGGTATGATTCTGGGTGAAAATAACGAAAAAATGAGTAAATCCCGCGGCAATGTTATTAACCCTGACGTGATCGTGAATGAGTTCGGTGCGGATACGCTGCGGATGTACGAAATGTTTATGGGCCCGTTAGAGGCTACTAAACCTTGGAATGTGAATGGCGTAGAAGGAACTCACCGCTTCTTAAGCCGGATTTGGAGATTGTTCATTGGTGATGAGGGTCAACTGAATGCCAAAATCAGTGCCGATGAAACTTTGGGCAGTGAAGCATTCAAGCGTACCTGGCACCGCACAATCAAAAAAATTACGGAAGATTACGAAGCGCTTCGCTTCAACACCGTAATCAGCCAGTTGATGATTTTCATTAATGAGGCTTATAAAACAGATCGTCTGCCTAAAGAAGCCATGAACGACTTTGTTCAAATGCTTTCCCCTATCGCCCCTCATATCGCTGAAGAGCTGTGGGAGAAGCTGGGACATGAGGAATCTGTTACTTATGAAGCTTGGCCGGCATTCGATGAGGCCTGGACGGTCGATAACGAGGTTGAAATCGTGGTGCAGGTCAATGGGAAAATAGTTGAACGTGCGCTAGTTTCCAAAGATATGGATGAAGCTGCCTTAGAGGGACTGGCTTTGGCCATGGATAAGGTTCAAGAAGCGATGGCTGGCAAAAGTGTCCGTAAAGTCATTGCTGTAAAAGGCAAGCTAGTTAATATAGTTGTTGGGTAATCAATAAAAATAACCGCTCTGCTGCTATACAGGGCGGCGGTTCATACAGGAAAAGCGTGAAAGCATCACGTTATTCGACCTTCGTGCCGAAAAACCGGGCCTCCACCTTTTCCAAGTCTTCTTCGTATTTGGCATGAGTTGTGTGGATCAGGTTGTTAAACAATCCGCACAGCTCTTTTTCCATCATATGGAGGCCTTCGGCTGTTATTCCTCCGGGGACTGCCACGCTTTTTTGCAAAGACTCCGGGGTGAAGCCGCCTGTGGTCAATAGCTTTCCGGTCCCAAGAGCCATTTCACTTGCTAGTTGAGTAGCTTCCTCTCTCGAAATGCCGGTCTCCTCAACAGAAGCATCAATGAATTTTTGAATAAAAAAAGCTAGGAATGCAGGACCGCAGCTGGAAAGATCGGAAGAAATACGGGTGTTCTCCTCAGATATGCGGATAGGTGCGCTGATATGGGAGAGCAGGTTTTCCAGCCGTTCAATGTCCTCATCAGCCATCCGGTCACTGTAGACGCAAAGTGTAGCTCCGCTGAATACAAAATTGGTTATGCTCGGAATAATTTTGGCGATTTTACTGCCTAGTAGGTCTTCTAGCTGCCGAATTAATACGGGGCTCGTAATGGATACAATAATTTGTTCCGGAGCAGCCTCATCTTTGATGTCATCGATTACGGCTTTAAATTCCACAGGCTTGACACATAAAAAAAGAATATCGCAGTCACGGACGACGTCTATATTGGAACGGGCTACCTTTAGGCCCGAATAAGTTGCAGCCAATCGTTCCACTTTGGAGATTGTTCGGTTAGTCGCCACTATGTGCTCCGGATTCAAAGCTCCGGATTGGATGAACGCTTCTATGAGTATACTGCCCATGCTGCCAGTGCCTATGAATCCAACTCTCATGGCCATCCCTCCTGAATAAGTGAAGCCTTCTTAATCCCTATGATGATAGCGAGGTGATTATGACTTATTTCCTTTAAATGTAAGATGAAACAGCTGCAAATTTAAAGCGAGGGAGGGAATTTATTTTTGCGAGTGTCAGATGTCTGGGGTAACAAGATGCTGATAGTAGTATTGGGAGTAGTTGTGTCACTGACAGGGTGGTTCGGATATACGATATGGCAGAGCTCTATGCAGACGGCTTCTGAATGGAGGTCAGCTGATGAGGAGATGCTTAAACTGCTTGCACAGCAAGCTGCTGCCAAGCAGAGCAAGCCGCAGGTAGTGACAGATGGTCTAGCAAAAGACGGTCAGCAGACCCAAGCAGCCTCTGAGAAGAGCGAATCGAAGCAGCCGGCGCCTGATCTGTCTAAGAAGGCTTCTAATGAAACGATAAAGAAGGAATCACTCAAGCCTGAAAGTATATTGAACTTAAATAAAGCTACAATGGATCAACTTACAACGCTTCCTGGTATAGGGGAAAGTAAAGCAAAAGCTATTATTGTGTACCGGGAACAGCTGGGGGGACGGTTCAAAACAGTCGAGCAGCTTCTTGACGTGAAGGGGATCGGAGACAAGGTGCTTGCCAAAATCAAGCCTTATCTTATAATAGATCCGTAACCGAATTAGAAGCGCTTTCGTTTTCCGGCTAAATGTGAGAAAATAGGATGGATAATTATTGTAATTTAATTTTCCTAAAAATGAGGGAGGCTTTTTTCAATGACGAACGAACGTAAGCTTGGCTTAGAAACATTAGCTGTTCATGCAGGACAAGAAATTGATCCAACTACAATGTCGCGTGCGGTACCGTTATACCAAACGACTTCATACGGCTTCCGTGATACGGATCATGCCGCAAATTTATTTGCATTAAAGGAATTCGGGAACATTTATACACGCCTGATGAACCCTACAACAGATGTATTTGAGAAAAGGGTTGCTGCTTTGGAAGGAGCTCCGGCTGCACTTGCTACAGCATCAGGACAAGCTGCTATTACTTACTCAATTTTGAACATTGCGGAAGCAGGCGATGAGATCGTTTCTGCAGCCAGCATCTATGGCGGTACATATAATTTATTTTCTACAACATTGCCTAAGCTTGGCATTAAAGTAGCTTTTGTCGATCCGTCCGATCCGGAAAATTTCCGTAAGGCCATTACAGAGAAAACGAAAGCTTTGTATGCTGAATCCATTGGAAATCCGAAGGGCGATGTGCTAGATATTGCTGCTGTTGCTGCGATTGCTCATGAAAATGGCATTCCATTGATTATTGATAATACATTCCCGAGTCCTTACCTGTGCCGCCCAATCGAGCATGGTGCAGATATCGTTGTTCATTCAGCTACCAAATTTATCGGAGGACATGGAACGTCAATTGGCGGCGTTATTGTGGACGGCGGCAAATTTGATTGGCAGGCAAGCGGCAAATTTCCAGGCCTGACAGAACCGGATCCAAGCTATCATGGAGTTGTATACACCACTGCAGTAGGACCGGTAGCTTACATAATTAAAGCAAGAGTTCAATTGCTGCGCGATATGGGGGCTGCTATTTCCCCATTCAATTCCTTCCAACTGCTGCAAGGCTTGGAAACATTGCATTTGCGTATGGAGCGTCACAGCTCTAATGCGTTGAAGGTAGCACAATTCCTTGAAGCGCATGAATCTGTAGCAAGCGTGAGTTATGCTGGGCTGCCAAGCCATCCTTCCTACGAGCTTGCTCAAAAGTATTTGCCTAAAGGTCAAGGAGCGATTATGACCTTTGACATCAAGGGAGGCATCGAAGCGGGACGCAAGCTTATCAACAATGTGTCGTTGTTCTCGCATCTTGCCAACGTAGGGGATTCGAAGTCGCTGATCATCCATCCGGCAAGCACAACGCATGCGCAGTTGAGCGAGCAAGAGCAGGCAGCAGCCGGAGTATCTGCAGGAATGATTCGATTGTCAATCGGTACAGAATCAATTGATGATATTATTCATGACTTGAACCAAGCTATTCAAGCAAGCCAGAACTAAACGGAGTGTATACCTGATGACAACACGCAAAGACTGGGATACGTATTTTCTGGATATGGCCTATATGGCTTCGACAAGATCGCGCTGTGGCCGCAGACATGTAGGGGCCGTACTCGTTCAAGGGAAGAAGCTGCTCGGTGCAGCCTATAACGGAGCGCCAATGGGTGTGCCGGATTGCTCCGAAGCTGGCTGCATGCTGGTAGAGGAGTACGAATTGGCCGATAAGGACGGAGCTGAACAGGTTGTAAAGAAGCAGCGCTGCATCCGTACGATTCATGCTGAACAGAATCTTCTGCTGTTCACGGACCCGAAGGATCGTGAGCGTTCGGTTGTTTATGTGACAGATCAGCCCTGCTGGACCTGCGCTAATATGCTGGCTAACAGCGGTATTAGCGAAATCGTGTACCATAGGCCTTACCCGAAGGACGGCGAAAAGGTTAAATCCTTAATGCAACAAAAAGGGATTACCTTCCGTCGGCTGGAAACGTACGAGCCCCCGGTTGGAACGGTGACGGATGTACAGCATTAAAGTATAATTGCAGCGTGCTGACTGCTCCATAATCCGCGAACCATTTGTTCTAAATATATGAAAATTTATCCTTGAGGAAGAACCTCTTCACGCAATCGTAACGACTTGCGGGAGAGGTTCTTTTTGTTGTAGCTGGAAAGGGGGACACTTGTGAACCGTCGGCCTGTGGTTGCAGCGGCGCTGCTATGGGCAGCGGGTTATGTGCTTGCATACAACGTTCAATTGGATTGGCTGTCCATGTACGTCAGTCTATTTACGGGAATTGCTGCAATTGGGATTTGGTTTATGCGTATGCCAGGCAGGACTGCTATGTGCAGCTTACTTATAATTGTGATTGCTGCGGGTTATTATGAAGATTATGACCGTCATAATAAGACTAAATTGTCTATTTTCGTACAGGCAGCTGAGGAGCAAAAAGAGATTCCTTATGAGGTAGAAGGTCTGATAACTACAAAGGTTGATGTGGATGGAGATAAAGCTTCCTTTACCGTTCGCTCGGATCGTGATGAGGGTGAGCTGATTGCAGTATCCGTAAAGCTGCTAAGCAAGAAAGAACAGGACATCGCTCTCACTTGGCAGCGGGGGGATCAGATTGGCTTGAAGGGGGCCTTACAACTGCCGGGAGAGGCACGAAATTTCGGGGGCTTTGATTATCGCAGCTTTTTGCGGTTCAAGCATATTCATTGGCAGCTACTTGTGAAAGGAGCGGATCAGGTTAAATTGGCCCAATCCAATCGATGGACCTGGGACACTGTAATGAGGTGGAATGATCAATTTAGAGAAATGCTTGGGGAGGGAATTGGCAGGATTTTTCCAGGGAATCAAACGGGATTTATGAAGAGCATGCTGATTGGAGTGACGGATGATATGGATCCGCTGCAATTTCAGCAGTTTTCACAGCTCGGTTTGACTCATATTTTAGCGGTATCTGGTTTAAACGTAGCTATATTTTTGGCATGTTTATTATGGCTGATGCGTAGACTGCGGTTCACTAGAGAGACCTATTTGCTTACGGCTATCAGTTTGATGCCTTTTTATATTGCAGTAACGGGTGCGTCTCCGTCTATTATACGGGCAGGTTTAATGGCGATGATAGCGTTGTATGCTGCATATAGGCATACTCTCAGGGATGGACTGCACACAGTGCTGCTGGTAGGACTCGGGATGTTGATATGGGAGCCTTATTTTATGTTGGATGTAAGCTTTCAACTGTCCTTTTTAGTAACCATTGGGCTAATCATAGGTGTGCCGCCTGTTAACAGTCTTTTACCAATCCGCTCTACGGTCTGGAAAAATGCTGTTTCAATCACGCTTGTAGCGCAATGCATTTCATTTCCGGTTTCTATTTATTATTTCAATCAGTTTTCGTTGCTGTCATTCCTCGCTAACTTCTTCCTTGTGCCTGTGTTCAGTATGGTGACCATGCCGGGCGGAACAGCAGCTCTAATCCTAGGTTTCGCCTATGTGCCTGCTGGTAAAGTCGTTGCATGGCTAATAGCCTGGATAAACAGCCGGATATTTGATCTGGTTGACATGTCGAGTCGGTGGGATTGGTTTCAGACTATTTGGCCTACACCTGACATCGGATGGATTATTTGCTACTATGCAAGCTGGACAGCCATAGTTTGGTTTTTGCTCCAAATAAAGCGCAAAAAGAACGTGAAGCAAGGTCCAATGCTGTCGCTTGATCAATCCAGAAAGAGCAGCCATGAAATGCGAATACCAAATGGCGCTTCAATAGTTGGTTTGCCTATCTGTATTCTTTCGCTCTTGCTGCTGCTTGCCATCGCCTATAAGCCTGAGCTGTGGAACCGTGAAGGGAAGGTTGATTTTATCGATGTTGGGCAGGGGGACAGCATCATTATTACACCTCCTCATAGCCGTGAGGTTATATTAGTGGATGGAGGGGGCACAATTTCATTTCGCAAACCGGGAGATGAGTGGAAGCAGCGGAAAGATCCCTATGAGGTTGGCCGGAAGCTGCTGGTCCCATTGCTGAAGAAACGGGGCATTCAACGGATTGATTATTTGATCGTCACTCACCAAGATGCGGATCACATTGGAGGATTGCAAGCAGTAATAGAGCAAATACCGGTAAACAAGCTTATTTTCAATGGAACTTTCAAGCCGGGGCCTGGGGCGGAGAAGCTGTTCCAAACTGCTCTGAACAAGCAGGTCAAGCTGGTTAAGGCTTATGCAGGAGATAGGCTTCAGGCAAATTCCGAAACGATTCTGCATGTGCTGGTCCCCGTGGCCCGAGAAGGTGCTGGAGAGCTGCGGCTGGAAAAGGAGCAGAACGCGGAATCGGTTGTTTTTATGATGGAAATGTCGGGGACCAGGTGGCTATTTACCGGAGATATGGATCAGGCTTCAGAAGCAGCCGTATTACGTATGTTTGAGACAAATCGGAATCAAATAACAATCCCAAATTTTACAGCGCAAGCATACAGCACCTCCACTGCCCCGATTTCGCGGACCGCCGCTGCTGCAACTGCAAACATAGATGTGTTAAAGATTGCTCATCACGGCAGTAAAACTTCAACAGGCACAGCCTGGCTTGATTTCTGGAAGCCTCGTATGGCGGTTATTAGCGTAGGCTTATACAACTCGTATGGTCATCCAAACCCCCAAGTTCTTGGACGTTTGGAGGAGCGGGATATGAGCATTTTGCGGACGGATAGGAACGGTGAGGTCCAGATGAAAGTCAAAGACGGTAAGATTCAAATTCGTACAAAGTTGAAAAGGAACGATGATTAAGTTCTTAATTTAAGTCTCACATTCTATTTTGCCGCTGAAGCGAAGGACGAAATAATAAATGCCATAAATCCGCCCATGACTTCTTTTTGGGAGCTGGATGTCGTTGGGAACGGGTGACTCGAATGGACGGCTCATTTGCGGGATAAGCAGCTGTTTCTATACTATTACTCTTCATTGTATCGATTGGATTCGCCAGTTCTGCTGCTGCGGCAGCTTCAACTTGAACATGAGCAAGCTCTTCCAACTGGCGCTCTAATTCGGTCACACGGTGATAGAGCTTGGCATTCTCTTGTCGAAGCTCCTTAATAAGCTCGTGCAGTAGCTTCATTGTGAGCTTCGGAAGTTTAGTTTGATCGGGATGTTCTGAAAGTGTGGCATCTTGTTTTACATACTTATTTTGATTATGGGAATCCGGCGAGATCTGAAGCATTAATTCCTCATTAAGAATCACTTTTTGCATCGCGGGACTGGCCTCCTTTAATAATGAATTTGACGGTGAGATGTGAGTTTCATAGTATAGTTTCATAGTAAGGCAATGGTTCCAAGGATACTGTCGAAGCTCGCTGTCAAAATTGGCTAATTTATTGTACACGTATATTCCTTGAATAATCATAGGACATCTGTTATATTTCCTGATGTGAGTCTCCTAGGAGAACTCATGGGTGGGTGAGGGTTATAATTAAGAAGGATATGTGTTATGACATCAATGAAACGTTGGAAAGCTGTCTGGCTTGTATTGCTAGGCGCAGCTTCATACGGCATTCTATCAACATTGGTTAAGCTTGGTTATCAGAACGGGTTTACGCCAGCAGAGATTACAGGAAGTCAGAATTTGTTTGGATTTATCATGTTATGGTTGATTTGTTTGCCCCAGCTTCGCAAAATGAAAGGAATTACATTCGGAACGGTTCTGAAACTAATGTTTAGCGGAGCCTTTACAGGCTTGACAGGGTATTTTTATTATCTATCTTTACAGGTTCTGGATGCTTCGTTTGCGGTGCTGCTGTTATTTCAATTTACATGGATGGGAATGCTGCTAGGGTGGCTATTGGATAAAAAAGCACCTAACCGCTTTCAATGGTTGGCCATGATTTTTGTTTTAATTGGCACACTGCTATCCTCTGGCGTTCTTTCCGGGTCATGGGAGGGCGTTCATCTGGGTGGCGTTGCTCTTGGGTTATTAGCCGCGGTTTGCTACACGTTGTTTATTTGCTTCAGTGGCCGGGTTG
The DNA here is from genome assembly GCF_042676305.1 of Paenibacillus sp. GCM10027630. Taxonomy (NCBI): domain Bacteria; kingdom Bacillati; phylum Bacillota; class Bacilli; order Caryophanales; family Paenibacillaceae; genus Paenibacillus; species Paenibacillus sp. GCM10027630. The sequence goes on along the minus strand of NZ_JBHTGY010000098.1, from coordinate 168,433 downwards.
CTACTCAATTTCCTCCATTGGTGCGCAGCACCTGGGTCGTGTCTGGAGCCATGACGATTGTACTTATTTTGATGCCCCCACAATTTTTATGGAACGGTTCGTTGGATAAGGGACTATGGTTTTGGGCTTTCCTGATGAGTTTGTTCGGTTTGATTTTGCCATCGTATTTTTTAGCTAAAGGAGCACCTTTTATTGAAACCGGATTAGCCTCTGTGCTTGGGGCGGTCGAACTGCCTGTTGTAATTGTATGCTCAGCACTGCTTCTCCAAGAAAGACAAGGCCCCTTGCAATGGATGGGAATCATTATTATAATAATTGGCATTTTTGTTTCCGAAAAAAAGACAGGCGGATCGCTTGCAAAAGTATCTGTAAACCCAAAAGGATAAACAATAATCAAAAAAAGAAGTGGCGGTATGTGGAGGCAAGCTATACTGGTGTTCCTATGCCTGGTATTCCTTTGTACTACTGGTTATAAGGCGACGTATGCTGCCGAATCGCAACCGAAGCCCAAAACATCAGCTGACTTCAGTGACCTCAAGGATATGGATGCTGCAATCAAGGTGAAAATAGACAGCTGGTTAGCTAAAGGATATATTGAGGGAATTTCGGAGGATCAGTTCGGAGTAAATGAGCCGATAAGTCGGGCCGAGTTTGCAAAGATTATTGCTCTTTCACTGAGATTAAAGATAGATCCTACTTGAATACGTCGAGTTTTAATGATGTATCGGTTAAGGATTCGGTATACGTGTATGCTATTCCTTATATAGAAGCTGCCAGAAGAGCGAACATTACCGATGGAATAGGTAATAAACTGTTCAATCCTGACGGAATACTGACTAGGGAACAGTTAGCGATATTTGTGATTCGCGGCTTAAATAAAGATGCGGATGCAGGGGAAACTATGGGAGTGGCCGATGAAACGGTTTCTCCATATGCCAAACAATATGTCGCTTTATTTATGAATTTGCTTCCTTTTCTACGTTCTGATGGGCCTTTTAATGGTACGTTACCTGCCAATCGTCGAATGCTACTGCTAAGTCTGGATTATCTCACAATAACGATTTGTGGCTGCGGTCCTTCGACCAAGCAAGTGGAGAGCAGCATGTAACAGTTTTGATTTTAAAAAACGGAAGAGTTGTCCCAAAGGCCATCTTGGGACAGTCCAACCAACACTTTAACCTGTGGTCGACCGACGTCATGCACGTCAACAGCGCGAGGGAACTGCACGCGTGCCTTGAATATAGAGTTGCAAAAGAACCCTCAATTCCACTTTGATAGCTGGAGTGGATTTGAAGGTTCTTTTTGCACATTTATAGGACTCCATCACTAGGATGTACCCTTTTGAGGCAGCACCTACTTGAGTCTTCTCAGTGAAAGGCAGAGATGTGATCGCTTTCCAACACGTGCTAAGTTCGGGTTTGGGCGTTTGGAGTTTGGATTGGTTAGGTCATTGCATCGCTGCCTAGCGAACTTCACGGGAGCGTCGACCCGACGCAAATATCAGGAAAATGTCAGGTTAATTACTGCGAAAAATAACGTTCCTGGCCCTATAGCTGGAATTTCTCATGCTAATTCTAAGGATTTTGGCTGATATCATCAGAATCACCTATATTACATGGAGCTTTTCCAGTTAGATTGATTTCAAACGATATCCAGGCTGAATTAACATGAGGATTTCCATCTATCTCATTTCTTTCGTGACCCGGTTGATATCCTGTTCTCCTCTAGAATGAAAAAAGGATTGATCAAGTCCAATATTCTCCATAAAGAGAAAAAAGTGTGCTTGGAAAGAAGATATGAGTAAAATTTCGGACTTACGATGAAACGAGAGACTTGAACGTGCCCAAGGTACTGAAGCTGATTTTCCATCGAGATAGTAAAGGAATAATAGAAAGTGATATTAAAGTAAAGAGCTACCCTTAAGTTGCTTAGCAACTTAAGGGCAGCTCTTTCGTATAAACTCTAAATGATATCAAACATCCCGCTATAGTTAGCCGATTCACGGTACTAGTATAATGCTTTATCAATAGAGAAGCTTTGACCGCTCCATGCTTTCTGAGCTGTCCATGCAGCTTCTCCTTGCCAGAAAGGATCATCTGCAGGCAAGCCAAGAGGTAAAAATACCGCTGCGCACAAATATAAGCTGCCAGTCGATATATACGTTTCACCGACCTCAGGCTGGTGGCCGCAGAAGCCGATGGTCAGCCAGCCATTCTCATCGAAGGTGCCAGGCGCTTCAATCATTCGGCGTATGACCGCCGTCAAAGCACAGCGTACCTGAGCTGGCTCCAGGCTGGCTTCAAGCTGATGCTGAAGGGCTACCTGACTCAGCAGTTGAAAAGCTCCGAAGCGATAGGCTAGTGAACGGCCGACTGCCGGGAACGTGCCTTCAGGCGAGATCAGGCGTTCCTGCTGAGTCGCGTAGCGTTGTGCTCGCTTAGTTACATTCTCTTTCATTCCAGCCCAGAAGGAATCTTCATGGCCTAGTGTATTAATGATATCAACCAGCATAGGTTGAATTACGAAGCTGTTATAGTAATCCGCGTGGAAGTCAGGGCCATCGCCATATATGCCGTCGCCTTTATACCAAAGCTCATGCTGCCTGAGAGCATAATCAACACGCATACGGTCCCAGTCTGTTCCTGCGCGGTACAAAGCAGCCTCAATCATTGCTGAAAACAACAGCCAGTTATTGTACCCTGGCTTTCGTGTCCGCGTTGCCTTCAATGCGTTAACAACATTATGCTGAACCCGAGGGTCAAGCTTATCCCAAAGCTCTTGCGGAGCGCGTAGAATCGCATGGGCTAGAAAAGCCGCATCTACAATGGGCTGATACCCCTCTGAAAAATTCATAAAGTCCGGGGAGGATGGATCCGTTCCTGCATCGATAGACTGGCGCGCCCATTCCGCATAATGCTCGCGCAAACGGCCCTCTTCACCTTCACGGCTTCCTGTTTCAAGCCAAGGAGCCATTCCTGTCAGAAGTCTGCCCAGTGCTTCTAAATGAGTGAATAGGGGACGGTCATCCATTTTTCCCTCAATAGGCATGGAGTCTTTTAAATTGCGGTTTGATAAATGATGAAGTACAGGCTGGGCAATTCTGCTCAGTGTATCAATCCAATATATGCGGTCTTCATTAGCTTGCGGCATGCAAGTTCCCTCCCGAATGTTTCGACAATAAAAGCTTCTTTTGACCATTTTATAACAAAATCAGACAGGAATCACTAGTGAACTTAACAATTATATTTGTGTAAATCTCCTTAGTTCTACAACTAGCGACATTTAATAAGTATTTGCCAATATGCTCCGTATATGTACCTTCTACTAAAAATTTGATATTCTAATAGAATAGTTAATATTAAAATGATTATATGAGTTGAAAATAGAGTGCAACATTATTGAATGAAGCAACGTTTATAAGGTTGCAAGAGAGGGGGATCTCAGTGGTAGCGCCAGAACTGATAAAGGCTGCCCAGTCGGGCGATCGCGACGCTCTAATTACCCTACTGCGAGAAATTGAAAATCATGTGTACCGGACTGCTTATTACATTCTGGGAAATGAGCAGGACGCTATGGATGCGGCACAGGAAGCATTAATACGTATTTATTCCAAAATTAATTCCTACGAAGAGAAAGCTCAGTTTAAAACATGGGTACAGCGGATTGTTACCAATTTATGCATTGATAAGTTCCGACGGACTAAGCCCACCGTTTCTATAGAACAACATGAGCTGAATTTTACTGCAAATAAAACAGTTGAAGATGAGGTTATGTCTGCGTATATTGCCCAAGATATTAGAGAGGCAATTGATAAGCTGCCGGAACATCATCGATCGGTCGTTGTGCTGCGGTATTTGCAGGATTTTTCCTACAACGAAATTGCCGAATCATTAGATTTGCCCATCAACACAGTCAAGTCTTATTTATTTAGGGCAAGGCAGCAATTACAAACGTTATTGCAGGATTACAAAAAGACCCGAAGCGATGTCATTCGCGGCTGAGCGGGAAATACCATTTTTGAATAGCCGTTCATGAATAATGGGGATTCTTGTTACTATGCTTCGTTATTGTATATGTCAGTTGTTGAATCGATCAGAAAGGTAGTGTGCGGGGATGAAGTGTCAAGAGGTGATCGAACTCATGCAGAGATACCTCGATCAGGATCTCGATGAAATGGAATATAATCAGATGCTAGGACATATGCAGCAATGCTCGGAATGCACGGAGCTGTTCCAACGGCTGGTTGCATTGTCTCATGAATTAGAGCAGCTGCCTAAAGTCACTCCGGCTTATAGTTTAGTAGATGCGATTATGCCTAAGCTGCAGCTTATTGATATGGGGATGCCTGTAGATGACGTTCCGTTGTCGGGGCACGCAGCGGCTCCTATTGCAGCTGATGCGAAGCTCGAAGAGGATAACAAGTCGGGTACAGAACTAGTCAGTTGGCGTAAACGGATGCGTGGGCTGGTTTCCACACGAATTGTGGGCGGGGTAGTGGCCGCAGGTCTGGTTCTCGGATTTTTCGTCTTTGAACAGCAGCAGCAGAGCAGCAGTATGAAAAACGCTGATGGGCTACTCTCCACCTCTGGTACAGCGCAGCAAGATTCAGCGAATCAGCCTAAATCAGTGAATACAGATAAAAAGTCTGCAATCTCAGAATCCAAGTCCGATTCGCCGGCTGCAAGCTCGGCCAAGATTCCAGCGTCTCCAACTAACAAAGAAGTAAGCAAAGCGGATGATTCTGCTAAGAATGCCGCGAATACGGGATCAGATCCTAAGAAAGAAGCTTCTGTGCCGACGGAAGATAAGAGCAATAACGCGCAGCAGGGAATTCAGTCTCCGACCAAGGTTACGAGTGATGGAGGTAGTATTCAGAATAATACTGGAGCAGCTAAGGAGGTTCCGGTACAGTCAGGCAAGGCTGAACAGGAAGCAGCGGCTGCTCAGCCTCAAGAAAAACAAGTCACGGCCATTGATCAGTACTCCCGTGCTTCTGAGCCATTAGGTGGTGTTCCAGAAGCTAACAACTCGGCCCAACAGGCTGTGCCTCCAGTAGATGCAGCAGGTGGTTCAGACGCACACTCTTCAATGGCAATGGATTCGACTCCCAAGATATCACCAACTGTTCCTCCGGCGGCTTTAAAACAGGCTCCTGAGCAGCCTAAAGCAGGATTTGCCGGACCCAATCCACAGCCTAATGTAACGGGTCTAACGGATGATATGGGAACTTCCAACTTGAGAAGCTCCGTAGCCAATACATTCCCTTCTCCGGATGGGGTCTATACAGCTTTAGTTAATAGCGAACGACATGTTGTAATCGCAGATCAGCAGGGCAAAACAGTATTTACTACTAATCGTTCTGTTGCTGAGAAGGATGTTGTCACTTTAGTGAAGTGGGAATCAGGAAGTATGCTGACTTATCAGATTAGTAATGACTCAGGAAAGACAATTTATGTCGTTAATGTGACAGAAAAGACAGATGTGAAAAAATAACCTGCTGTTTTATCAAAAAGAATTCACGTTCGCAGTTATTACTGCGTATGATAAACTACATTTCTTAAACGAGCTTCGTCGTATGACCATGTGAAGGCAGGTTTCTAGAGCCTATCTTCATGTGTTTATATAGATGGGTACCGTGCAAAGAGGTTACGTTGAAACCGTACGGTTTTGACGTAATCTCTTTGTTGTTGTTATAATATCAGAAAGCTAAGAACCGAAGGTTCGTTTTCTGATATTGCAACAAAAATTACCGCTAAAACACGAATGTATCTACGTCGAATAATCTTCGATCATAAATTTTTGTTATAATGTCAGAAAGTAAGGTCGATTCGGAGAATCGCTTTCTGACATTGCAACAAAACCAACCTTTAAAGCGCGGTCGCACATCCTTGAATTGCATCGTTTGAGGTTTTGTTATAATGTCAGAAAGTAAGGTCGATTCGTAGAATCGCTTTTTTTGATGAAATCGCAGTTGGGAAGAGGCTGAGCCTAAAATGGATTACAAATCAACATTAAAGCAAATTCAAAAGGGTATATTTGCCCCTATCTACATATGTTACGGCGCTGAAAGCTATTTGATTCAAGAGCTGATCCATAAGCTGACGAACCAACTCATCGACCCAGAACACAGAGCTTTTGCAGTTTCCAAGTATGATTTGACGGAAACCTCCGTGGATACCGTTATAGAAGAAGCGGAGACGCTTCCATTTATGGTTCCCAGCAAGCTGGTTATAGCGTCGAATGCACTATTTCTGACGGGTGCCAAAGAGAGCACCAAGGTGGAGCATAGGCTGGAGAGGTTAACCGATTATATGAAGTCGCCAGCCGATTTTACGGTTCTGGTGTTAACGGTAAGCGCGGATAAGCTTGATGAACGTAAAAAACTGGTGAAGTCGCTCAAGGAATCCGATTATCTGGTACCGTGCGCAACGCTGTCTGCCGATGAGTTGACCCAATGGGTTAAGCAGGGGGCGGAGAAGGCGGGGTTTACCTTTGCGCCGGGAGTGGAAGAGCAGTTTATTTTGTACACTGGTACAAGCCTGAATGCATTGTCCAGTGAGCTGGAGAAATGCGCGCTGTTTGCAGGGCGGGGGGGCGTTATTACAGCAGACGCTTTGGATCAGCTGGTGACGCGAAGCATTGAGCAAAATATATTTATACTGATTGAGCATATCGTGCAGCTGCAGCTCGAAAAAGCCTTTACTATGCTATCGGAGCTGCTGAGACGGAAGGAAGAACCGATCAAGATTATGGCGCTGATTGCCAGACAATTCCGCATCATGTTTCAAGTGAAGGATTTGCAGCAGCAGGGTTATTCTCAGCAGCAAATGGCATCGCAGCTGGGACTGCATCCTTATGCTGTTAAGATTGCCTCGGGGCAATCGAATCGATTCGAGTTAAAGCGATTGGCTGATATTTTGGGACAGCTGGCTGACCTGGACTATCAGATGAAGAGCGGGAAGATCGATAAAGCGCTGGGTTTGGAAATGTTTTTGCTGCGGTTGATTGCTTAAACTTAGACAGGACAGCTGAACAACAAAAAAAGGACCGTTTCCCCAAGAGGAAATCGATCCTTTTTTTCGCATTACGCCTGAGCAGAAATCAGGTTCAGCTTTTTCGCTAAGCGAGATTTTTTGCGGGCAGCGGCATTTTTATGGATTAAACCTTTGGTCGCTGCTTTATCCAGCTTTTTGCTGGCAGTGACTAGGGCTGCTTTTGCAGTGTCCACATTGCTGCTGGCTGCAGCAGTTTCAAAACTTTTTACTGCAGTGCGAAGAGCGGATTTGTGAGATGCATTGATCATACGACGCTTTTCATTTACTTTTACTCTTTTAATTGCGGATTTAATGTTCGGCATTGACGTTCACCTCCTACTACAACTTACATTAAAGCATATAGTTTTCATTTTGTTGACAACTCTAGATATTCTAACACGCCATATATCAAAATGCAATAGAGTCGCTAAGACGGTTCTAACAATACTTTGCATAAGCCGCTTTGCTTTATCACACACTAAATAAGCATGCTTATGCTGAAAGGAGATGGCACGATGGATTTAAGCAATTATTCCGTTCGGACCGACCTGGCTTTAGAGGCTCATAATCTGGCCTCCCCAGCCGGTGAAGTAATTCCCGGCGTACTTACGTCATCGGAAAATATAGATGGCATTCGGATCAGTAAAACCGACATAACCTCCCAGGAGGGAGCCCTTGCTATAGGCAAGCTCCCTGGTCATTATATCACAATAGAGGTACCGGAATTACGGAAGAAGGACAGTAATCTGCAGGACAGGGTTGCTACGGTGTTTGCAAGGGAGTTCGAAGCTTTTTTAGCCAAGCTGAACATAAGCCCGATGGGGAAGGTACTTATAATAGGGTTAGGCAACTGGAATGTGACACCCGATGCATTAGGTCCGATAGTTGTAGAAAATGTAATGGTCACCCGTCATTATTTTGAACTGATGCCTGGTGAGGTGAGTCCTGGATATCGTCCGGTTAGTGCCGTTGCTCCCGGTGTATTGGGAACGACTGGAATCGAGACAGGAGAAATAGTACAAGGAATCGTGGAGAAGTCAAAACCGGATTTAGTTATTGCTATCGATGCGCTCGCTTCGAGATCACTTGAAAGGGTTAATACAACCATTCAAATTGCGGATACAGGAATTCATCCGGGATCCGGTATTGGAAACAAGCGGAAAGGCCTAACAGTTGATACATTAGGAGTACCTGTCATTGCAATTGGCGTACCGACGGTAGTGTATGCCTCTACTATCGTCAATAACACGATTGATATGATGCGGACGCACTTTCAACAGCAAACCGCCAATACGGCACAAATTCTTGGGCTTCTGGATGATATGGAGGAGCAGGAGAGGCTTGAGCTGGTAAGGGAAGTGCTAAGCCCCATTGGTCATGACCTGCTTGTTACACCAAAGGAAATTGACGAGTTCATCGAAGATGTCGCTAATATCATCGCGAGCGGTCTGAATGCAGCCTTACATGAGGCAGTGGATGTAGATAATGTATCGGCCTACACCCATTAATTACAGCTTGTACAAAAAAAGCATTAATCCGACTGTATGTGCAGCCGTGATTAATGCCTTTTTATTTGTATGCAGCTTCAGGTTTGAAAACGTCTAATCAATTGGGTCAAGTCCTCGGCCATGTGAGAAAGATGTGAAGAGGATGTAGCGACTTCCTCCATGGAGGCAAGCTGTTGTTGCGTTGCTGCGGAAACATTTTGCGCACCAGCTGCAGTGCCTTCTGTTATCGCTACGATTTCTCCGATTGCGGTTACTATCTGCTCGCTATTTTGCGAAATCAGCTGCAGTGACCCGTAAACGTTATTGATGCGCACATTTACTTCGCCAACCGCTGAAGAAATTTCCTCGAACGAACTTCCGGCAAATTGAACGGCTTCCAATCCTGCAGTTATTCCTGCAGCTACTTCGGTCATGCTTTTCGCCGCGGCTGCTGTTTCCTCCTGCACGGTTAAAATAATTTGCTCAACCTGTTGAGAAGAATGTGAGCTCTGTTCAGCCAGCTTACGGACCTCAGTAGCAACTACAGCGAAGCCTTTGCCGTTTTCACCGGCTCTTGCAGCTTCTATGCCAGCATTTAGCGCCAAAAGGTTGGTCTGGACGGCTATCGTAGTTATGACCTTGTTCATTTCTCCGATTTCATTGGATCGCTGAACTAAACGTTGAATGACCGCACTCATTTTATCGATCGTTTTATGGATAGAATCCATTTGTTGAATGGCGGATTGAACGGTCTTGCTCCCAGCAGTCGCTGTTTGTGAAGCTTTCATAGACGCTCCAACTACATGATTGGTGTGCTCGGAAATTTGATTAACGCTCTCACTCATTGTATTTACGGCTTCAGCTGTTTCATTTACACTGCGGACTTGCTTTTCGCTGTCTGAGGCCATGATCTGAATGGTTTCGGCAATATGCTGTGTCGCTTGACTTGTTTGCTCTGCGCTGGCTGTTAGCTGCTCTGTTGAAGCAGACACTTGAATGGCATGATCTCCAACCTCATGGATAATTTGTTGTAAACTTTTGATCATTTCACCGAAGCTTGCGCTTAATCTGCCGATCTCATCTCTAGAATCAATACGGATGTTTACAGTTAAATCGCCTTGGGCAACTTTTTCTGTAGCTTCTACCAGCCTTGAGATTGGTTTGGTAAGCATACGCGTTATCACGAAGACGGACAATGAACCGATCAGGACAGCAAGAGGCAAAACAAAGATCAGGATACGGATATCTTTAGCTATCGTGTCCTGTAGTAAATCACTTAGTACAGCCATCTCGCGCCTGTTAGATTCATTTATCGAGTCGATGGTGCTGAATAGTAATTTTTTATGCTGATCGCTTTCGTCATCGAGCTTTTTATAGGTGGTTTTGAGCTCAGCGAAGGATAGGGCATTACGTTTATTAAATACCGCTTCGATTTTGTCGAAAACAGCCAGGTACGCATCGGTCGATGTTTTCAATTGAGCGGCCCACTTTTTCTCCTCATCCGTATTCACACTTTCTGTCAGCGCTTTCAATTGTTTTTTGATACTTTCTGTTTCTTCGCGGTAATTTTGGATCGATTCCTGATTCTCATTAATGATTAGATCGGCTTGGTGGCTGTATAGAATTCCAATTGTGCTCTCAAACCGTAATGCCAGCTTCTCGTCCTCTGAGCTTGCAAGCTGTTTTTTGGACATCTCGTTTATCGTGTTCAATTCGGTGTAGTTATACGCGACGATCCCCCCAAAGAGCAAGATTAACAGGCCAAAGCTCAAAAGTAATTTCCATTTCAAAGACAAGTTTTTCATAGAGGTCCCCCCGGATTTTTAATGATTATAGTCTTTAAGAAAACTATCGGAATATAGCAAATAAAGTATTAGATGAGTTTGGTTCTATCTTCTAGTAAATACTCATAGATTTGATACTAGCGGTCGGTGGTCAATTATTTCGGTAGATAGTCTGATAGATGGCTCAGCCTTATGCTTACGAAGTAAGTTTTCTAACGAAAACTCTCAGGAGGAATGCGCATGAAATGGACAGCAGTGACTATTAATGTGAACAAATATCGTAAAGCTGGACAGGATTTGGGTATTTATTTTCGGGTAATAACGGCTCTTGTGACAGGTTGTTTGCTGTTTTTTATAGCACTTGGATTGCTTGGGTATGCTCAAACGAAAATGAATAATTCCGCACCTGTCTCATCTATGAAGGGGTTAGCTTCGTCGGTATCGAGTCGTTTTTTTATGGATATGATGGGAATGGAAGTGCCTTATATGCAGACAGACCGTCAGACGTTTACGTTTTCACAGTCCAATGTATCTGGATTTCTATTTTCTTTGCTCACAGACTTGAATTGGAAGGACCCGAAAACTTTCATAGCCAGAGAAATGCCGGGTTTGGCTCAAGACCGCTCGGTAGTATTGCGAAGCAGCTCAGCTACAGGTGAGGATGGGCCGGAGGATTATGGTCCGAAGGGGGATGTCATTCCGAAGAATGGCGAAGGCGGTGAAGGCTCTATAACAGCGAATCCGACGGCTCCACCTGAAACGAACGATACGACGCATGGGCCTCAAATCCCGACTGCACAGCCTCCGAGGATGGCGGGACGTAATGTGGCCTTCATCTATCAATCCCATAATCAGGAGTCCTATTTACCGGAGCTTGATGGGGTGAAGGATCCCGATAAAGCTTATGATCCGAAAAAAAATGTAACGTTAGTGGGTCTGAGACTGGCGCAAATGCTGGAGAAGGAAGGTATAGGAGCCGTTCATTCGGATAAAAACTATCCGGCTATCGAGAAAAGCTTCAATTACTATTATTCTTATAAATACTCTCTCAAAACATTGCAAGAAGCCAGTGCCTCCCATCCGGATCTGAAATTTTATTTTGATATTCATAGAGATTCACAGCGGAGGAGCAAGACGACCGTTGAGATAAACGGCAAAGATTATGCGCAAGTCTACTTTGTTATTGGCGGTAAAAATGCGAATTGGAAAGAAAACGAACAATTTGCTTCAGATATCCATCACGCACTGGAAAGCAAATATCCGGGTATTTCTAAAGGCTCCTTTGCTAAAGCGGCAGAAGGGAACGGGGTGTATAATCAAAATTTTTCGCCCAATAGTGTGCTGATAGAGGTTGGAGGCGTGGACAATTCCTTGGAGGAATGCTACAGAACCGTTGACCTGTTGGCTGAGGCTATTTCAGAAGTGGTGCTTAATGTGCAAAAAGTGGATGGAACACCTGCCGGAGCCAAAGACGGTAAAAAGCAAAATTAAAGAAGACTATTTGGAAAAAAAGAACGAATTCGTTCTGGGGGCGCTTAAGGGATGAGAAATAATTTTTATATCAAGCTGCTGCTGATAGTGCTGGGAATGGGATTTTGTATCTTTTTCGGGGTTGACTTAGCTACTCGCGGTGTTGAGCGCATTCAGGGACCGATTGTAAAAGCCGCTCCTGAGTCAGGCGGCGTCCGTTTATGGCCGCAAGCGGAGAAGCCTCAGGATTCGAAAGCGGGTGGCGGAACAGTGGGACCGAACGGAAGCAAGGCTGCCGGTACAGCTGGAACGACACAGGCAGCAGAAGGAAAAGGAAAAAAAGAGCCCAAGGAGGAAACGGAGCCAAAAGCTGAAATAAACGAAACCTCGGGCATTGCCAGGCTTGGGAATAAAGTCGGGGAGCTGCTGCAAATTATTGCCTACCATGGGATCCGCCTCGTCGTTTCCTTGTTCGAAATGGTTACCGGATAACCTTGCATTGATGCCTTCACTCACAACTGCTATAATTAGAGGTATTGTAAATTTGTAGGTTAGTGAGGGTCAGCGCAAATGGATATTCTAGCCAGACAGAAAAAGATTAGGAACTTTTCAATTATTGCTCACATCGACCATGGAAAATCGACGCTGGCAGACCGAATACTTGAATATACGGGAGCACTCTCCTCGCGCGAAATGCAAGAGCAGGTGTTGGATCAAATGGATCTGGAACGCGAGCGGGGCATTACCATCAAGCTGCAGGCCGTTCGCTTAAGTTACCGTGCGGATGACGGAGAAGATTATATTTTGAATTTAATCGATACGCCTGGGCATGTCGATTTCACGTATGAGGTATCCCGCAGCCTTGCAGCCTGTGAAGGCGCACTGCTTGTGGTTGATGCGGCGCAAGGAATCGAGGCACAAACGTTAGCTAACGTATACCTTGCACTCGACAACAACCTGGAAATATTGCCGGTCATTAATAAAATCGATCTGCCTAGTGCAGACCCTGAGCGGGTTAAGCAGGAGATTGAGGATGTAATTGGGCTCGACACGAGCCAGGCGGTATTAGCTTCCGCCAAGGCAGGGATTGGGATCAAGGAAATCATAGAGCAGGTGGTCAAGCTTGTTCCGGCTCCAACGGGAGATCCAAGCAAGCCGCTTAAAGCGCTAATATTCGATTCTCATTATGATCCCTACAAAGGTGTAATCGTCTACGTGCGTGTTATTGACGGCTCCATCAAGTCGGGTTCCAAAATCAAGTTCATGGCTACGGAAAAAGTGTTCGATGTTATTGAGGTCGGTGCTTTTAAACCACGGATGTCAACCGTAGACTCGCTTGAAATTGGAGATGTTGGCTTCATCGTTGCCGGAATAAAAAACGTTGGCGATACGCGTGTCGGGGATACCGTTACCGATGCCAAAAATCCGGCGCCTGAAGCGCTGCCGGGTTACCGTAAAATCAACCCTATGGTGTTCTGCGGACTTTATCCGATTGAAACTAGCGACTATAACGACCTGCGTGAAGCTTTGGAAAAGCTGCAGTTGAACGATGCTTCACTTAGCTTCGAACCAGAGACTTCTACTGCGTTAGGCTTTGGTTTCCGCTGCGGATTCCTCGGTCTGCTGCATATGGATGTTATTCAGGAACGGATAGAACGTGAGTTCAACATCGATCTGATTACTACCGCACCAAGCGTTGTGTTTAAAGTAACGCAAACAAATGGCGAGGTATTGAGCATCGAGAATCCGTCGCTATTTCCGGAGCCTGGTAAAATCGACTTCGTAGAGGAGCCTTACGTAAAGGCTGCTGTTATTGTCCCTAATGATTTTGTTGGAGCCATCATGGAGCTTTGCCAAGGCAAGCGCGGCGAATTTATCAATATGGAATATTTGGATACAACACGTGTAACCTTGACTTATGATATTCCGCTGTCCGAAATCGTTTACGATTTCTTTGATCAACTAAAGTCAAGTACCAAAGGTTATGCTTCATTCGATTATGAGCTGTCAGGCTATAAGAAATCCAATCTTGTCAAAATGGATATTATGCTGAACAGCGAGCAGGTCGATGCTCTTTCGTTTATCGTTCACCGTGATCGGGCTTACCATCGCGGAAAAATTATTTGCGAGAAGCTGAAGGATCTAATTCCGCGCCAAATGTTCGAGGTGCCGATCCAAGCGGCGATTGGCCAAAAAATCGTATCGAGGGAAACCGTTAAAGCGATGCGCAAAAATGTATTAGCCAAATGCTACGGCGGCGATATTTCGAGAAAAAGGAAACTGTTGGATAAGCAAAAGGAAGGCAAGAAGCGAATGAAGCAGGTCGGCAGTGTTGAAGTGCCTCAGGAAGCGTTCATGGCCGTATTGAAGCTTGACGATTAGAAAAATAAATCATGAGCAGGTGCGTGCAACTGACGCACCTGCTTTTATGTCACGTTAAGAAAGATAACAGGGAGGAATGTTAACGATGATCCACAGAAATGAAACACCCGCTGCGGTATATATCCACATTCCGTTTTGTACAAACAAATGCCATTACTGTGACTTTAACTCCTATGTATTAAAAGGCCAACCAGTCATGGATTATTTGGATGCGTTGGAGCGGGAGATGGAAAGGACCGTTCAGCTCGTACCGCCGCAGCAGATCGAAACTATTTTTGTTGGCGGTGGAACACCTACCGTACTTCTGCCGGATCAGATGGAAAGCTTCTTGAAGCGAGTACGCACCTACTTTCCGAATCCATCGGCTGAACTCGAGTTTTCGATGGAAGCTAATCCGGGGACAACCGATAAGGAGAAGCTTCAGGCCATGAAGGAAGGCGGCGTCAATCGGATCAGCTTCGGGGTACAGTCGTTTGACAATGCTTTATTGGAAGGGATAGGCCGGATCCACAATACGGATGACGTGTACAGGAGTATCGAAAATGCACGAAGCGTTGGTTTTACGAATATGTCCATCGATTTGATGTTTGGACTTCCGAATCAGACGGTTGAAGTAATGAACGATACCCTTGATAAAGCGCTGGCGCTTGACTTGAAGCATTACTCCATTTATGGCTTGAAGGTGGAAGAGCATACGTTGTTTCATTCGCTTTATCAAAAAAATCAACTGCCTCTTCCGGACGAAGATGAAGAAGTGGAAATGTTCCTTTTAATTATGAAGCGTTTGAGGCAGGCCGGGTACGAACAGTACGAGATCAGCAACTTCGCTAAGCCAGGCTATGAGAGCCGGCATAACAGCATGTATTGGTTGAATCGGAGTTACTACGGTTTAGGGGCCGGTGCTCACGGGTATATGTATGGAAAGAGACATGTCAATATTAAAGGCGTACAGCCTTATATCGATGCGACCCTCCATGGACTGCCGCTGCTGGAGCAATATGAAATCAGCGAGCAGGATGCAATGGAGGACTTCATGATGGTCGGCTTGCGGATGCTGTGTGGAGTGAAGCGAGCTGATTTCAGCAAACAATTCGGCAGGGAGCTGGAAGCTGTCTTTGGCAATCCTCTGAGCAAACTTTTGGAACGAAAGCTGCTGGAGGTAACAGAGGAAGGCTACAAGCTGTCGGAGAATGGGCTGCTGCTTGGTAACGAAGTGTTTGGAGAGTTTGTAAGCCTGACAGCCGAATAAATTTTATATTGAATTATTTATACGTTTTGTTGTATATTTATTCATATAAATTGAATTTACGACATGAAATGGTGGGTTTTCTATGACAGTAACGTGCAGAAAAGCAAATGAGCAGGATATCGAGACGCTGTATACTATTATTCAAGGCTATGCAGAGCAAGGGATCATGCTGCCCCGAACGAGGGAAACATTAGCCGAGCAAATCGATACTTTTGTTGTCGCTGTTATAGATGACCAATTCGTTGGCTGCGGTTCCTTAACGCGGCTCGGCCAAGATCTGGTTGAAATTCGCTCTCTTGGAGTAACTGAAGGACATAAAGGATTGGGCATCGGCAATGCAATCGTAGATTTTCTTGTAGAGGAAGCTAGACAACAGGGAATTCCAAAGGTAATGGCATTAACCTATGCGGTTAATTTCTTTGAAAGAAATGGTTTTTCTGTTGTTCAGAAAGAAATTTTCCCCGAGAAGGTATGGAAGGATTGTATTCATTGCAAAAAGAGAGATTGCTGTGATGAGATAGCGGTATTAAAAATGGTAGATCCAATCGGTGTTGCAGCTTCGGGCAGCTAGCCGTCAGAAGTATAAATGAATCGGTCTCTTGATTAAATATCAGGGAGACCGATTTTTGCTTTTCTTGATGATGGGGTGAACAAGGGCAGCCGCTCGAAAATTGCAGTATTGTAGCGGTAGTTTAACTTGACACAGACCGTTGGGTCTGTTATTTTTGTAATATGAATTAGCACTCGTCAGATTGGAGTGCTAACGACAAACAAACAGAAGCTTTTAATTCAACATAATGAATGACTGTGGATGGGGGGTATGTTCATGTTGACAGAACGCCAACGCCATATTTTAAGTGCCATTGTAGACGATTATATTCGCTCCGCCGAGCCGGTTGGCTCGCGCAGCATATCCAAACGGGGCAATGTAGGGTTCAGCCCGGCAACCATTCGTAATGAAATGTCCGACTTGGAGGAAATGGGCTTCCTGGAGCAGCCGCATACTTCTGCAGGCCGAATTCCGTCCCATAAGGGATATCGGTATTATGTGGACCACCTGGTTACTTTCGGGGGTCTTGGACAGCATGAGATTGACGTGCTTAAATTATTTTTTGCTGAGAAAATGCAAGAGATGGAGCAGGTCATCCAGCAGGTTGCGATGATTTTGTCGAATCTTACTAATTATACATCTATTGTAATGGGACCTGAAATGTTCGGCACTACACTGCGTCACCTGCAGCTCGTTCCTCTGAATGAGCGAACCGCAGTTGCCATTGTAGTTACTAATAGCGGCCAGGTAGAGAACAAGACTGTGTCGATTCCCGAAGGTATACCTATGTCGGAAATTGAGAAAGTTGTAAACCTGCTTAACGCCCGACTCAAGAATGTACCGCTGCTTCAATTCAAATCAAAGCTGTTTACAGAGATTGGCGAGGAAATGCGCAGCTGTATATCCGGGTATGAGGAAATTCTCACCATGCTCAACGGCGTTATTGATCAAGGCGAAGAGGACCGGATTTTCTTGGGTGGAACGACGAATATGCTGACACAGCCGGAATTTCAGGATATGGAGAAGGTCAAGAATATACTTGATTTACTCGCAGAGACACCGACGCTTGCCAAGCTTTTCACGGGCGCTTCCACAGGTATACAGGTGCGAATAGGCAGTGAGAACACGATGGCCGCCATCAATGATTGCAGCTTGATAACCGCATCTTATACTTTTGAAGGCAAGCATCTGGGAACGATTGGTATTCTGGGTCCGACCCGTATGGATTATGGCAAGGTTATCCATTTGTTGGATCATTTGTCCAAGGATATGACGCTGGTGCTGGAGCGATGGTATAAATGAATTCAATGAAGCCAGTGTCGCATGAAGGTGATGACACGTATGCCACATTGCTCAATAATGCAGGTGCAATTCGTGCGATCTGCTCCGCAGTCGAAGGTACGCTTGGACCCAAAGGTTTGGATACGATGCTTGTCGGCGGACAGGGTGAAGTCATCATTACTAATGATGGCGTGACCATTCTTGAGAAGATGGATGTCACTCATCCGGCTGCACGCCTGCTTATACAGGTCGCGCGTTCTCAACAGCAGCAGGTAGGCGACGGTACAACGACAGCCACCGTGCTGGCTGGGGCTATTGTTGCTGAAGGGGTTGCACAGGTGACGCGCGGAGTGCCGGTAGCGAAGGTCGTCAAGGGCATTCAAGAAGGGGTGGCGACGGCGCTGGCTTCATTAGCCAAACGCAGCCGCAGGATCGAAGGATTTAAGGATCCTCTGCTGTACAGGGTCGGCTACATTGCCGGTCGTGAGCATGCAGATTTGGCTGAGCTGATATTGGAAGGCGCGAAGCGCCTAGGTATTCACAAGCTGCAGGAGGAAAGCTTCCGATTTGCGGATGTTGTGATTTCACACAGTCGCGCAATCAGCGAAGTATGGCCGGGGCTTCTGATTCAGAAGAAGCCGGTTAACGCACAGCTGGACTTTCCACCGGATTCAGCTTCGGTGCTTGTCTTTCAGGATGCTTTCGAGCCGGAGACGATCGATGAGGAAGCGCTCATGACGGAAGCCGGCTTTCAGAAGCAGATGCAGCTGAAGGAGCAGTTCCGACAGTGGCTCGACAAGCTGGTCGAGCTGCGAGTAGGGCTTGTAATCGCCGACCGGGGCGTTAACGCGGAGGCGGAGCAGTTCTGCACCGACCATGGTATCATGGTCGTACAGCGGGTCCCTCGCCACGATCTGCGACTCGTGTGCGAATACACGGGCGCGCGGCCGATCCGCCGCAGCGGGCTGCGCAAGCCTGCCGCCGAGCTGGCAGGCTATCTCGGCTTCGCTGGGCGCGTATCGTATGACGAGCGTCTCGAATGCGTCCGCATGGCCGAAGGCAAGGGCCGGACGCAGGTGACGATCGTCGTCGGCGCCAGCACGAGCGAGGTCGTTGGCGAGCGACTGCGCATCGCCAAGGATGCGGCTTCCGCCGTGCAGGCTGCGCTGCGCGGCGGGTGCTTGCCCGGCGGCGGCGCAGCCGAGATGGCCGCCGCATACGATCTGGATCGTCACCGCGAGACGATCCAGGGCATGGAGGGCTTCGGCGTTGCAGCCGTAGCCCAAGCGCTGCGCAAGCCGCTCGCACAGATTGTAGTCAATGCCGGCTACAATCCGCTCGAGAAGGTCGAGGAAGTGAAGGCTGCGCAAATTGCAGCCGGCTCGGATTCTCTCGGCATTGATTGCGACACCGGCTATTTGGTTGATATGCTGGAGCACGGCGTGGTTGACCCTGCCCAGGTGAAGCTGCATGCGCTGCAGGCTGCCGGGGAAGTTGCCGCGGCGGTGCTGCGGATTCATACAGTAATTAAGATGAAGCAGCCTCGTACGGAAGAATAACGGGGTTGTGGTTAGAATAGTAGAGAGAGTATTGTGGATTCGGATCAAGGAGGTGACAGAAATTGAGTGCAAATCAAAAAAATCAGACAGAAGTTACTGCGGACACCGAACAAAATGTGGATGCTACATATCCCGGTGACGTAGAAAATGCCAATGACATGTCCACAGAAGCTGAAGAGGCCGCTCAAGAGCAAGCTTCCGAGCAGGAGCTTGAGCAGCTGCGCAAGGAATCTGAGGAGAACTATCAACGTTATTTGCGGGCACAAGCGGATTTTGACAATTTTAGAAGAAGAACCCGCCTGGAAAAGGAAGAGTTTGCTAAATATGCTTCTATGAAAGTTATTGAGCAGCTTTTACCTGTATTGGACAACTTGGAACGCGCTTTGAACGCAGGCCAAGAGGGTAAGGATTATGAAGCGCTGCATAAAGGTGTAGACATGATCTCCCGCCAATTGGACCAAACTCTTGCGAACGAAGGCTTGCAAGCTATGGAATCCGTAGGACAACCGTTCAATCCGGAATTCCACCAAGCCATTATGCAGGTTGAGTCCGAAGAGCATGAAGAGGGTATTGTAGTAGAAGAAATACAAAAGGGCTATTTATTGAAAGATAAAGTTCTTCGCCCTGCGATGGTAAAAGTGAGCTCTTAATTAATTATGACTTAATTAGCGAGTTGTTTACTTGGATTATCAGACATTTTTCGTTCTTCCACATAGATTAGTGAATATGGCTTCAAAATTAAAGGAGGATTATCTGACATGAGTAAAGTAATTGGTATCGACTTAGGAACAACCAACTCCTGCGTTGCTGTTATGGAAGGCGGCGAGGCCGTTGTTATTCCAAACGCGGAAGGCAATCGTACAACACCTTCTGTTGTAGGCTTCAAGAAGGATGGCGAACGCGTTGTAGGCGAAACGGCCAAACGTCAAGCTATTACAAATCCGGATCGTACTGTAATCTCGATCAAACGCCATATGGGTACTAACCATAAGGAAACGATTGAGGGTACAACCTATACACCTCAAGAGATTTCCGCTATCATCCTTCAAAAGCTGAAGGCCGATGCAGAAGCTTATTTGGGAACTACGGTAACACAAGCCGTAATTACGGTTCCTGCTTATTTCAACGACAGCCAACGTCAAGCAACTAAGGATGCAGGTAAAATTGCCGGTCTTGAAGTGCTTCGTATTGTCAACGAGCCGACAGCATCCGCTTTGGCTTATGGTATGGAGAAATCCGAAGACCATACAATTCTTGTATATGACTTGGGCGGCGGTACATTTGACGTATCGATCCTTGAGCTTGGCGAAGGTATTTTCGAAGTAAAAGCAACCAGCGGCGACAACCGTTTGGGTGGAGATGATTTTGACCAAGTTGTTATCGACTATTTGGTAGCAGAATTCAAAAAAGAGCACAGCATTGATCTAAGCAAAGATAAAGCAGCTGTTCAACGTCTTAAGGATGCTGCGGAAAAAGCAAAGAAAGAGCTTTCCGGCGTATTGACTACAACCGTTTCCTTGCCATTTATCACTGTGGTTGATGGAGTGCCTCAGCATTTGGAAATCAACCTGACTCGTGCTAAATTTGATGAAATTACAGCTGCTTTGGTAGAAAGAACGATGGGACCTACTCGTCAAGCCTTGAGTGATGCTGGGCTATCCCCTAACCAAATCGATAAAGTTGTTCTTGTCGGCGGTTCCACACGGATTCCTGCTGTACAGGAAGCTGTTAAGAAACTTATCGGAAAAGAGCCTCACAAAGGTGTAAATCCGGATGAAGTTGTTGCTTTGGGCGCAGCTGTGCAAGCAGGCGTACTAACGGGTGATGTGAAAGACGTTGTACTTCTTGATGTAACTCCGTTATCCTTGGGTATCGAAACTGCGGGTGGCGTATTTACTAAAATGATCGACCGCAACACTACTATTCCTACAACTAAATCCCAAGTTTACACTACCTATGCCGATAACCAACCAAGCGTGGAAATCCATGTTCTGCAAGGCGAGCGCGCTATGGCTAATGATAATAAAACATTGGGCCGCTTCATGCTGGGTGATATTCCTCCGGCACCGCGCGGTATTCCACAAATTGAAGTTACTTTTGACATTGACTCCAATGGTATTGTTAATGTTAATGCAACGGATAAAGGAACAGGCAAAAGCCATAAAATTACGATCACTTCCTCCAGCGGCTTGTCCGATGAGGAAATCGACCGCATGATGAAGGATGCTGAATCCAATGCGGAAGAAGACCGTAAGCGTAAAGAGCTTGTTGAAGCCCGCAACAACGCGGATCAACTTGTATACTCTGTTGATAAAACGATCAAGGATCTTGGCGACAAAGTAGATCAAGCTGAAATCGACAAGGCAAATGAAGCCAAAGAAAAAGTGAAAAAAGCTCTTGAAGGCGACAACCTGGATGAAATTAAAGCATCTACTGAGGCATTGACCGAAATCGTACAGCAGCTTTCCGTGAAGCTGTATGAGCAAGCGGCGCAGCAAGCTCAAGCGGGTGAAGCTGGTGCAGCAGGTCCGGAAGGCGCAGCGAAGAAAGATAACGTCGTAGACGCTGACTTCGAAGTTGTTGACGAGAAGAAAAACAACTAATAAGAGCCAAAAAAAGCATAGGTTGAATGAAAGGTCAAAGCCGTTTTTCGGCTTTGACTTTCCCTTTGTTGCTTAAGAAATTATGCGGAGCGAATTTCTGTGGATGGCGGGGGATTTTCTATGGTCTTATGAATGGGAGTGGGATAATGAGTAAACGCGATTACTACGAAGTGCTTGGGGTTAGCAAGAATGCATCGCAGGACGATCTTAAGAAAGCATACCGGCAAATGGCCCGTCAGTACCACCCGGATGTGAACAAGGCCGCTGATGCGGAAACAAAGTTCAAAGAAGCAAAGGAAGCCTACGATGTATTGAGTGATGATCAGAAAAAAGCTCAGTATGATCGATTTGGCCATGTTGACCCGAACCAAGGCATGGGTGGCGGCGGAAATGCTGATTTCGGCGGCGGCTTTGGCGACTTGTTCGATATGTTTTTTGGCGGCGGAGGCGGCGGGCAACGACGCAATCCGAATGCACCTCAGCGGGGTAATGATCTTCAGTATACAATGACCATTGAGTTTAAAGAGGCGGTTTTCGGCAAGGAAACGGATATTCATATTCCACGCACCGAGTCATGTGATACTTGTCATGGCAATGGAGCGAAGCCTGGGACGAAACCGGAAACCTGCTCGATTTGTCATGGCAGCGGGCAGCAGGAAGTGGTGCAGAATACGGCATTTGGTCGGATTGTTAACCGCCGCGTATGCTCAGGCTGCGGTGGTCAAGGTGTAACGATTAAAGATAAATGCGGAACATGCCACGGTACTGGTAAGGTGAAAAAACAGCGCACCATACACTTGAATATTCCAGCAGGTGTTGATGACGGGGCGCAGCTTCGTGTTACTGGTGAAGGAGAAGCAGGAACTAAAGGCGGTCCTTCCGGTGATTTGTACGTTGTTATTCGAGTTAAAGCCCATGACTTCTTTGAACGAGAAGGCGATGATATTTATTGTGAAATCCCGCTTACCTTCGCACAAGCTGCATTGGGTGACGAGATCGAGATTCCAACCTTAACTGAAAAAATTAAGCTGAAAATTCCTGCGGGTACACAGACGGATACTTATTTCCGACTGAAATCCAAAGGGGTGCCTCGCTTACGGGGATATGGTCAAGGCGATCAGCATGTTAAAGTCGTCGTTGTTACTCCAACTACTATGAACGAAGAACAAAAGGAGTTGCTGCGGGAATTTGCACGTCAAAGCGGCGAGCACACCCACGAGCAGAATCAATCTATTTTTGAACGAATGAAAAAGGCTTTTCTTGGAGATTAATTTATATACGTAAACACAGCAGAAGGATTATTCGTCTGCTGTGTTTTTTTTGTGTTGAATAGATTTTACTTTATTGCGGAGAATAGGTGGAGCGTTTAAAAAGATATATAAAGCGAGGGATTTTTTCAATGACACATAAGGAAAAACAACAATTCCAACTGAAACAGCAAAATGTGGCTGACGGAAAAAATGAAGATGTAGATTTCAATGCAGAAGTTGCTGATGAGGATGATTTGAGAGCAGTGGAAAGAGCTAAAGAAGCTGACGCAAGACAAGAATAGCGTTACTCCACTTAGTTACGAAGAGAGGTATTAGGATGACTGAAAAAGGCATACTGGCATATTTCCGTTCACCGGCTGAAGCAGAAAGTGTTATGCCTAAGCTAAAAGCTCTGAGGGTGATTGATATGTCTATTGATAAGATAGGACAGTTCTCTGGCGATGGAGTAAGTGAATCTATTAATCCGGTTAGCGGAAATTTCCCTGGTTTAGCTTACTTGGATCTTGGGGCGGAAGGATTAGATATCGATTCAAGCATATTGGCTGCGGCTAATACGGATGCAAGTGGTCTAAGCGCACCAAGAGCATCGGACGGCTCTATCGAGGATTATGGAGGTATTAACGGCTTGGATACATTGCTTACCGTTGTTGTTGACGATCGAAGCTATGACCAAGCTCTGCGCGTTATACGTGATGCTGGAGGACAAGTATGAAATAAGAAAAACAGCTGCATATACCTATTAAGTGACTGTCCCAAAAGACATTTTGAGACAACCCCTCCACCATTTTATCCTGAATAGATGGTAGCAAAAGAGCCCTCAATTCCACTTTAATAGTTGAAGGCTCTTTTGCACATTCTTGTGTATTCTTAGAATGAATAAGATGAGGTCGCTTTCCAGCGCGTGCTCATCGCGGGTAACGGGTTCGGGTTTCGGTTACGGCATTGCATAGCAGTTTGGCGCACTACGTGCAAAGTTATCAGGAAAATGTCAAGTTAGTTACTCCGAAAATAGTGTTCCAAGCCTTATAGCTGGAATTCCTCCTGCTAATTCTACGTATTTTGGCTGATATCGACCATTTCACCTATATTAGAGTTAGTTATTCCAGTTAGATTGATTTCAGGCGGTATCCACGCTGGATTAGCCTGACAATTTCCATCTATTTTCTTTCGCAGCGGCTCCGACAAATCATGATCTCCTCTAGATTGAAAGCACCCTTTGAACATCGCTTCTCGCCCTATCACTTAAGTAACATCCAAAAAGCGGCCGAACTCATTTTTCGATTTTCGAACCCCCACTCTGACGGGAATTTCCCTATAAAAAAGACGCTTCCATTTCCGCTTACATGGTGGTTTTGGAGGTGTTTTTGTACATCCTTTGGGACTGATTCATTCACTGATACCCTTTTGGGACAGCCTCTTTTTCTTTACAAAAAGTTCATATTATGTTCAAACATTTCAAAAAAAAGACCCACACAAAAAACAATCTCTATGATATATTTCGTATAGAAACATTTCGTATGAGAAATATAAAGTGAGCATACATTTCCTGTGCGAAATGAAATACATATAGAGACAGGATGGAGAAAAACAATGAAAAGAAGAAAAACACAATTTATGGTAGGTATGCTTTCCGCAGCATTATTATTTAATGGAACAATGGCTTTGACGCCATCTGCATATGCAGATGACGATGATGCAGTTGTCATTGTCAAAGCTCCTTTGGATAGCAATAAAATATTAACAGACTGGATGAGATTGATGGTTGTTAATACGTCCGGGGTTGCAAACAAGGATTTGAGTGATATTTTGGATGCTTTGGCCTCAGGACAAACATTAAGCCAAGCTTCAGGTTTGAATGGGAACTTATCCAGTGAGCTGTTCAAGTTAGCTGACCAAACCGTTGCCAATGCAGCAAATAATTTTGCCGCCAGTGTTGATGAATTGGATAGCTTAAGCAAAGAAATGAAAAGTAAGACGTTGGAAGTGTTATCGATTCCGGGTTACAAGGGAGGCAATTTGAAGGCATTCGATTTTAAAGCGGTTCTTCAAAGTCGCATGTCGTCGCTCAATTCGGCTGCTATTACATTATCCGAGGATGACAACATAGATGTTCAGGATCGTTTGCAGAATGGTGCAACGCTGGTACAGGCAACCCGGTTAGATTCAGCGCAGCTGGTAAAGGGATTGCAGCAGCCGATCTATCAACAGCTTGAGCAAGCTGAAGCGGAGGGTACTATTTCATCTGAGCAAGCTACGAAATACAAGGAAGAGGCATTGCAGGCAATCCGAACAGGAATTGAAACACCTGGCGGTATTACTGTAACGGTCCAGCAAGTTCAATCGAATTTTGATGGTGCAGCATTGTTAAAAAAACGTGAAAAATCAATCATTCAGGATATTTCCTTATTCACTGCAGAATATGATGCTAACGAGCTTAACGAAGCACTTAGCAGCGGCTTGAAGCTATCTCAAATTTCCGGGATTTCCACCTATGAGTTAATGGTTAACCTGAAAGGGTTGTGGGGAAAAGATATCGAGGAGGCTTATCTTAACGGACTAATCTCCGATAAGGAGAAAGAAGAGCTGTTGAATCAAGCCAGTATTGACATCCAAGCCGCAATAAATGCGTTAAATTAGGTTTTTTATGTATTGAACAATATCCAATGGCTCCTGCAAAGGTAACTCTTTTGCAGGGGCCATTTTTGTTGTCCACTTCTATCTAAAAAATAGAGCTTGTAAACTGTATTATTGGAAGCTTTCCAAGTCAGCTATTTTACCGGTGCGGTCAAGTATAGTATACTGGTAATCATGTGCAATTTTATGAGCTGAAGCTCAGCATATGCATATGAGACAGTTTTTGCTGGTGTTATAACTCAGCTTAAGCTTAAAATACAGGTTTTCTAATGAAAACTCCAAGGAGGATACAAAAGTGCGCTGGCATGAAGTGACGGTACATACAACTGAGGAAGCAATTGAAATGATTTCGAATTTTATACATGAGTTAGGTGCCGGTGGTGTTTCTATTGAGGAATCCGGTACGTTGAACAAGAAGAGAGACACCTCGTTAGGCCAATGGTATGAACTGCCTTTTAATGATATTCCAGAGGGAAGAGCGGTTATAAAAGGCTACTTTTCTGAAGGAACTGACATGGAAGTAGTGATGGAGGAATTGAAGCAGTCCGTTGTTCAACTGGCTGAGTACGATATCGATACAGGCAGCCCTGAATTTGAGCTTAAGGAAGTGGATGATGAGGATTGGGCTAATGCGTGGAAACAGTATTTCAAGCCGATTCGCATTTCGGAACGCTTAACGATCAAGCCTACATGGGAGGACTACACCCCCGGACCGGAGGAATTAATTATTGAATTGGATCCGGGAATGGCTTTTGGTACTGGAACGCATGCAACAACCTCATTATGCTTGCGGACTTTGGAGAAAGTTGTCCAAAGCGGCGATGATGTGATTGATGTAGGCACTGGCTCCGGTGTGCTTGCCATAGCAGCGGCTAAGCTTGGAGCGAAGCATGTTCTAGCGCTGGACTTGGATCCTGTGGCCGTATCTAGTGCCAACGAGAATAGTCGATTGAATGGACTCGAAAGTCACATTACGATAAAACAAAGCGATTTGCTGCAGGTACTGCGGGAAAGTACTTTGGAAGGCTCCTCAGATGCTCCTGTTTCTGCATTGGGTGTAAAAATTCCTGTACAGGTAGTCGTAGCGAACATACTGGCCGAAATCATTCTGATGTTCGTACAGGATGTCTATGATGTGCTGGCCCAAGGCGGAACTTATGTTGTATCAGGTGTCATCAAGAGCAAGCAGGACGATGTGGAAAAAGGGTTGACGGCTGTAGGGTTTACTATTGCCGAGCACTATGAGGATCAAGATTGGGTTGTTATTATCGCCCGGAAACTATAGGAGGAAACTATGGATTTCAGCTCATTTCTTCCTTTTCCTTTAGAGGAAATGCCGTTTGTTTTCGTTGTTCTGTTGATTTCTTTTGCTATACATGAGTTTTCACACGCTTTTTTTGCAGACCGCTTTGGAGATCCGACGCCCCGTTCTATGGGGCGTCTGACGCTTAATCCCCGCGTTCACATTGATTGGCTGGGGATGATCTTTTTTCTAATCATCGGCATTGGCTGGGCTAAGCCCGTGTTGGTAAATCGTGCAAAATTCAAGAGTCCCCGGGTAATGGGAATTATCGTCTCTTTAGCAGGACCGCTCAGCAATCTGGTGCTTGCTTTCCTCAGTTTGATTATCTATTATTCATTGCTTCAGCTTCATGTGTTTGATGGATTTTCAGAGGGTGGAATTAAAGCAATCAAATTATTTTTTAATCTTATGGTTATCCAAAATATCTTTTTATTCATTCTCAATCTGATTCCATTCCCACCTTTGGATGGTTACCGTATTTTGGAGGATGTGCTGCCGCGATCCATGGCAATGAAGCTTAAGGCTTATGAGCAGTGGCTTTTTTTCGCGATATTGCTGATGGTTTTCATCCCGCCGATTCGCAGTGTAACCATTGGTCCAGTGTTTGCGCTGCAATGGCCGATTCTAGGTGCGTTTAATCAGGCTGCGGGGCTCATTTTCGGCGCATTTAAGTGAGTGGTGAATGGCTGGGAGAGACCTTGGGGAATGCTGTAAATGATAGCTTTTTCATAAAAAACATAGTATGATGTAGGTTGATATTTTATTAAACGATGTTCATTTAAGCTAGACAGAAAGTAGAGAAGAGCATGCAGCGTTATTTTATTGCACCTGAACTTTTTGCCGACAGCTCTGTAACGATTACAGGGGATGATGCTCACCATTTAATCCGTGTTATGCGGGCCAAAGTCGGGGAGAAAATTATTGTCAGCAATGGTGTGAACCGTGAAGCGATAGTCCAAATTAACGAATTGGGTAAGGAGCAGGTGCTTGCCGATATTGTGGAGCATCTCGAAATGAACCATGAGCCTGCTGTCGAGGTTTGGATTGCGCAGAGCCTGCCTAAAGGCGACAAGATGGAGCTTGTAATCCAAAAAGGGACAGAAATCGGTGCCGGAAGGTTTATTCCTTTTGTATCCGAACGAACCGTAGTACAGCTTGATGCCAAAAAAGAAGGCAAACGTGTGGAGCGCTGGCAGAAGATCGCCAAAGAGGCAGCTGAACAAGCGCATCGTAACAAGATACCTGCTGTAGATGCTCCGCTATCGTGGAAACAACTGCTCCAGTGTGCAGCACAAGTTGATGCAGCATGGATATGTTATGAAAAGCAAGATGGTTTACAGTTGCGCCAAGAGATTCAAGCCGCTTTATCCGCGATGAAGGATAGATTGGCTCCAATAGATTCCGGGTTGAAATCGATTGATGGCATATCCATGCCTGTCTCTACTCTGACGCAAGCTGGGAGCGAGAGGTCATCGCTTAAGCTGATGCTGATTGTTGGTCCCGAAGGGGGCTTCAGCGAGCAGGAGATCGAAGCCGCAGAGGCGGCAGGATGCAGGTCAATCAGCCTAGGGCGGCGAATTTTGCGGACGGAGACAGCCGCAATGGTGGGACTAACCTGTATTTTGTACGAATCCGGAGAGATGGGAGGATAATAACAATGGCTTCAGTAGCATTTCATACATTAGGTTGCAAAGTGAATTTTTACGATACGGAAGCTATTTGGCAGCTGTTCAAGCATGAAGGCTATGAGCAGGTCGATTTTGAATCGACAGCTGACATTTATGTCATTAATACATGTACCGTAACCAATACAGGAGATAAAAAGAGCCGCCAGATGATTCGCCGAGCGATACGCCGTAATCCGGAAGCGATTGTCGCAGTCACTGGCTGTTACGCGCAAACATCGCCTGCAGAAATTTTGGCGATCCCTGGAGTCGATCTGGTTATTGGGACACAGGACCGTGATAAAATCATTCCTTATGTTCAACAGCTGCATCAAGAGCGCCAGCCGATCAATGCAGTCCGCAATATAATGAAAACCCGCCAGTTCGAAGAATTGGATGTTCCTGATTTTGCAGACCGTACACGAGCATTTTTAAAAATTCAGGAGGGCTGCAACAATTTTTGTACCTTCTGTATTATTCCTTGGTCCCGTGGCTTGATGCGCAGCCGTGAACCGGTTAGCGTTATTAAACAAGCTCAGATGCTGGTTGAAGCGGGATACCAGGAAATCGTGTTGACAGGGATTCACACCGGTGGCTACGGTGAGGACATAGAAAATTACAGCTTGGCTAAGCTGCTGTGGGATTTGGATAAAGTTGAAGGCTTGAAGCGAATCCGAATCAGCTCAATTGAAGCGAGTCAAATTACCGAGGAAGTGCTGGATGTTCTTAAAAACTCGGATAAAATGTGCCGACATTTACACATCCCGCTTCAAGCCGGCGATGACCGCGTATTGGCAAGAATGCGCCGTAAATATACGACGGCTGAGTTTGCAAGCAAAATTGAGCAAATTCATAAGATTATGCCAGGTGTCGCGATAACTACCGACGTAATTGTCGGATTCCCGGGTGAAACTGAGGAAATGTTCCGCAACGGGTACGAGTTTATGAAGCAAATGCAATTCTCTGAAATGCATGTGTTCCCTTATTCCAAGCGGACAGGCACTCCTGCGGCTCGAATGGAGGATCAGGTTGACGAGGAATTGAAAAATGCTCGCGTTCATGAGCTGATCGACTTATCCGAACGTATGCAGCTGGCATATGCACAGAAATATGTTGGTCAGGTGCTTGAGGTAATACCGGAACGCGCCCATAAAGGCGAGCCGGAAAGCGGTCTGATAATGGGGTATTCAGATAATTATTTACAGGTTGTTTTTGAAGGCAGTGAAGATTGGGTAGGCAGTGTATGCAAGGTAAAAGTTTTGGAGGCGGGCGTTAACGAGAGCCGCGGCCAATTGGTGCGTACTCTGGATTTATCTCATGCCCAAGCAGTGAATGTGTAGTGACTAGCAAGGATTTCATTCCGAATTAAGTGGATGAAGTCCTTATTCTTTCTCCTAAAGGAAAGGGTGGTTGGTATGAGAGAAATTTCCGCAGGCGGTGTCGTATATCGAAAAAAACAAAATGAATTGAAAATTCAAATGATTCAAGACCGTTACGGCAAAATTACACTTCCCAAAGGTAAAATGGAACCTGGGGAAACGGTGGAGCAGACCGCGCTGCGGGAAATTTTAGAAGAAACAGGTATTGTAGGAACAATTACGAAACCGCTTGAAGTTATTACCTATCAATTTACTTTAACTGGGGTTGGCCTGGTTGATAAAGAGGTTCATTACTTTTTAGTGGAAGCGAAGAGTGGCGAACTGCAGGCGCAGGTTGAAGAAATTCGGGGTGTGGAATGGCTTGATCCTATGAATGCCTGGTATCAGCAGAAGCATTCCGGGTATGGGAATAACGATTCGGTTATGAAAAAGGCATTACATTCCTTAGGATATGAGGTGAATTGAATGAGCGAAGCTCAAAAAGGGTTGTCCATCGACCCTAAACAAATTCCAGCTTATATAGATCACACTTTACTTAAAGCTGATTCCAATGAACAGGCTGTTCTGAAGCTGTGTGATGAGGCGGTAAAATACGGATTCTACAGCGTGTGCGTTAATGGAGTATGGGTGCCATTCTGCAAGAAAGCTCTAACAGGCAGCGAGGTCAAGATCAGTGTTGTTTGCGGTTTTCCTTTGGGTGCCAATGACAGCGCGGTCAAGGCGTTTGAAGCTGCTAAAGCGGCTGAAGCCGGTGCTGATGAAATTGACATGGTGCTGCAGGTTGGACAGCTGATGGAAGGGAATTATGACGCAGTTCGTGAAGATATCCGGGCAGTCGTTCAAGCAGTTCAAGGACAGGCTATAGTTAAAGTAATTTTTGAAACGGGTTTCTTAAATGAAGAGCAGAAAATCGCTGCTTGCCGGTTGTCCGAGGAGGCTGGCGCTCATTATGTGAAGACCTCAACGGGCTTTGGTCCAGGCGGTGCAACTATCGAAGATATTCGTTTAATGCGCGGTAATGTATCTGCTTCGATCGGCGTTAAAGCCTCCGGTGGAGTGCGTGATCTAGAAACCGCTCTGAAGATGATTGAAGCCGGTGCAACACGTCTTGGTACCAGCTCAGGTGTTGCTATTGTGAATGGTCTTAAAGACAATAGTTCGTACTAGTTTACGGTATATTGAACTTCAGATGTAAGGAAAACAACCATAAAGCGTGTCCCAAAGGGACGAAAGCGATAGTTCACTTCAGTAACAAGGGAGTGGCTACTGAATGCCCCCTCCAAACTTTCGGGTGTCCAGAGGGCGTAGCCCTTGGGGCCCTCCCTTCTAGGGAGGGTTTGGGAGGGTAGGAAAACATATTAGAGATGGGGAACAGAATGTGCCCGCAGTTTATTTAGATAAAAAGAGAAAGAAACGACTGGAAGCCGGACATCCCTGGATTTACAAATCCGAGCTGGAGCGCACTGAGGGAGAGCCCGTTCCAGGACAATTGGTAGCTGTACAGTCCCATCTGGGACAGTATCTTGCAACCGGTTATTGGAATCCTTTATCACAAATCACGGTGCGTATTGTTGCTTATGAACCGATTGAGGAGATGACGCACGCTTTTTTTGTGGAGCGTTTTATTCGCTGCATGGAACAGAGGGAGCGGTTTGTGCCGGGCGCTCTTTCGTACCGACTGGTATATGGGGAAGCGGATTTTTTGCCAGGATTAATCGTAGACCGGTTTGAAGATGTACTTGTTGTGCAGGTGCTGACCCTCGGAATGGAACGGGTGAGGGGTGCTATCGTTTCGGCTCTGGTTGAGGTTGTGCAACCCAAAGGGATTTATGAGCGCAGTGATGTGAGCGTACGTGAGCTGGAAGGCTTGGAGCTGCGTAAAGGGCTTCTGTATGGTGAATGTCCGCGTCATGTACAGATTACCGAAAATGGTCTTCTGCTGGAAATCGATATTATGGAAGGCCAAAAGACGGGCTATTTCTTTGACCAAAGAGAAAATCGTGCCGCTATTGCCCCATTAATGACAGGCTGGGGAAAACGAAGCGGCATCGAGCTGCAAGAGCTGCCGGCCGAGGATGGTTCTGGCGGAACCGTTAAGGTTCCAGTAAATGCTAATGGCAAAAAGGTTACATTTCCTTTATGGGATGGCGCTACTGTGCTGGAATGCTTTTCTCATACCGGCAGCTTCACATTGAATGCATGCAAGTATGGTGCGAAGAAGGTGACCTGCCTTGACATCTCGGAGCATGCAGTGGAAAGTGCACGGACCAATGTTAAGCTTAACGGCTTCGAGGATCGTGTAGAGTTCGTTGTTGCCGATGCTTTTGAATATTTGCGCCAGCAGGTGAAGGGGCTCGATCAGCGTCAGGAAAGAAGTATGGCTGATGTTAAAAAAGTCGACACATCGAAACCTCTGGATTCTAAAAGTCGAACCTGGGATGTAGTCATATTGGATCCGCCTGCGTTTGCAAAAACAAAGAGCGCGGTCGAAGGGGCATGCAGAGGCTACAAGGATATTAATCTTCAAGGGATGAAGCTGGTTAATGAAGGCGGCTATTTGGTTACGGCCAGCTGTTCCTATCATATGAGGCCGGATTTATTTCTTGAGACGATTCATGCGGCGGCGGCGGATGCG
The DNA here is from genome assembly GCF_042676305.1 of Paenibacillus sp. GCM10027630. Classification (NCBI taxonomy): domain Bacteria; kingdom Bacillati; phylum Bacillota; class Bacilli; order Caryophanales; family Paenibacillaceae; genus Paenibacillus; species Paenibacillus sp. GCM10027630. Next base: position 136,148 of record NZ_JBHTGY010000098.1, on the reverse strand, counting down.
AAGAAAATTTTGCGGCTCATTGAGTTTCGAGGGGCAGGCAAGGATCATCCGCGAATTTTGGGTGTGGACGAAGGCCATTACTTGAAATTTGCTATATTTGAAGTGCGCAGTAAGTAATGCTTCGGAGATTTCCCAAAGGATAGTGCGAACAGCATAAGCCTCAAATTCATCCAAACAAGCTTCCAATCCGCGGTCAATGTGGTGGGGGCTTGTTTTTTTAATATTATCAGACGTTATAAGTTTTCAGCGGGGCTGAAGAAGAGCGTTTCTTATGGATTTAAGCCTCTAAGTGGTCGGGATAACCCGAATATGAACTACGCCATACAATGATTTAACCTGGTTTTTAAAAGAACGTCATTTAGCCAGTTGAAAAATATTGGTCTTACTTATATAATCATAATGATAATTATTCTCAAGTAGAGGGATAATCTGAGCTGAAAGATCTGAAATATAAACTGCGATTTGAGCGAAGGTGGTATATCATATGAACCAGGAAACGATTCATACAATAGGCTTGTGGGAAGCGATCCGTAATAGACGAAGCGTAGGTAAAGTAAAACAAGACCCGTTGGATCGCAATGATATTGAGAAACTTCTAGAAGCCGCCGCATGGGCTCCAAGTCATCACACAACGGAGCCATGGCGTTTCTTCGTCATGACAGGTCCGGGCAGGCAAGTGCTGGGAGATGCTTACGCGGATATTGCCATGGAGCTGGATCGGAAGAAGACGGACGACGAGCTGGAAATTTTGCGTAAAAAGCAGGCTGACAAAGCATTCCGCGCCCCAGTCGTTATTGCGGTTGCGGTATCTCCGTCCTCGGCTGCAGGCGTTAACCGAATGGAGGAATTTGCAGCTGTTCATTCAGCGGTGCAAAATTTACTGCTAGCCGCTCATGGTATGGGTTTTGGAGCCGTTTGGCGTACTGGTGAGCCCGCTTATCATCCGCGAATGAAGCAAGCGTTCGGTCTATCGGAAGCCGAACAGATTGTCGGCCTAATCTATATCGGATACCCTGTTAATCCGCAGCAGCCGGGCAAAAGAGAGCCTGTTGCCGCGAAAACAGTATGGATCACTGAGTAATCCTCTTACTTTTATTAATATCAGAGCCCGCTTGCTTCCTTTATGGATGATAAGTGGGCTCTTTTCTTGCTGTTTGCAAACATATGTTCCTAGGTTGTGATATAATAATCCCATAACATCCCTTACCATCAAGCACATATATTTGGTAGAATAATATAATTGCTAGAGATGGCTGAGAGGGAAGTTTTTTCTGGAGGAATAACTTGGCAGAGCATGGATGTAAGTTTTGCTATGCATACGATACAATAAAGGTTTCCTGAAGGAAGCTTAGTTTGGGGGGATACATAATGGCTCTGCGTTTTGTGCTGGGAAGAACCGGCAGCGGAAAAAGCGACTATTGCCTGAGCAGTATAAAGGACAAGCTGTTGGAGGCGCCCAACGGACGTCCATTGATTTTATTAGTACCCGAACAGGCCACATCCCTTGCCGAATATGCTCTCGTCTCATCACCAGAGCTGGGAGGGACATTGCGGGCACAGGTACTGAGCTTTCGCAGACTGGCATGGCGGGTTATGCAGGAAGTGGGGGGCACAGCCCGTCTACCGATTGATGGAACCGGAAAAACGCTGCTTATACATAAAATTTTGCATAAACACCGCGACAACTTGCAATTATTTCATACATCAACAGATCAAATGGGCTTTATCGAAAAGATTGGTGAACTGTTTACGGAATTTAAAAGATATTGTATTACGGCTGACGGACTTGCGGATTTTGTTGCGAATACGCAATTAAGATCCAATAATTCAATACTGCTGTCAGACAAGCTGCAGGACTTGCAGCTGCTTTATAGAGAATTTGAGTCGGAGCTATCCAAGGCTTATTTGGACGGAGAAGATTATTTAACTCTGCTCGCCTCCCAATTGCCTCACTCTGAGTACGTTCAGGGGGCTGAATGCTGGATTGATGGATTTCATGGATTTACTCCTCAGGAGCTTGCAGTCGTCGAGGGATTAGCAAGCTTATGCAGCAGTGTAACTATGACGCTTACCTTAGACAAGGAATACCGTTTGGGACAAAAGCTGAATGATTTGGACCTCTTTCATCCGCCTGCCCGTACAATGCTGCAATTGCAGGAACGAATGGATCGCCTGCAGTTACCCTTACAAGAAACGCTGATACTGCCTTCGCAGCCTCCGGTCCGTTTCAAGGACAGCCCGATGCTTGCTTATATGGAGGGAGCTTTTGAGCAGCGCTTGAAGAAACCATATCCAGCCGGAGAGCCTGCTGGCGGAAAGACCGGAGTTCGTTTGTCTGCAGCTGTCAGCCGTAGAGCGGAAGTGGAAGGGACTGCGAGAGATATTTTGCGGTTGGTTCGGGATGAAGGCCTCCGATATCGGGATATTGCGGTTACAGTAAGAAATGCTGAGGGGTATGGCGATTTGCTTGGCATGACCTTTACTGATTTCGGAATCCCTCATTTTTTCGATCAAAAAAGGACGGTAATGGATCATCCGTTGGTTGAGCTGATTCGTTCTGCAATGGAAGTTATATTGCGCTACTGGAAATACGAAGCTATTTTTCGTTGTACGAAAACGGGATTTTTTCTGCCGCTTAGCTCGGACGAGAATCCGAATAATCTCGATCGCCATGCGCTGGATCAGCTTGAAAATTATGTGCTTGCATTCGGTATTCAAGGCGCTAGATGGTTTGATGGCAAACCGTGGACATACTCACTGCGTTCCAGCTTGGAGCAGCCGGACATAGAGGTCAATGAAGCAGAGGCAGCTTACTTACATAAGATTAATGCAAGCCGTAAACAGATTGCTCAGCCACTGCATCAATTTCAAGAGGAAATGAAGAAATCCAAGACAGTCAGGTCCAAGGTGGAGACGCTGTACCGTATGTTGACTTATCTGAAGGTGCCTGAGAGGCTTGAAAGCTGGAGCCAGGCTGCTGTTCATGCCGGAAATACAGAAAAGGCGAGAGAGCATTCGCAGGTATGGGACCGTATAATCGATATGCTTGATCAGCTTGTTGAATTAATGGATGCGGAGGAAGTTTCGGCTGAAACATTTGCGGGACTGCTTGAGGCTGGAATGGAAAGTATCAAGCTCGGTCTTGTGCCGCCTTCCTTGGATCAGGTGCTGATTGGAAGTATGGACCGTACTCGTATGGGAAGCGTAAAGCATGTGTTTGTGTTAGGTGTCAATGAAGGAGTGATTCCTTCCAAAATGAATGAGGAAAGCGTTCTGTCCGAGCAAGAAAGAGAGACGCTCACTAATTTCGGTCTTCCGATGGCGGAAGGCAGCACAAGAAAGCTGCTGGATGAACAGTTCTTAATTTATTGCGCCTTCTGTACTCCTTCCATTTGTCTCTGGTTGAGTTATCCGCTAGCAGATGAGGAGGGGAAATCGCTTCTTCCATCCGATGTGATAAGGCATATGAAACGGATGTTTCCTTTCGTTAAGGAACGGCTTTTATTAAATGAGCCGACGTCGGCTATGAGCATAAGCGAGCAGATCGATTATGTGGAGCATCCGGGCAAAGCAATGTCGTTCCTGATTGTTCAGCTTAAGCAATCGATGCGAGGTGAGCCGATCTCAGGAGTTTGGTGGGCCGTTTACAACTGGTTTATCCAACAGCCTGGCTGGCAAAAGCGGCTGCGGTTAATGATGCAGTCCCTGCTGTATACGAATGAAGCCAAATCCTTAAGCAGCACGGTAAGCCGCCGATTATACGGAGACCATGTGCTTACAAGCGTGTCGCGGATGGAACGTTTCGTCTCTTGTCCGTTTTCGCAATATGCCTCTCATGGCCTGCGTCTTCAGGAACGGCGGATTTACCGTCTGGAAGCTCCTGATATCGGACAGCTATTCCATGCTGCTCTCAGCATGTTCGCAGGGCAAGTGGCAAGCCTCGGCGGACATTGGAGCCGATTAACGGCTGAAGAGTGCTTATCGATTGCCGGTGATGTGGTGGATTTGCTTGCTCCAAGATTGCAAAGCGAAATACTGTTCAGCTCGAAGCGGCATCATTATATAACACGCAAGCTGAAGCAGGTAGTGGGTCGAGCCGCCATGATGCTTGGTGAGCATGCACGGCGTGGTCAATTTGAGCCCATCGGCCTGGAGATTGGGTTCGGAGAGGGACAGGCGATTCCCCCGTTATCCTACATTCTGGAGAATGGCGTACGAATGGACGTAAGAGGCAGAATTGATCGGGTCGATCGAGCGGACACGGATCAAGGTACTTTGCTTCGCGTCATTGACTATAAATCAAGTCCTACCGCCCTCCATCTTGCTGAGGTTTTCTATGGATTATCACTGCAAATGCTGACGTATCTGGACGTTATTTTAACACATTCCAAAGAATGGCTAGGAACCGAAGCCAAACCTGCGGGAGTGCTCTATTTCCACGTTCACAACCCGCTGCTTCAGCTCAAAAATCGGATTTCTGCGGATAAAGCCGATGAAGAGCTGCGCAAACGCTTCAAGATGAGAGGGCTTGTTAGCGCGGATGCCCAAACCGCCCTATTGATGGACAGCGCATTGGCTGGCTCCAGCGGTCATTCCCAATTAATTCCGGTAGCTATGAAGGCGGACGGCAGTTTTTATAAATCATCCTCAGTAGTCGATGACGGGCAGTGGAATGTGCTGCGGAGTTATGTGCGTGGTGCTATTAAAGGAATCGGTTCGTCGATGACTGGAGGCAATGTAGATATCGAGCCTTACCGAATGGGAACGGAAGCGGCCTGTACATTCTGCTCCTACAAGCCGGTTTGCCAGTTTGACTCTCAGTTCGAAGCTAATCAATTCAAGGTCCTTAAGCCGTTAGGCAAGGACCGCGCGATGGAGCTGATGAAGGAAGGGCTGGAGAACCGAGGTGCAGATCATGTGGTTGCGTTACGTGCATCCAAAGCAGGTGGCTGGAACCGGAAGGCCTCGGTTATCGAGGTTGAGCCCGAGCGGGAAAACGAGCAGTCAATTTTGGAGTTAGATGATAATTACGAAGCCGGCTTCACTAAATTGAAGCGTTCAGGAGGTACGTCGGATGATCAACAAGATAGCTAAGCCTGAAGGCACCTCATGGACGGATGATCAATGGGACGCTATTTCTATACATGGACATGATATGTTGGTTGCAGCAGCAGCAGGCTCAGGGAAAACTGCTGTACTTGTAGAGCGGATAATTAGCAGGGTATCCGATGAGTTGAATCCCGTGGACGTAGACCGACTGCTGGTAGCCACTTTTACGAAAGCTGCAGCAGCGGAGATGAGACACCGGATTAGCGAAGCTCTGGAAAAGGCGTTGGAGCGGAATTCCAGTTCGGATCATCTTCGTCGTCAGCTCGCACTGATTGGAAGAGCGCCTATTACAACGCTGCATTCCTTTTGCCTGGAAGTTATTCAGACGCATTACCAAAGAATTGGGTTGGATCCTGGATTTCGCATAGCCAATGAGACGGAGAGCGAGCTTATGCGTCAGGATCTGATAGAGGAGCTGTTCGAGGAGCAGTATGGCTTATCGACCGAGGGAAGCGACTTCTGGCGTTTGGTGGATTGGTTTAGCGGAGAAAGAAGCGATGATGCGTTATTCCGGTTGGTGCAGCGTTTGTATGATGAATCCCGCAGCCATCCGCAGCCGTCCAAGTGGCTGCGGGAGACGGCAGCGATGTTCGAGATAACACCGGATGCTCCGAATCCGTGGCTGCCCAGCTTGCTGTCAGCTGTACAGCTGGATCTGAAGGGAATAGCTTCGATTTTAGGAGAGGCCGTGTTAATCGCGGAGCAGCCGGGAGGTCCAGAGCCTTATTTGCACAATTTACGCGAGGATTTGGAGGCCGTGGCCTATTTACAGGAAGTGGCGGCGTATTCGTGGGAGCATCTGTATGATTCGTTCCAAGGCACTTCCTTTGGGAAATTAAAGCCGTGTAGAGGCGATCAATATAATAAAGCATTGCAGGAGCAGGTTAAGGATTTAAGAAATAAGGCCAAGGAACAGCTGTCGAGTATGGCTGAAGAATTGTTTTCGCGGACCGTAGAGCAGTATGATGAAGAGCTACAGATCATGGCGCCTTTGATGAAAGCGCTGGTGGAGCTGGTCATCGAATTTGGCAGCCGCTATCAGGAAGCGAAGAAGACAAAAGGGCTTGTTGATTTTGGGGATTTGGAGCATTTTTGCCTGCAAATATTGAGCGTCGAGGATCCGAGTACAGGCGGCATGATCCCATCAGAAGTTGCTTCCGGGTACCGGGAGCGATTTGTTGAGGTGCTGCTTGATGAATATCAAGATACGAACAGAGTTCAAGAAGCCATAGTTTCCTTTATTTCCCGTGAAGCACCAGGCAACCGGTTTATGGTTGGAGACGTTAAACAGAGCATCTATCGCTTTCGACTGGCGGAGCCTGGATTGTTTTTGGAGAAATATAAAAGATACAAAACCGAAGAAAGTGAACCGGGACAAAGAATTGATCTGGCGAAAAATTTCCGCAGCCGCCCTAAGGTAGTTGATGGAGTCAATTATATTTTTCATCAAATTATGGGCGAAACGGTCGGAGAAATAGAATATGATGAGCGTGCGGATCTAGTATTCGGAGCCAGTTACTATCCGGAATGGAATCGGATATCCAATGGCTCCGATTCGGTTGAGCTGCTATTGATTGATCGTTCAGACAATAGCTTGGGTGAACCTGACGAACAAAGTGAGTTTTCCAGGCAGCAGGATTCTGAAAAGGATGGAAATGATTTTTCCGAGGCAGACGCTACGGACAGTTCAGATCCAGCGAGTGAAGCTCGTGAGCTGGAAACGGTTCAGCTTGAAGCCCGGATGATAGCATCACAAATTCATAAGCTGTTGGGTATGAATGGAGAGCGCGTGTTTCAAGTGCTTGATAAGTCGAGTGGTGGAACAAGGGATATTACATTCCGTGATATGGTTATTTTGCTAAGAGCGACACAGCAGTGGTCTCCTGTTTTGATTGAGGAGCTGAGGCAGCAGGGAATACCTGCTTATGCCGAGTTGAATACAGGATATTTCTCAGCAACAGAGGTGGAAGTTCTGCTCTCTTTGTTGAAAATAATAGACAACCCGTTTCAAGATATTCCTCTGGCAGCAGTGCTGCGTTCGCCTATCGTGCAATTAAGTACGGAGGAACTGGCGCAAATCCGGATTTATGGTAAATACAGCAGCTTTTATGAAGCTGTTTGTGCCTATTCAAGGAGAGACGTTGCGAACGGCGACGAATCTGAGGTTGATGTGGTTCTGCAAGGGAAGCTTAGCCGCTTTCTTAAGCAGCTTGAAGCATGGAGACAAGAAGCGCAGCAAGGTGCTCTGGCGGATTTGATATGGAATATTTACCGTGTCACCGGCTTTTATGATATGGCCGGAGGGCTTCCTGGCGGACTGCAAAGGCAGGCTAATCTAAGAGCGCTGTACGATCGTGCTAGGCAATACGAATCGACTTCGTTTCGCGGATTATTCCGTTTTCTACGCTTCGTTGAACGAATGAAGGACAGTGGCGGCGATTTGGGGACAGCCCGCGCTCTTGGAGAACAGGAGGATGTCGTCCGCATCATGTCTATCCATAAAAGCAAAGGGTTGGAATTCCCGATAGTTTTTGTGGCGGGTATGGCGAAGCGGTTTAATCAGCGGGACTTAACAGATTCTTTTATGGTCCATAAGGATTTAGGCTTCGGACCGAAATTTATGGATGCAGAAGCTAGAATCAGCTATCCGACTTTACCTTGGCTTGCCATCCGGCGCAAAATGCGTATGGAAATGCTGGCTGAGGAAATGCGTGTATTATATGTAGCATTGACCCGCGCAAGAGAAAAGTTGTTTTTGCTGGCAACGGTGAAGGAAGCGGATAAGCTTTTGCAAAACTGGGCGCGTTACATAGAGCATGATAAGCTGCTGCTGCCCGATGATGCTTTGGCGAAAGCTCGCAGTTATTTGGACTGGATTGGTCCCGCGATTATACGGCATCCCGATGGGAGCGTATTGCGTGAACAAGCAGGAGCTGCTCATTTATCCCCGACTTTTTTTGCGAATGAAGCTTCCCGTTGGAAGGTTCAATCGGTTCGTCCTGAGGTGTTCGCAGCAATGGCTGAGGCTGCGGGGACTAATGAAATATCCAATGAATGGAAGCAAGCGGTTCTGGCTATGGAGCCGATAGAAGAAGGAAGCAATTTTGAAGCTCAAGTAGAGAGCAAGCTTTCTTGGCGTTATGAGAATGCACAAGCCTCATCGCTGCTCTCCAAGACTTCCGTAACCGAGCTAAAGCGCATGTCCGAGCATCATAAGCTGCTGGAGCTTGTCTCAGATGAGCCGGTATATCCGGAAGCTTCTCAAGATAAAACTTACAGGCCTGCAATTGTCCGAAGACCCCGATTTATGGAGCAGACTCAATTAAATGCAGCTGAGAGAGGGACGGTATTTCATTCTGTCATGCAGCATATGAGGCTCAGTGCTCAGCCTTCTGAACTGGATATAAAGGAAACGTTAGCCGATATGGTTCGTAGAGAATTGTTGACCGAAGCTCAAAGTACAGTTGTGGAGCCGAGCGTAATCTTGTCTTTTATTCAAAGCGAGCTCGGAATGAGGCTGCTTCGATCTCCGCAAATACATCGTGAGCTGCCATTCAGCTACGGCTTGCCGGCAAGCGAGGTATATGGAGTGACTGATGAAGCGACAGCAAATGAAACAGTCATGCTGCAAGGGGTCATCGATTGTATTTTTGAAGAGGAACAAGGCTTGGTGCTGCTCGATTACAAAACGGATCATCTGAAAGGCGGCGGACCTGCAGCACTGGATGGAATGCGTGAGCGATATCGTTTGCAGCTTGAATTGTATGCTAAAGCAGTGGAGCGGATATGGAAGCGCCCTGTTATTGGGAAATATATCTTTTTATTTGATGGAGCTCATGTGTTGGAGCTGTAAGAGTCTGCCCGAAGATTTGATCTTCGTAAGTAAATATTCATGGATTTGCTTTCGGCGGACAGACATCTGGAAGAAGGTTGAAAAGAGAGGAGGTTTTTCATGAGGATTTTACATACGGCGGATTGGCATTTTGGCCGAACTTTGGAAGGAAGAAGCAGATTGGCGGAGCAAGAGGCATTTGTGGAGGAGCTAGCGCATATAGTTCGTGATCAGCAAATTGATCTCGTGCTTTTGGCAGGAGACGTCTATGATTCTGTAAACCCTCCTGCCGCGGCGGAACAGTTGTTTTATGATGCATTGGCAAGGCTGGCAGATAACGGGACAAGGCCTGTTGCCGTAATAGCGGGGAATCACGATCACCCTGATCGGTTGGCTGCGGCTGCACCGCTTGCTCAGAAGCTTGGGGTATTGCTAATGGGCCTTCCGGAGGATCGCCATGAGCTTATACCTATTGCGCGAACAGGGGAAAGTGCATGCTTATTTGGACTGCCATATCCATCTGAATCCCGGTTGAAAGAGCTGTTATCGGATGATGCTGAGGAGGAGCTGCTGCGAGCCGCTTATTCCGATCGAGTCAAGCATATTGCCATGGGACAAGCCAAGCATTTTCGTGCGGATACGGTTAATCTGATCATGAGCCATATTTATGTATTGGGCGGAGCGGAAAGTGAGTCGGAGCGGCCTATTCAAGTGGGGGGCGCCTATACGGTAGATACATCTGCTCTGGCGGTAAGCGGTGCGCAGTATGTTGCTTTGGGTCATCTGCATAGGCCGCAAAACATTAAGGCTGCATCACTTATGCGTTACAGCGGATCGCCGTTAGCGTACAGCTTTTCCGAGCATGGGCAAGCCAAGTCAGTTACTATATTGGATGTGAAGCCCGGTGGTGAGGTTAAGCTTGAAGAACTTTTCTTGAGCTGTGGTAGACCCTTGGCACTTTGGAAAGCAGATTCCGGCTTATCTCAGGTACATAAGTGGCTTGATGAGGGCCGGGACGCGAAAGCTTGGATAGATCTTGAAATTAATATGACCGAAGCCATGTCAATGGAACAAATACATACTTTACGGAAAGCTCGGGAAGGAATTGTTAACATTCGTCCTATTTACCCTGAGATGGAGGCTGCTGCTGCGGGTGAGGCTTCAATGAGAAGCATGCCGATGGACGAGCTTTTTCGCCGATATTATATTCGTCAGACGGGCGGGGCTGAACCGGAAGCGGAGCTGGTACAGCTGTTTATGGAGCTTCTGGAGGCACAGCAAGCGTGAATGAAATCGAAAAGACTTTTCTTTGAATTAAATTCCGCTTAGCTTGTTGAAGAAGAGTAAATGAAATTAGGAAAGGAGTGATTGGATTTGAGACCGATGTATCTGCAAATCGCCGGTTTGCAGAGCTACCGTGAACTGCAGGAGATTGATTTCACTCAGCTATGCGATGCTGGAGTGTTCGGGATTTTCGGACCGACGGGCAGTGGGAAATCCACAATTCTTGATGCAATGACATTGGCATTATTCGGTAAAGTGGAGCGTGCGGCCAATGGCACACAAGGGATCATGAATCACGCAGAGAACGCTCTGTCCGTCTCCTTCACGTTTGAGCTGGGACATGCTCAAGGTTCAATTCGTTACCGTGTAGACCGGCAGTTTAAGCGGGGCGGGGATGTAACGGTTAATAATACGATCAGTCGGCTTATCCGTTATCAGGATGGGGAAACGATTGTTTTGGCTGATAAATCGGGTGAAGTGAATCAACAGGTACAGGATATATTGGGCTTGTCCATGCAGGACTTCACCCGAGCTGTAGTCCTCCCGCAAGGGAAGTTTGCCGAGTTTCTAGCATTAAAGGGGAGTGAACGGCGGCAAATGCTCCAGCGGTTGTTCCACCTAGAGCCATATGGAGATCAACTAAATGCGAAGACATCGGCACGTTTTAAAGAGGCCGATGTGGCTATCAAGGAGCTGCACGCCGAGCAGCAGGGTCTCGGCGACGCCTCGCAGCAAGCGCTGGACGCAGCTGCGGAAGCGCTGCAGGCTGCTGCCCAGGCGGCACAGCAGCTGCGGGCACAGCTCGCCGCGTGCGAGGCCCGCGCCGCCGAGCAGCGCCGCGTACGCGAGCTGCAGCACGTGCTCGCGCAGGCGCAGCAGCAGCTCGCGCAGCACGCGGCCCGCGCGCCGCAGGTGCACGCGCTGCAAGCTCGGCTCGCGCGCGCTGCGCAAGCCGAGCTTGCGCAGCCTTACGCGCGCCAGCGCGAGCTCACAGCGGCGCGGCTGACGCGCGAGCGCGACGCTGCAGCAAGCGCCGCGGCCGCGCAGAAGCGAGCGCAAGCTGCGCTCGAACGCGCCAGCGCAGCGCATGCGGCTGCGCGCGAGGCGCTGGCCGCGCAGGAGACGCCGCTGCTGCTGCGGCTCGACAAGCTGCAGCAGGCGCTCGCGCTGACTGCGGAGCTGGCGCAGCAGCGGGCCGTGCTGAGCGGGCTTGCTGCGCAGGAGGCGCAGACGGCTGGCGCGCAGCGGACCGCGAAGGAGCAGCTGCTGCGGGAGCAGGAGCTGCGCCATAAAGCGGTGAAGCGGCAAGCTGAGCTCAAGGAAGAGCTGAAGCTGGCAGAGGTGCGCAGCGAGGATCGTGAGCTGCTGCGGGCAGCTCTCCAGGACAAGCGCTCCATTGAGCAGCAGCAGCGCCAATTGGAGGAGCAGCGGGTTGAGCTGCAGCGTCATCAGAAGGAGCTCGTAGAGCTGCATCAAGAACGCATGGCAGCTGAGCAGCAAGAGCTGCAATGGGGGCGGCGATTGGCAGGCTGGCTTACAGAAGTGTCAGACGTCTACTCCGTATCATTGTCGCGTGAAGCTGAGTTGCAGCAGGTGCACGATATGATTCCGATGCTTCTTGATGAACGCAAGAAGTTAAATCGGCAAGCCGAGCTTCATGCTATGGCTGCTGAATTGGCGGGACAGCTGACAGCCGGAGACGGTTGTCTGGTGTGCGGGTCAATCCATCATCCCAAGCCGTTTGTTCTCGATGAAACAGGAACAGCCGGCGGGCTTGACGAGAGCTCGCATTTTGCGTCAAGCTTGGATAAAATGCAAGCACAAGCAAGGCAGCAGCTGATGGATAATAACCGGCAGCAGGTTATGCTGAATGGCTTTGTTCAGCAATGGCAGCCGATGCTTCCTCAGCTGCAAGCCAACGAATATATATCGGAAGCAGCCGCAGCTTTATATTCGTGGAATCAAGCGGCCGAAACCAAGCAGCCTGCAACAGCTGCTTCTGCGCTGCTGACTGAGCAGGAGCTGCTATCCCGGTTTAATAACGCCGAGAGTAGCTTGAAGCAGGCCCGGCTGCATGAGCAGCAGCTGCAGCAAGAGCTTCAGAGTCTATTGCAGGAGCGTGGACAGCTCGACCGAATGTTAAGTGACAGGAAGTCCAGGCAGCAAAGTTTGGGTCACCTTATTCATGCAGCGCAACAAAAAGAATTACAGCTCATGCAGTTAACCCAAGAGCAAATCGCAGCTTGGAGAACGAAATTTGCTGCCTTTTCCTTTGAGGCTCTTGAATCCGCTGTAGAACAACAACAGCTGCAAGAAAAAACGGCGGAAGAGCTGCGTCAAAGACTTGATAAAAGCATAAGCTTTATCGAAGAAAAGCTCAGCCTGATTGCGGAGCTTCAGGAACAGACTAATGCTTTGGACCGGACTTTAATCCAACTGCAAACCGAGCTGAAAAATGTGCAGGAGCAGGAAGCGGAGAAAACAATCCGGCTGCGTGAATGGGCAGGGGAAGAGCCGGTAGAAGAGCAGGTAGCACAAGCCAATTTGCAGCTAAGTCAGCTGAGAGGCGCTTCAGAGCAAGCCAAACAAGGTTTTGAGGAAGCTCTAGCCGCCTCACAGCAGGCATCCCAGGTTTATGCAGGTGCAGGACAGGCTGCAGAGACTGCTGCCGAGCAAGCAGCAGCAGCCGAAACGGAATGGCAGAAGCAAGCTGAACGGTTTAGCTTTGCCGATCCTCTGGAGGTACAGGCTGCTGTAATCTCTGATGCGCAGAAGTTATCGTGGACTTCGGAAGTGGAAGCATTCGGTAAACTGGAGCATCAGCTTAAGACGCAGCAGCAGCAGCTGTCTGAGCAGTTGGAGGGGCGTTCTATTTCAGAGGAGGCTTGGTCAGCTCTGGAGGCGGAGCTTGCGGAAAGCAAGAGGCTGGATGAAGCGGCTCTGCAAGCTCAAGCAAGGGCTGAGCGGGATTTGGAGTCATTGCAAGCAAAACATCAGCGCTGGAGCGAGCTTGAAGCGAAACGTGCTGCAAAGCAAGGTGAGCTGACATTGCTCAGCAAGCTGCAAACGGTTCTTCGAGGGAATGCTTTCGTAGAGTTTTTAGCTGAAGAACAATTGGTCCAGGTTAGCCGTTCCGCATCGGAAAGATTAGGGCAATTAACTCGCCAGAAATATGCCATAGAGGTGGATTCTACGGGGGGCTTCGTTATTCGCGATGATTCCAACGGAGGTGTCAGACGTCCGGTGTCGAGCTTGTCCGGCGGAGAAACTTTTCTGACCTCACTTTCGTTGGCACTCGCTTTGTCCGCACAAATTCAGCTTAAGGGCCAGTATCCTCTGGAATTTTTCTTCTTGGATGAAGGCTTCGGTACATTGGATCAGGATCTTCTGGAAACTGTAATCATCGCCTTGGAGAAGCTGCATTTTGACAGGTTAACTGTAGGCGTGATCAGCCATGTGCCTGAGCTGCGTGCAAGATTACCGCGTAGACTCGTAGTTCAGTCGCCTGAGGCAGGCGGAAGCGGAAGTGTTGTTCATTTGGAGACACTTTAAGTTGCCCATATGTATGTAGGAGGAGAACTATTATGGCTTTTTTTAAACGGCTTACATCCAACTGCATGAAAGGCTTGCTGGTGGTTACAGTAGCCGCCGGATTGCTTGCAGGAGCTCCGGCTGTGCAGGCCGACGCGATATGGGATCAATGGAAAGCAGCAGAATCTGCGGTTAAGAGAGGGAAGCCGGAAGAAGCGGTGCCGCATTGGAAGTTTCTTGTTGAACATTATGTTTCCATAGGAGATTGGCAGAGTGCAGCTCTTTTTTGCGGATCGCTCGATGAGTATTATGACAGTATTCAGGATTATGAGAATGCCATCCACTATTATGAACTGGAAAATGAGTACTGGCTTAAATTCGGTAAGGATTGGGGGGCCGTTGATATCCAGCGTGCCGAGCAAATCCGAACGATTGCAGATGTATATATGTCCTCACCCGATGAGGATACGGTAAGACGTCAGGCAGCTCCCAAGAATGGCAAACTGGCCAAGTTTGAGCCGGAGTACGGGATGTACATTGGACTGTACTCTGAACAGGATCCCGCGATGCAAAATAACTTCACGAAGTCCGAAGCTCTATACGGAAAGAAGCATGCTTTATATTTGGCTTATTCTCCCTATGACACTGCATTTCCGAAGCAATATGCGACAAGAGCCAAAGAAGCCGGGTCTGCATTGCAAATCGCTTGGGAACCGAGCAAAGGACTGGATTCTGTTCAGGATAACGCTCATTTGCGGGAGTGGGCGCGAGCTGCGAAAGCCTCCGGTATTCCAATCTTCCTTCGCTATGCAAGCGAGATGAATGGGAACTGGGTAGTGTGGCATGGAGATCCGCAAAAATATATAGAAAAATTCCGCTTGGTTCATGATGTTATGGCTCAAGAGGCGCCGAATGTAGCGATGGTTTGGAGTCCGGGTGATGTGCCTGCCTATTCGATGGATGTGTATTATCCTGGAGATGAGTATGTAGATTGGGTTGGGGTCAGTCTGTATACCGAGCCTTATGAGAACGGAGACCCTGCACAAAGTAATATGCAAGCTACGAGCCCGATTGAAAGGCTTGATTCCTTGTACAAAACCTATGCGGACCGCAAACCTCTTATGATCAGTGAAACAGCGGTGTCCCATTATGCGCATATTCCACAGGAGTCGTTTACGGATTATGGTTTGTTAAATCTGCAGCGTTTGTACGAAATTATGCCATTAAAATATCCGCGTTTAAAGTCAATCACCTATTTTAATGTTGATTTGAAAAACCGTGAATCCAGAAATAACTATTTACTTGGGGCTAACGATGCTATGAAAGCTTTGTACTCCAAAATGATTGCCGCACCTTATTATTTAACCAAAGTCGAGCAAGGAGCTAAACCGTCAGACCGTACGGGCCATGTGAAATTGTCAGTAAGTGGTGAAAACATATTTGCGCGTAAAACGAAAATAACTCCTTGGGTTAAAATACCGGATATTTACATTGGAAAAATAGACTATTCCATTAACGGGGAGATTATTAGAACCGAGACGGGTCCACCCTTCGGTTTTGAGCTGGATGCAGGCGATGTGCCGGATGGAGCATCATTAAAGCTTGAAGTTTATAATCGCAGCGGCAGCAAGGCAGCTTCACGGACCTTTTCGTTATCCTCGCAAGTGAGTGTAGCTATTGACGGAAAGCTGCAAAGCTACGAGCAGCCGCCCATAATTAAGGAGGGCAGCACTTTAGCTCCTCTACGAGCTATTTTTGAGTCGGTGGGTGCTGCAGTTTCTTGGGATGCCTCAACGCAAACAGCTACAGGACGAAAAGGGAATACAACTGTTTCTCTGAAGATCGGTGACCGCAAAGCCGTTAAAAACGGACAAACCATTGAACTGGAAGTTCCAGCCCAATTAATTAACGGCTTTACGTTAGCTCCGGCCCGATTCGTTGGTGAAGCATTTGGCGGAGAGCTTCAGTGGGACGGCAAGTCCAGAACCGTACAGATCCAAACTACGGATAAAGGCAAAGCCGCAAGCCAAATAAATTCTATCCCATCCAATTTATCGGAATTGCCTGGAACCATAAGTTCAGTAGAAGAGACTGCCCGCCAAAAACTTAACGATTCACCATCCTCTGGAAATTCAATGCTGACGCAAGAGCAAAAACCCGATTCCTTGGAATCGGGTTGGCTCATTCAGCTAAAGTTATCCTTCAATATGGCTCAGAGAAGCTTCAAAGCGGTCGCTTCCTTCATCTACCGACTGCTCCCAAACTCCTTGTTATGACAACACACCCACTTTTACCTCTTCCAGTATGGATTTCGCAGCTTGGCGTGCGCTTGAGAAAGCACGTTCCGCCAACTCACCCTTACCTACACACCCGTCTCCGCAGAAGTAAAATGGAACATGATCCAATCGCGTTGGCAGCAGATGATTCGTTATTACGTTTTTCACGCTGGAAACCATTGCTTTCTTGGAAACTCGCTTGACAGCCGTTTCATCCCGCCAGCCTGGATAATAATGATCGAACAGAGCTTCCATTTGCTTCGTTTTACTATCCAGATAAGCTTTGCGTTCCTCCTCGTCAGCGAAGCGGTCGCTTAAGTAGGCAATACCCTGGAGCAGCTGTCCGCCTTCCGGCACAAGAGTGTGGTCGGTGGCAGAGACGTCACTGATGAACATTTTGTTATCCATATCACTGATGTAGCTGAATGGGCGTGCGACTACACGCTTCAAGCCAATGTCATAGACCATTACCTCTGTAGCTGTATTGTTCTCATAAGGTGCCAAGAAGGGCTCCCAAGGCGATCCCTTTAGCAGCTTGCCAATTTGCTGGACAGGCATGGCAAAAATAATTTTGTCAAAAGCCAGCTCACGGGTTTTGGTCTTCAATACAAACTTGCGGTCGGCATAGCTTACACTTTCAACGCCCTCCTGAAGAGCCATCTCCCAGCGGCTGGAAATGTCAATTTTTTGCCGAAGCTGATTGGTTATAACAGCCCAGCTGCCTAGAACATAGTTAACAGGGCGGCCGGATAAAAATAAATTGTGATAGTAATCGCTAATAACCGGACCGGGAACTTTACGTGCTTCCTCCGGGGTAATGAAGAAATTAGAGCAAACCAGATGCTCCCACAGCTCTTTAACATCCTCGTCAGCATCGGATTGGGCTAAATAGTCTCCGAGCGTTTTATAATGTTTAACATTGTGAATTTGCGCGATGATTGCTGTAATTTCCCCAACAAACCGTACCTTTTGCAGCGGGTTCAACAGCTCCGTTCTCATAAGATTAACAAAATCCAACGGAGCGGGAGTTAATTGACCGTTTTTCGCATACATTACCTTGCGTTTATCAACCTGTTTGGAGCTGAACGATAGTCCCAGCTCGCGTTCCATAGTAGTTATTTCATGCCGATCAATGCCGTATATAGCATGTGCGCCATAATTTAGTGTAAATCCAGCTTTTTCATAAGTAAAAGCTCTTCCACCCCATTGAGGACTCCGTTCAAACAGCACACCTTCTATGCCTGGTTCCTCCGATAAATAGGCCGCTGCAGTCAAGCCAGCTAAGCCGCCGCCGATAATGGCAACTTTCATTTTACTCGCCTCCTTATTATTATGTGCAAGCCATTGTATGTCAGAAGAGGGTTTTCCTGAATTTGTGGAAACAAGCTCCGAAGACTGCTCTGATCTTAAGCCTGACCAAATCCATGCAAGATTTCTTCGCATTAAATCATTAAGATTATGATTACCTTGTGAACACCATGTCAACAAGGTTCCTCTATAAGCTGCTACCAGAAGTGTCACCTTATTCGGGTCTGGGAGCCAGCGGAGCAGCCGGTCAAACAGTAATTGATACTGCTCCTCCTCAATGTTTTTTAACGCTTCGTTTTGTAAAGATAATGCAATCAAGCTTTGCACCAGCTTGGGGTAAGCCTCAATATTAGAAGCCAAGTCTAATAACAAACGGTTTATATGACCTTCTAACGATTGCACTTGTGAAGGAGTCCGCTCTGACCAATCATTAATGGTTTTGATCTGTTTGCGTGATACTTCACGTAAAATTTCATCTTTCCCTTTAAAATAATGATAAAAAGTTCCTTTAGATGTATTAGTAGCGGAAATTATGTCGTCAACGGAAACCTGCTCATAGCCCCGAGCCATAAATAATTGCAAGGCCACCTCTATCATGTACTCCCGCTTTTTTCGTGTAGCCGCACGCATAAACCTGTTCATGAGACCAACCACCCCATTGTAGAACCAACTTCTAACTATCATTATAGTTAAAATTAGACTGTAAGTCTATAAATGAATGCTGACATCGTCTAAACGATAAAAGTCATGTTTATGTATGAAATATTGCTTATTCACCAAGCTATACAAGGAAATTAAATTTAGATGCTTTTGCTTCATCATTTAAGCTTTCCCTCCCAAGAAACAATGCATCCTGAATCCTGGATATCGGCTATTTTCAATTGGTGGATGGAAATATAATAAATTGTAATATTTCGTGAGCGTATTGGACTGGATTTTTGTGCCCAAATTCGTTATGATACAAGTATCGTTTTTTTATACATGTTATTGAAGGAGGACAGCCTGCAGTGGATTGTATCTTTTGTAAAATTGTAGAGGGTTCTATTCCTTCGAAAAAAGTATATGAAAACGAGCATGTACTGGCATTTCATGATATCCAGCCTGCTGCTCCGGTACATCTTTTAATCATCCCAAAGAAGCATATCGCAACTATGAATGATGTCGATGCGGGTGATTGGGGCTTGATTGGTGAAATTCATCGTGCCGCGCAAGAAATTGCTAAGCAAGAAGGCGTGGCGGAAAGTGGTTACAGGCTCATTAATAATTGTGGCAAAGATGGCGGACAGGTGGTCTATCATATTCATTACCATCTGCTGGCGGGAGTAAAGTTGGGTCCACTCCATGTGAACTGATTTATTTATTCTCTGGGTTGACACCTGCTTTATGTTTGCCATATAATGAAGTTTGATGAATTGCTTTTGCTTTTTTTCGTCTTGGACGGTCTGTTCGGAGGGAGGGAAAACTGGTGTCAGAAACTCGAGTTCGCAAAAATGAAACTATAGATGCAGCCCTTCGTCGCTTTAAGCGCTCCATCGCAAAAGATGGTGTACTTGCGGAGGTTAAGAAACGCAAGCATTATGAGAAGCCTAGCGTTAAGCGTAAGAAGAAGTCAGAGGCTGCTCGTAAGAGAAAGTTCTAGGAGGCTTAATCGATGAGCTTAAGCGAGAGATTAAACGAAGATATGAAGCTCGCGATGAAGAGCCAGGCCAAGTTTAAACTGTCTGTGATTCGTATGGTTCGTGCTGCTATTAAGAATATTGAGATAGATCAGCGTAAAACCTTGGATGATCAAGAAGTGCTTGACGTGCTAAGTCGTGAGATCAAACAGCGCAGAGATTCCCTCCAAGAATTTGAAAAGGCCGGTCGTGAAGATTTGGCCGAAACCGTTAAGGCGGAAATTGATATTCTGATCGAGTACTTACCGCAACAGTTGACTGAAGAAGAAGTAAAAGCCATTGTACAGCAGACCATCCATGAAGTGGGAGCTTCTTCTAAAGCGGATATGGGAAAAGTTATGGGTGCATTGATGCCTAAGGTTAAGGGACGTGCTGATGGCAAGATTGTCAATCAAGCCGTTCAACAATTATTAGTATAGTAAGTTATGAAGAGCACTCCTGTATCAGGGGTGTTCTTTTTTTAAAACATTGAATCGATAGGCTGTGTATTACGTAAGAATGTATGAAGCACAGAATAATGGCTTTAGTCGCACATAAAAAGCCATTTTTCTAACAAAGACTAAGATTACGATATCGGATTCGTTAAAGCGAAATCCGGGGGAGGTGGGTTACAATGTTGTTAATGAAACATGGTTCCCTGTTTCTAAGATCGTGCTTGCTGGTGCTCTTCTCGGTAATGCTTCTCCTACTGCCGGGAATTGCGGCTTTTGCAGATGTTAATGCTCCTCAACAACCAGCGTCATCGGTTCCAGCAGCGGCTCCGGTAGTTGTGGTGCCTGTTCATCAAAGTATTGAGAACGGGCTGCAGAAATTTCTGGAAAGGGCTCTAAAGGAAGCTGAGGAAGCAAGCGCCATGTACATCATTCTGGATATCGATACACTGGGTGGACGTGTGGATGCAGCAGAAGAAATTGGGGAGATGATTCGCAGCAGCAAGGTGCCGACACTTGCTTATGTGCATGGAAAGGCGGTTTCTGCTGGAAGCTATATCGCGCTTAACGCAACTAAAATTGCAATGGAGCCCGGCAGCTCTATCGGAGCAGCCGCTGTTGTAGACATCGCAGGCAATGAAATTGAGAGCGTTAAGGTTATTGCTCACTGGTCGAGTGAAATGCGGGCAGCAGCAGAGCTAAGGGGACGCAATCCGCTAATAGCGGAGGCAATGGTTGATAAAAACGTCGGAGTCTCGATGCCTCAACTAACTCGCAATGTTCCAAAAGGTCAGTTGGTATCACTAACTGCTGAAGAAGCAATTAAGGTGGGCTATGCCGAAGTAATTGCCAAGGATGTAAACGATGCCATCCGCTTTGTCGGTGGAGCTGATCATCCGGTGCTGCATATCGATCCTACCCCAGCTGAAAAATTTGCACGGTTCATTACTCAGCCGTGGGTATCCATGCTGCTTCTTTTCATTGGTATTGCCGGAGTACTGATTGAATTGTTTGTTCCCGGCTTTGGGGTTCCAGGTATTGTTGGTTTAATTGGCTTTGGATTGTATTTTTTTGGTAATTATATATCCGGTTTTGCGGGGGTGGAGGATATAGCGCTCTTTGTGATTGGTGTTGTATTGCTGATTATTGAAATCTTTGTTTCCAGCTTCGGAATAATAGGGATTCTTGGTATCGCATGTTTGTTCAGCAGTGTCATAATGGCTGCCAATAATACGAAGCAAGCTGCTTTGAATTTGTCGATTGCCGTTGTGTTAGCCATTATTGTTGTTGCCATCATCATTAGATATTTTAAACATCGCGGGGTTTGGAATCGGTTTATTTTACGGGAAAAGCTCACGACGGAACAAGGCTTTACATCATCAAGAATCCGCACAGATCTTCTGGGCAAGTCTGGCCTATCCGTAACTCCATTGCGCCCGGCAGGAACTATTCTCGTTGCTGACGAGAGAGTGGATGTGGTAACTACAGGCGAGTTCATCCCGGTAAATAAGCAAGTTGTAGTGGTGCAAGTGGAAGGCTCGCGGATTGTTGTTCGTGAGGCGCATGAATTGGTACAATAAGTTTTATCTAAATTAAATATTGGGAGGACGTCAAACATGGATTCTATTGTTTACATTTTTTTATTGGCAGTCATTATTATTATTGCACTTTCGGTATTTCTAAGTTTTGTACCGATTATGCTATGGGTTTCAGCACTGGCTTCAGGCGTACGCATTGGTATTATTACACTTGTTGCTATGCGTCTGCGTCGTGTAACGCCTAGTCGTATCGTTAATCCGATGATCAAAGCTACCAAGGCTGGCATAGATATTTCTATTAACCAGCTGGAAAGCCATTTTCTCGCAGGCGGTAATGTCGACCGTGTTGTTAATGCGCTAATTGCTGCCCATCGTGCGGATATTCCTTTGCCGTTTGAACGCGCCGCGGCAATTGATTTGGCGGGACGTGACGTTCTTCAGGCTGTACAGATGAGCGTAAATCCGCGTGTTATTGAAACACCAACCGTTTCGGCTGTTGCAAAGAATGGTATTGAAGTTAAAGTAATTGCCCGCGTTACTGTTCGAGCTAATATTGAGCGTCTTGTCGGTGGTGCCGGTGAAGAAACGATTATCGCGCGTGTCGGCGAGGGGATTGTTACTACAGTAGGTTCGTCCGAGTCTCATAAGGATGTATTGGAAAATCCGGATATGATCTCCCGAACCGTTTTGAGTAAAGGGCTGGATGCTGGAACAGCTTTTGAAATCTTGTCGATAGATATTGCGGATGTGGATGTTGGTAAAAATATCGGAGCTTATTTGCAAACCGAGCAGGCGGAAGCGGACAAACGGATTGCTCAAGCGAAAGCTGAAGAACGCCGTGCAATGGCGGTAGCACAAGAGCAAGAGATGAAGGCATTAGTAGTGGAAATGAAGGCGAAGGTAGTAGAATCCGAGTCACAGGTGCCTTTGGCGATGGCAGAAGCGCTGCGCAACGGCAAGCTTGGTGTAATGGATTATATGAACTTGAAAAATATTGACGCGGATACCCAAATGCGTTCTTCCTTAGGCAAAATGAATGATGGCGGCAAAAATGGCGATCATGAGTAACTCGGAAGGGGTGTGCCGGATTGAAACTGATCGAATTTCTCCTGAATAACTGGTATATAGCGATTGTAGTTTTTTTTCTGGCTAGCAGCTTCCTGAAGCGTTTGAAGGGCGTTCCCGGCAGCCAGCCCCCCAAGCAAGCTATGCCCCCGTTTGGGGGCGGAGGCAATCCTATGCAAGGGTGGGGGCGTGATAAAGCGCCTGAGGTAACAACTGCTAATCAGCCGAATCAAAGAAAGAATCGTCCACAAACTGCAACCGAGAGTGCACAGCGTCGCCCTGATTCATACGTGCATCCCGAGCACGTTCATCATAGCTCAGAGAAACGACCTGAAGCTGACTTTTGGGGAGATAGCGATTTATCAAGCGCTCGTCAGGATGAACGTACGAAGCAAAAGCGGTCTGAGGAGCAGAAATACCGTGAGGATGCAGTAGACGCCCATAAGCTCGCTCAGGGGGTCATATGGGCCGAAATTCTTGGTCCACCTAGGGCTAAGAAGCCATTTCGAAAATAAATCATTAACTAATGAGCACCGGATCCTAATGAAAATTGGGATTGCCGGTGCTTTTTGCTTTGCTTTCATAATCTGTGAATTTCTAGCATATGGTGTAAATAGCCCATACTTACGCAAAACCGGACTTTCCTACAGAAAGTTTTTAGGAGGGAAAAAATGCGCAGTCTGACTAAAAGGCTTAATCAATTCACGGCAAAGCTGCTGGACCTTCCACAAGATGTTGCTTTGGACCTGCCACGAATGACTATGATAGGCAATTTGCAGCTTTATATTGAAAATCATCGCGGGGTGCTGCATTTTTCGAGTGAGCGGCTGCTGCTGGCGTTACCCAAAGGTAAGCTGGAGGTTCAAGGCACACAGCTTGTCATAAGAGCAATTTTAACGGAAGAAGTGTTTATTGAAGGCATTATCGGGGAGATCAAATTTTATTCGTAAAGAGGGTGCTCAAGCTTGAAAACATCGATGCTTACGTCGCTGCGCGGGTATGTTTTGATTGAAATTAAAGGGCAGCAGCTGGAACGCTTGATTAATAGGCTGACAGAAAAGCGGATGTCCGTTTGGGACATTCGATTTCGAGATGAAGCTAAGGTGGAGCTATATATTTCACTCAAGGATTTCTTTCGGCTTCGTCCGCTTTTAAAAGAGACAGGCTGTCGGTCTCGCGTTCGCAAGAGGTTCGGCTTTCCTTTTGTGATGGACAAACTGGAGAAGAGAAAGGTTTTTGCAGCGGGAATCCTATGCTTTATTATCGGTTTATACCTGTTGTCTTCAATTGTGTGGCAGGTACGGGTTGAAGGGAATGAACTGATAAAAACAGCGGATATTTTGCAAGTGGCGAAGCAAGAAGGCGTTTATAAGCTCCAATGGAAGTTCCGCCTTAAGGATGCCGATGCGCTATCCAAAAGCTTGCAGAGCAAGATGCCGGAAGCTGCCTGGGTAGGGGTTGAGTTTCGGGGTACCCATGTTGTCATTAAAGTGGTGGAAGCCGTAATACCGGAGAAGCCTCCACTGCTTAATCCGCGTCATTTGGTTGCTTCTAAAAGTGCAATGGTGACTTCTATTTTTGCAGAAAAGGGAAGGCCGGTTGTCAAGACGAATACCTATGTGAAAAAAGGGGATATTCTAATTTCCGGCGTTTTGGGGGACGAGCTTAATCAGAAAACGGTTGTAGCCGCGGGAGAGGTCAAAGGTTTGGTATGGTATGCTCCCAAGGTTGAGGTGCCGCTCGTACAGCAATATAAAATATACACGGGAGAAACCCTGAAACGATTTTACCTGGTAGTGGGTAATCGCGGCTTGCAATTGACAGGCTTTGGGGCGGTTCCTTATCAAACTTATGAAACGATTCCGGAACGTAAAACATTCATGTGGAGAGACTTTGTATTGCCCATAGGCTGGCTTAAAGAGCGTGTGATGGAGACAGGCATTGTCGAGCAGTCCGTCGAGCTTCAAGAGGCAAAAACGCGAGGTTTGGAGCAGACCAAATCGGATATATTGGAAGCCGCTGGAAAAGGTTCGAGGGTTGTAAGTGAAAAAATTTTGCATGAAAAGACGGAGAATGGTAAAGTTTATATGGAAGTGCATTTGGAAGTGGAAGAATCTATTACCCAAGAACTACCTATTGTCGCTGTACCGTAATGCTTGGCAATAAAACTTATTAAGCAAAACTCAGATGGAAATTACGATGGAAGTCTTGCCAAAGCAAACTCGAAGGAGAAGAGGCCTGTTGATTGATAATGCCAGCTTTGTGAAAGTAGCTTTAAAAAATACGTCCGAGGCACTGTCTTTGTTTGGACCTCAGGACAAGTTCCTGCATTTGATTGAGCAGCACACCACTGCCAGGATTCAATCGCGTGAGGAAGAGATCGTTATCCAAGGCGAACCGGGAGAATTGCAATCCCTTAAGCAGCTTTTTGAGGTGCTTCTGGAGCTGGTGCGCAACAATTATATTCTAAGCGAGCGGGACGTAAAGTATGCGTTGGAGCTAGCCAAGCAAATGAAAGCGGATCAACTGCTGGATTTATTCAAGGGCGATATCGCCGTTACTCACAAGGGCAAGCCTATTCGTGTTAAAACAATCGGTCAAAAGCAATATGTCTCAACGATCAAGAAGCTCGATATTGTATTCGGGATCGGTCCTGCCGGTACAGGTAAAACCTACCTTGCAGTCGTGCTTGCGGTTGCAGCGCTTAAGGAAGGGAAGGTCAAACGTATCGTTCTGACACGGCCTGCTGTTGAAGCTGGAGAGAGTCTGGGCTTTCTGCCTGGAGATTTACAGGAAAAGGTTGACCCTTACTTACGTCCATTGTATGATGCTCTTAACGATGTGCTGGGACCCGAACAGGTGGTCAAATCATTGGAACGGGGATTGATCGAAATCGCTCCGCTTGCCTATATGCGGGGGAGAACTTTGGACGATTCCTTTATTATATTAGATGAAGCTCAGAACACGACCCCAGAACAAATGAAGATGTTTCTAACTCGCCTCGGTTTTGGCTCCAAGATGGTTATTACCGGAGATGTAACGCAAATTGACTTGCCTCGCGGCAAAAATTCGGGACTTGTTGAAGCCAGACGTATTTTATTAGGCATTGAAGAGATAGGATTTATTGAGTTTTCCGATGCAGACGTTGTCAGACACTCCTTGGTTCAAAAAATCATCGTTGCTTATCATAATGAACAAGAAAAGTAGCGCGGAGAAAGGGATGACCTTTCGATTATGAAAAACCAGGCTTCGATTCAAGGGAAATTTCAATACCGGCTATCCGGTTGGAAATATAGCGCACTTGTGCGCTTTCTTCTGTTTTTACTGCTTACAGCGGTGTTTTATTTGGCGCTTACAAACAAGATCATTCCTCAAACCTATGATATCCAAAAAGGATCGCATGCAGAGAAGGATATTATAGCTCCACGTGCGATAGAAAATGCAATTGCAACGGAACAAGCGAAAGAGGATGCGGCTCAGCGCGTCCAGCCCGTATACAAAATCGTATCGTTGAAAAATGATGTGCTCGTAGAGTCGATTTTCGAAAAGCTGCAGCAAATCAACGCTGATGCTGAAGTGACACTTGGCGATAAGGTCAATATTTATAAAACGGTCATACCTAACATCATAGAGCTTCATACCGACAAACAAGTGAAAATGTATACCGGAAGCGGTCAATATAACGAAGTTATGCTTGAAGAAATGAAGAAGAAGATTATTGAGCAGCAATATCGGATACCGGAAGAAACATTTTATAAATTGCCACGCCTATTGAAGGAAGATTTAATCGCTATGGAGCCGGTTGCCAAGGATATTGTAAACCGCTTGATGAGCGATCAAATTCTGGATGCTCAAACGGTAAGGGCCAAGGTAGCGGAGCTGGTGAACAGCTCGACCTTAAGCAAAAGCACGGCGAGAGAAATTGTGCAGGAGCTTGTGAGAACTGCAATTACGCCGAATAAGTTTTTTGATCAAAAGGGAACCGATGAGGCGAAAGGCCATGCACGCGATAATGTGAAGCCGATTTTCATTAACAAGAATGAAGTGTTGGTGAAGAAGGGCGATCAGATAACCGACGAGATGTATCTGCGTTTAAGCAGTCTGGAAATGCTGAAAGATGAGTCGAGCAACTGGCCCAAAATTGGATTAGTGATGCTGGTGTCGATGTTCAGCCTTGTTATATTCATGTTTATACGGCAAAGCTCCCAATCGATCAAAAATAATAATGCGCAGCTGTTGATGCTGGTTTTCATACTACTGATTACATTATTCGGGATGAAGCTGTTTTCACTTGTACAAAATTTAGATTATCCGTATATTGGATTTTTAGCGCCTTCGGCAATGGGGGCTATGCTGATAACCATTTTACTGGATTCGAGTATGGCTTTTGTTGCCACCGTTCTTTTTGCTGTCATGTCGAGCATTATTTTTAATACGGACCATTTACAACCATTTGACTTTCGATATGCATTGCTGACGCTGGTAACCTCATTTGCGGCGATCTTCTCGATTCAACGAGCCAGTCAAAGGTCTTCAATTTTAAAGGCCGGGATGATCGTCTCTTTACTTGGGATGGTTCTTGTTGCCTCACTGCTGCTTATTGAAGGCCATGAAACAAGCAAGAACGCTTTGGTCGCTCTATCCTTCACAATTGGGAGCGGATTGCTGACAGCTGTTTTTGTTATCGGACTTCTACCCTTCTTTGAGGTTGCATTCGGAATCTTATCTCCGTTGAAATTGGTGGAGCTGTCCAATCCGAATCACCCTCTGCTGCGCAAGCTGCTGACAGAAACGCCAGGCACCTACCATCATAGTATAATGGTTGGCAATTTGGCGGAGGCCGCTGCAGAAGCGATTGGAGCCAACGGGCTGCTATGCAGAGTGGGTGCTTATTATCACGACATTGGGAAGACCAAACGTCCCGTTTATTTTATCGAAAATCAAACGAATATCGAAAACCCGCATGATAAAATGGATCCCGAATTAAGCAAATCAATCATTGTTGCTCATGCCCGCGATGGTGTTGAGATGCTGAAGGAGTACCAGATTCCTAAGCCGATCCGTGATATTGCAGAGCAGCATCATGGCACGACGCTGCTGCAATTTTTTTACCATAAAGCTAAGAAAATTGCCGAGGCCGAGGGACAAACAAAGCCGGTGGAGGAAGCGGATTTCCGATATCCGGGTCCTAAGGCGCAGTCTAAGGAAGCAGCTATTGTCGGGATTGCCGATTGTGTTGAAGCGGCAGTGAGGTCACTGAGAAGCCCTACGTTGGAGCAGATTGATACCATGGTGCGGAGAATCAGCAAAGGCCGATTGGATGATGGACAATTTAACGAATGCGATTTAACCATTAAAGAGCTGGATCAAATCGCCAAAACATTGAATGAAACATTACTCGGTATTTTTCATTCTAGAATCGAATACCCTAACGATCTGCCGGCGCAATCAGACGCCCCAAAGCAGACAAAAAGGAGTTAAACCTCATGAGCCTACGCTTGGAATGGAATAGTGAACAAAATGAATTTGAGATCTCTCCGGAATTTGTAGCTAAGCTGGAGCTGCTTCTGCGGCTTGCAGGTGAAGCGGAGCAGGTGGATGAAGGCGAAGTAGCGTTAACCTTTGTCGATGATGCCGAAATTCACCGCCTGAACAAGGAATATCGGGGAATAGATAAGCCTACGGATGTGCTTTCTTTTGCGATGCAAGAGGTTGGTGATGATGAGCTGGAGATTATCTTCGATGAGGATGATTTCGTGCAAAATGATGACCTGAGCGATGCGGAGAAGCTGGACAAATCAGGCGAAGCTGACGGGGAGCTTGAGGAGGATAGCGACGAGCTCGATGAGGACGAAGAAGCGATGTTTGAGGAGCCTCTCGGTGACATCATCATCTCAGTGCCTCGAGCAATTGCCCAAAGTGAAGATTACGGACATTCAGTGGAGCGGGAGCTAGGCTTTCTGTTCGTTCATGGTTTTCTCCATTTGATCGGATACGATCATCAGGACGAGGAATCGGAAAAAGAGATGTTTGCCAAGCAGGAGCAAATTTTACAGCAGGCAGGTCTGCTAAGATGAGACAGCAGGTGAAGTGGCACAGAAGCTTCCGGTTCGCATATGAAGGAGTGAAGTACGCCTTATCTACGCAGCGCAACATGAAGTTCCATTTTTTTGCCGCTTTTGTTGTATTATTGTTGGCTTTATATTTAGGCTTGCCGAAGCTGGAAATTTTATTTATTTTACTAGCAGTTACATTAATGATTGTTACTGAATTAATTAATACGGCTGTTGAAAAGGCTGTAGACCTAGCCATGCCGGATCTCCATCCGCTGGCCAAAATAGCCAAGGATGTCGCCGCAGCCTCCGTACTGGTGTCTGCGGCTTTTGCCGCGATAGTCGGGATGATTGTATTTTACGACCCTATCGACAGGCTGTTTATAAATGTCCGTTCTGCTGAAGGGCATTCCTTTTCCGCAGGAATGGTCTGGGTATTATTGAGCTTGGTTATGCTTACCGTTATTGTGGTAGAAACGCGGTTTTCCTCGAAAGGCAATCATGTGCGGCCAAGTCTGCTGGCCGCTGTTGCTTTTGCGATTTCGACGTTTATTGCTAGCTATGTTACTATTACTTTAATAGCTTTATTGGCTTATTTATTAGCTTTTATGGTCATGCTGGTGCTATACGACAAGCGCAGTCGATCGATGCCAGCGCTTGTGCTGGGGGCTTTGATCGGCTGTTTTATAACGGTTTTAGCCTATTATCTAATGAATGTGTAAAGGGGCGATGAGGATGGAGCGGCAACAACTTATTTCTTTTGCTAAAGAAGCAAGGGAGAGGGCATATGTTCCTTATTCGCAATTTAAAGTAGGCAGTGCGCTTCTGGGGAGTAATGGTACCGTCTATATGGGCTGCAATGTGGAGAATGCCGCTTATGGACCTACCAACTGCGCCGAACGTACGGCTCTATTTTCAGCTATTGCTGATGGGGCACAGCCACGATCGTTCAAAGCAATCGCAGTAATTGGCGACACATCACAGCCGATCACACCTTGCGGAGTATGCCGTCAAGTATTGATTGAGCTATGTGCGCCGAATATGCCAGTTTATATGGCAAATATTAATGGAGACATAACGGAAACGACTGTTGCCGAGCTGCTGCCGGGGGCTTTCACCAGCAATGATCTCAATGGAGGATAATTAAAAGATGACAGCATCAGCTAAGAAAGTATTTAAATCCGGCTTTGTGGCCATTATCGGCCGTCCTAACGTCGGAAAATCGACATTAATGAATCAAGTAATCGGGCAAAAAATCGCCATTATGTCCGACAAGCCACAAACAACCCGCAACAAAATTCATGGAGTCTACACAACGACTGATTCTCAAATCGTATTCCTGGATACTCCGGGTATTCATAAGCCTCAATCCAAGCTGGGCGAGCACATGATGAAAATTGCAGAGAGCTCTTTGAGTGAAGTGGATGCGGTTCTGTTTCTGATTGATGTGGTAGAAGGTCTGGGTGGTGGCGACCGGTTTATTATCGAGAACTTGAAAAAAGTAAAAACTCCCGTTATTTTGGTTATGAATAAAATCGACCAAGTACAGCCGGAAGCTATATTGCCAGTAATTACAGCCTACAAGGATTTGTATGACTTTGCGGAAATTGTGCCTATTTCTGCTATTAAAGGAAACAATGTTAACACGTTGCTGGAGCAGGTTACGAAATATTTATCTGAAGGGCCGCAGTATTATCCGGCTGATCAAATAACCGACCATCCAGAGCAATTTGTGTGTGCCGAGCTGATCCGGGAAAAAATTCTTCATATGACACGCGAAGAAATTCCGCATTCCATCGCTGTATCGATAGAGGATATGAAGGTTGAACCGAATGGCGTCGTCCACATTTCCGCTGTTATTTTTGTCGAGCGTGACTCGCAAAAAGGCATTATTATAGGGAAAAAAGGAGCGCTCTTAAAAGAAGTCGGGCAAAAAGCGCGCCAAGATATCGAAGCTCTTCTAGGTTCTAAAACGTTCCTTGAGCTGTGGGTGAAAGTGAAAAAGGATTGGCGTAATCAAGAGCGGGTATTGAAGGATCTCGGCTTCCGCAACGACTAATAAGTGCAGTGCCAGTTATTGCTTAGGATACTTTCACGCCTTTAGTATCATCCTATTTCTATCAACAGGCATCATTCCGTCTTGCTGAAGCAGAAGCCTTTGTTCGGAAGTCCCTTTACTTCTTAAGCTTTAAGTCTTTGCTTACGAGGCAGCTTCCTTCAGAAGCTTGTAGGAGAGGAGATTGATACACATGAGAGATTTTTCGTGGAAGTATTTTTCAATAACCGGTGATGTGGATGCCTACCTGCTTTATAAAGAAATTTCTGATCCGACTTCTGATGACGATGCAGAGGAGGAGACCGATCAGGAAGATTTGTTACAATAGCTTTATTAGGCTTGGGGGAAACTGACGATGCAGTACCGAGTGCAAGGAATCGTCATCCGCAGTATGGATTACGGAGAGAATAACAAGATTATTACGTTGTTCACTCGAGAGATAGGTAAAGTCGCCGTTATTGTTAGAGGCGCCAAAAAAGTGAAGAGCCGTTACTCATCGGTTGCCCAGTTATTTACCTGCGGCGACTATTTGTTTTTTAAATCCGGTCAGTTAGGTACGTTAAATCACGCGGATATTATTGAATCGAATCATCACCTGAGAGAAGAGCTGTACAAAACATCTTATGCCTCCTATATAGCGGAGCTAACGGACCGAATGCTTGGGGACCAGGAAGCAAATGTTTTTTTGTATGAGCAATTGCTGGCCGCCTACCAAGGACTTGATAGCGACAAGGATATGCAGATCATTGTACACATTTATGAAATGAAGATTTGGATGCAGTCAGGTTATCAGCCGGAGCTTGATGAATGTGTTTCCTGCAGGAGCAGCAGTGGAGAAATGCGATTTAGCGCCGGCATGGGAGGCATTTTATGCGAAAGATGCCGAACCAAGGATCCCAAAGCTTTACCGCTGTCCGCTGGAACTCTTAAACTGATCCGGCTGTTTGCCCGCATGGATATCCGACGGCTTGGACAAATAGATGTGAAGCCGGAAACCAAAGAGAGCCTCAAAAAGCTGATGAGGAGCTATTTTGACACTCATATAGGTCTTGTTCTAAAGTCGAGAAATTTCTTGGATCAAATGGACAAGTATGGCATATAAATTTAAAAGCATCTTAGAAAAATTGTTTTGACATTTTTATTTACCTTTGGTAATATATTTTATTAACATAAAAGATGGACTCTCGTCTTTAGTCTAACTCGGGCTTGGGGACGAGATGTTTTTTTGAGCGAAGTTGTTAGGCTTTGCTTCGCTGGCAGCCGCTTATCCTTGAGGGATGGTCAATTCAAGAAAGAGGTGAGTTCATGGCAGAGAGGAAGAATCCGGTCATATACATAGCCTCTGATTCGGCAGGGGAGACTGGTGAGTCTGTTGTACGCGCAGCCGCGGTTCAATTTTATCCGCAGCAGGTTGATGTAAGGGTCGTACCGTTTTTGGAAAATCACGAGGGCATAGATAAATTGATTCAAACTGCCAAGGAACGGGATGGAATCATCGTTTTTACACTTGTCATTCCGGAGCTTAGGGATTATTTGGTTGAGCAGTCCATACGGAATCAGCTTATGTATATTGATTTGCTCGGACCCATTCTGGGCTCGCTTGAAAAAAAGCTGCAGCAGGAATCCCGCCATCAGCCGGGTATGATACATCCTCTGGATGAAGATTATTTCAAGAAGGTCGAAGCCGTAGAGTTCGCTGTCAAATATGACGATGGAAGAGATTTTACGGGAGTACTGCAGGCCGATATCGTACTTGTGGGAGTGTCAAGAACGTCGAAAACACCACTATCCATGTACCTTGCACACAAGAAATTTAAAGTGGCCAACGTTCCGCTTGTTCCGGAAATTCAGCCGCCTGAGCAGCTGTTTACCGTATCTAATAAGAAAGTTATCGGTCTTCGCATCACTCCTGAGAAGCTGAATATGATTCGTTCAGAAAGGCTAAAGACTTTGGGGTTGCCGCAGACAGCGATGTATGCCAATGTTGAAAGAATTAATCTGGAGCTTGAATATGCAGATAAGATAATGAAAAGGATAGGCTGCACAGTCATTGATGTTTCTAACAAGGCTGTGGAGGAAACGGCTAGCTTAATCATCGATTGGTATCACGGAAGATAGCTGATGCTTTTTTACATAACCTCAGCAGGATTTTTTATTTCTTCATCGTATATAATATTAGTGCATGTTTTAAAAGTACGTTTATAAGCAGTCTTTATAAACCAGTTATTACTTTAGTACTTAAAAAGGATTCCGGTGGACTTACGATGCCATTCAAAATTATGGTCGATGCTGATGCTTGTCCGGTTAAGCCTGAAATCGTTAAAGCTGCAGCACAGTTTAAGGTTGAAGTTATGATGGTAGCTTCATATGATCATCGGCTTGCTCCAATGGAGGGAGTCCAGATCATTCAAGTGGATCGGTCGGATCAGTCAGCAGATTTGTATATAGCGAATCGAATTGCTCCCGGCGACGTATTAATAACACAGGACTTTGGCTTGGCCGCACTTGCTCTTGGCAAGAAAGCGATAGCACTATCCAATCGCGGCCAAAATTACAATGATCGCACCATTGATTTTTTACTCGATCGCAGGCATGAACAGGCAAAGCAGCGACGCGGAGGCAAGCATTCCAAAGGACCTAAACCGTTTACCGACGAGGATCGACAGTTTTTTCTACAAACTTTGACAAAAGTTTTACTTCGCTTGCAGGATAATTCATAGCTATAGCGAATATTATTACGTGTTAATTTGATTGAAGGTGGATAGGATGAGTAACGGACGTATTCCTGAAGAAATTATTGAGGCGGTCCTTAAGCATCATGATATTGTCGATGTGGTTGGCCGTTACGTCCATTTAAGCAAGCAGGGGCATTATATGAAGGGGCTTTGTCCCTTTCATTCGGAGAAATCGCCGTCCTTTACTGTAACGCCTGAAAAGCAAATCTATCATTGCTTTGGTTGCGGAGCTGGTGGAGGCGTGATTCAGTTCATAATGGCCATGGAAGGCTACTCTTTCGCAGAAGCCATTAGCCAAATGGCTCAAGAAGCTAATTTGGATATTGGTATTGATCCTGCAGCAGATAGCCGTTCACAGCAAAACCCGGATAAATCAAAGCTGTATGAAGCCTACGAACTGACCGGTAAGCTATATCAGTATATACTGAAGAATACCGAGCAAGGGAAACAGGCTATGCAATATTTACGCTCACGCGGGTTGAACGACAAGCTGATCGAAACCTTTGGCATTGGTTATGCCCCAGCCCCTTGGGATACCTTAACCCAGCTATTAGAAAGACGTCAATTTCCATTGCCTTTAATGGAAAAAGGCGGCCTGCTTTCTGTCAGGCAGGACGGACAAGGTTACTTCGATAAGTTTCGGGACAGAATTATTTTTCCGATTCATGATTGGAAGGGACGGCTTATCGCATTTGGCGGAAGAGCTATGGGGGATGCACAGCCCAAGTATTTGAATAGTCCGGAGTCAATGCTTTTTCATAAAAGCAGAAGCTTGTACAATATTCATCTGGCCCGGCCACAAATACGCAAGAAACAGCAGATTGTGTTGTTCGAAGGGTATATGGATGTTATTAAAGCTTGGGAAACTGGGGTAATAAATGGTGTAGCGACTATGGGTACTGCTTTAACTGAGGAGCATGCCGAAGTGATCCGTAAGCAGGCCGATCAAGTAATAGTTGCTTATGATGGTGATTCTGCTGGACAAAATGCGGCTTACAAGAGCATCCCGATTTTGGAAAAAGCAGGATGCCTCGTCAAGATTGCGCTACTTCCAAATTCTCAGGATCCCGATGAGTATATTACAACTAACGGTTCTGAACGATTTGTACGGGATGTGATTGAAGCTGCCGTACCGTCGATCAAATATAAATTAATTCACTTTCGCAAAAATTTTAAACTGCAGGAGGATGGGGATAAGCTTCGCTACATTCAGCAAGCTCTCAAAGTTATTGCGGACATTCCATCACCCGTTGAAAGAGAACACTATGTGAGGGAATTGTCGACCGAATTTCGGCTAACATTTGAAGCCGCTTTGCAGGACCTGAACGAAATCAGACTTCAATCGGAAAAAAACAACAAATTCGGGGATAATAAAGACAAAGCGTGGAATAATGTTATGAATGATGGGAGACCGCGGGAACGTGCGCCTTCCTTGCTTAAAGCATATCATAATGCTGAGCGTCAGTTATTGGCTATCATGATGTTTGACCGTGATACTACGAAATATGTAGAGCGGCAGCTGGGTGATCAATTCAATGTGGATGCACACGCTGCGCTAGCTGCTTATTTATACGCTTATTTTGCACAGGGGTATGAGCCGAATGCAAGCAGTTTTATTGCCATGCTTCAAGAAAAAGAGCTCGAGGGTTTGGCAAGTTCGATTGCTATGATGGGTAATTCTCATGGGGTCAATGGTCAAGTTATTGATGATTACATCCGGGAAATAAAGAAATATCCTCAACAGCAGCTAATTGAGCTAAAAAGAGAAGAAATGCTTAAGGCCGCAAGTTTAGGCGATTTGACATTGGCTGGACAAATAGGTAATGAGATTATGTCTCTGGAGAAGCAGTTAAAATCCTCTTAAGCAGCTATAGCTATAAGAGGATGTATCCAGGGAGGAGGGAGTTGGCATATGGCGAACGATCAACGTTCCGAGATAGAGACCGAGTTGACGTTAGATCAAGTAAAGGAACAACTGATTGAGCAAGGTAAAAAACGTTCTTCTTTAACCTACAAAGATATTATGGAGAAGCTGGCTCCTTTTGATCAGGATCCTGAACAAATTGACGAATTTTTTGAACAGCTTTCAGAGGTAGGCATCGACGTAGGCAATGAATCCGATGAAGATAACGAGCATAGACCTAGCGATCAGGAGCATGATGATTTTAATTTTGACGACGATCTGTCGCTTCCTCCGGGAATTAAAATTAATGATCCGGTTCGGATGTATTTGAAGGAGATTGGCCGAGTTCCGCTGTTATCGGCAGAGGATGAAGTGGGGCTGGCGAAACGAATTGAATTGGGTGACGAAGAGGCAAAACGCCGTTTGGCTGAAGCCAATCTTCGCTTGGTAGTTAGTATCGCCAAACGTTATGTTGGCCGCGGTATGCTGTTTTTGGATTTGATCCAGGAAGGCAATATGGGCTTGATAAAAGCTGTTGAAAAGTTCGACCATGATAAGGGCTTTAAGTTCAGTACCTATGCGACATGGTGGATTCGCCAAGCGATAACCCGTGCTATTGCTGACCAAGCCAGAACGATCCGTATTCCGGTTCATATGGTAGAAACTATCAATAAGCTGATCAGAGTGTCTCGTCAATTACTTCAAGAGCTTGGTCGCGAACCGACGCCTGAGGAAATTGCAAAAGAGATGGACTTAAGCACAGACAAAGTGCGCGAAATTATGAAAATTGCGCAAGAGCCGGTTTCTTTGGAAACACCGATCGGGGAAGAAGATGACTCCCATCTGGGTGATTTTATCGAGGATCAGGAAGCGTTGGCTCCTGCTGATGCCGCAGCTTACGAGCTGTTGAAGGAACAACTGGAGGATGTGCTGGATACACTCACCGAACGCGAGGAGAACGTGCTTCGACTTCGTTTTGGCCTGGACGATGGTCGTACTCGTACGCTTGAGGAAGTGGGTAAAGTATTCGGCGTTACCCGGGAGCGGATTCGCCAGATTGAAGCTAAGGCGCTTCGGAAGCTAAGACATCCAAGCCGCAGTAAACGTTTGAAAGATTTCCTTGAATAAAGCTGTGAAATTAGACCCATTGACCTTGCTGCGCAACTGCGGTGAGGTCTAATTTTTTGTTTCACCTCAACCGATAAAAAGATAAGATGGACCAAAATGGAAGCTGATGCCAAAGTTGATGAGGTGATTCGAAAAGTATGGACGAAAAAAGAAAAATTTTAATACGTGAAATTGAGCACTGGCGTAAAAGTAAGCTGCTGCCGGAACATTACTGTGACTTTTTATTAAATATATATTTAGAGAATTCGGCGGAGAAGCCTTCCTCCTCAGGTGGATTTCTCGGTGTATCCCCTGCGTCTATAAAAAACAGTAACTGGAAAATATGGATTGTCTTCTTCGGCGTTATTGCCCTTATTTCTTTTGCTGCTCTTAATTTTACTGCTTTTGAATTACCAATGCAAATGGGCATAGCATGCGTCTTTTTATTTGGCTGTTATACCATAGGAAGTCTGCAAAATAAAAAAGAGCCGGTTCGCGCACAAATCTTATTCGGAATGGCGTCCTTATTTTTACTTTTTATAGGCGTCATCTTGATGAGGCTACATAATGTTCATGCACCTGTTCTAGTGGTTGGATATGTGGTATTCTGCAGTCTTGTATGGATATTGACAGGACTGCTGGCGCGGCTTCTGCTGTTCCAGCTGTGCGGCTGGGTAGTACTTGTGTTTTGTTACGGCTGGCTGCTCCATTACCAGCTCGATTCAATTAATTGGCTTACGCTTGAGTTAAGCTGGGTGCCGTTATGTATTTTATTCGGATGGGTCGGCTGGATGATTCATGAGAAAAGCAAACAAATAGGTACAGTGTTCCTGATGCTTAGCTGTATCGTTTGGTTTATGCCCGAGTTGTATGGTATGCTTTATGCCGAACAGTATGGTGAAGATGCGGTACAAATAGCTTTTTTAGGTAAATTGCTAGTCGAAGCCAGTTTATTATTTGTTTTACGAAAAAAATGGACAGAGTGGGTTGCTTAACATGTTGCGATTGTCAAAAAGACTCGAAATGATAGCTAAACAAGTTCCCGAAGGAAGCCGAATGGCGGACATTGGCTCCGATCATGCGCTGCTGCCTTCTTATTTGGCTGAGCGGGGGAAGATTAGCAAGGCCGTGGCAGGGGAAGTTAATCTTGGTCCGTATCAGGCAGCTGCCAAGCAGGTGCGTGATGCAGTGTTGGGATCAATAATAGATGTTAGGCTCGGGGATGGGCTGGCTGTAATTCAACCGGGAGAAGTCGATGTTATAACCATAGCTGGCATGGGTGGTGCATTAATTGCTGCCATCTTGGAAGCGGGTCAAGATAAGCTTGCAGGAGTAAGTATGCTGATCCTTCAGCCCAATGTGGGCGAAAGCTTCGTGCGCACATGGTTATTGGAGCATAGCTGGGTTCTCATCAGAGAGCAAATCCTCGAAGAGGATGGTAAAATATATGAGATATTAACCGCTGTACCGGCTCAGCTTACCGAAATGACTAATGGCCAGCTGTATGAGAGCCGGATACTTGGTGTAGGGATTATTGCAAATGAGGAGCTGCAGCTGAAGCTTGGACCTTATTTTCTTCAAGAGCCTTCAGCCGTTTGGTTCCATAAATGGAAGCTTGAGCTTGATAAGCTCGAAATGATTCGTGGTCAATTGGCCCGTTCTTCCCAACAGGAATCGCGCAGTAAAGAGCAATTAATTGAATCGGAAATAAAGCAAATCAAGGAGGTTTGGGCTTGCTTGCAAAAGGACAAAGCATCATTCAACTAATGGAGGAGCTGGCTCCTAAACATTACGCGGTACCTGATGATAAAATTGGCTTGCAGCTAGGAAGTCTGCATAAGGAAATAAGCGGCGTGCTGGTCGCGCTGGATGTAAATGATGAAGTCATTGACGAAGCTATCCGGTTAGGTGCTAATTTGATCATTGCCCATCATGCTATTATTTATAGACCTCTGGCTCATCTTCAAACAGACTCCCCTGCAGGGAGGCTCTACGAAAAGCTGATTAAACATGATATTGCCGTATATATCGCCCATACCAATCTCGATGTGGCGGAGGGCGGTGTCAACGATATGATGGCACAGGCATTAGGATTAACCGGCTTATCGCCTTTGGAGGATGTACATACGGATAAGCTTAAAAAGCTGGTCGTGTTTGTACCGGTAGACCACGTAGAGCGTGTTCGCGAGGCGCTGTTTCAAGCAGGTGCAGGCTGGATCGGGAAGTACAGCCACTGCAGCTTCAATAACGAAGGGACGGGAACATTTGTCCCTGAGGAGGGCAGTGAGCCCTTTATTGGACAGCAGGGCAAGCTGGAGAAGGTTCAAGAGATACGATTGGAGACGATCGTGCCTCAAAGTGTCGAAAAAAGAGTAGTTCAAGCCATGCTTAAGGCACATCCTTACGAGGAAGTTGCCTACGACTTGTACCAACTTGATCTTAAAGGCCGTTCTTTTGGTCTAGGAAGGGTTGGGAAGCTTCCTGCGCCTG
Organism: Paenibacillus sp. GCM10027630; assembly: GCF_042676305.1. Classification (NCBI taxonomy): domain Bacteria; kingdom Bacillati; phylum Bacillota; class Bacilli; order Caryophanales; family Paenibacillaceae; genus Paenibacillus; species Paenibacillus sp. GCM10027630. The sequence continues at coordinate 97,754 of NZ_JBHTGY010000098.1, read as the reverse complement.
TTACTCTGGAACAGTTATGCGAGCAAGTGAAGACCGCTTACAGCGTGCCTGCGTTGAGGGTAGTGGGGGACCCCCAGTATTCGATACGCAAGGTAGCTGTTCTGGGCGGATCAGGAAGCCGATATGTGCGCCATGCTTTGTTTGCAGGAGCAGATGTATTGATTACAGGCGACATCGACTATCATACGGCGCAGGATGCAGCCGCGGCTGGAATCGCGTTGATTGACCCGGGGCATAATGTTGAAAAAATTATGAAGCAGGGTGTTGCCGATTATTTGAATAGCAAGCTGCTTCAAAAAAAATCGACTACTCCGGTATTTGCATCCCAAATTGACACGGAGCCGTTCCGTTTTGCATGAGATTGAGAGGTCTCGATAAAGGCTATTTTATAAAATTGGGAGTAATGGCATACGTATTACAGTTGTTTTTTATTCCGTTTCGCTGTATACTAGCAAATGCACTCAGGAAAGCTTGACAGACAATCGCTGGTGAGAAATCACGAGAGGAAAGTCCGGGCTCCACAGGGCAATGATGCTGGATAACGTCCAGTCAGCGCGAGCTGAAGGCTAGTGCCACAGAAATGGACCGCCGATGGCGTGGGGTTAAACTCACGCACAGGTAAGGGTGGAACCGTGGTGTAAGAGACCACGAGGAGATATGGTGACATATGTCCTGGTAAACCCCATTTGGTGCAAGACCTAATGGAACGCACGTCTCCTTGGAGACAGTCTCTGCCCGGGACGCGTTCGGGTTGGTCGCTGGAGCCAAACGGCAACGTTTGGCCTAGATAGATGATTGTCGCTTCAATGGTGGGAGGGTGGTACCCGTTACGACCACTGGAAGTACAGAACCCGGCTTATGCGCAAGCTTTCCTAACCAATGAAAAACCGCCCCTCAAAGGCGGTTTTTTTGCTGCGCGGATGTGTTATTAATTAAGCTGTTTGACCTTGCTGCTTATTTTGAATATTTGTCATGAAATAAATCCAAAAACCTCTGGGTCCAAGAGGGATTATCCAGACTGACGTTTTCATGAGCTTTTGTTGTTTCAGTCACTCCCTTGGCGCTTTTTAAAGCGGCCGCCACATCAATCAATCCGTAGCCGAAATAATTGTCTTTTCCTTTTGGGCCAACATCCTGAGCGGTGTCGCGCATGATTTGCATCACTTCTTGGTTTTTCAGCGCCGGATTGACAGAACGGATTAAAGCCGCTAAGGCAGTGACATGTGGACTGGCCATAGAAGTGCCTGACAAAGCTGCATACTGATTATTAGGGTAGGTGCTAGCAATACTTACACCTGGCGCTGCAACATCAATATAATCGCCATAATTGGAAAATGAGGCTTTGTTTTTATTTGCGTCTGCAGCGGCTACTGCGAACACCTCAGGATAAGCTGCCGGAAAACCGGGGCGATCTGTATTATCGTTGCCGCTGGCAGCAATCAATACTACATCATGATCATAAGCATAGCGGATAGCATCATGCAGGAAATTGGCATCTGCATAGTTACCCAAGCTCATGTTGATTACTTTGGCCCCGTGATCTGTTGCCCATATAATTCCTTGCGCTACGGCGTATGTGCTTCCCGCGCCGGTTTGATCCAGCACCTTTATCGGCATCACCCTGTTATACCAGCTCATCCCGGCAACGCCCAGGTTATTATTGACGATTGCACCGATAACACCGGCTACGTGAGTCCCATGTCCGACATCATCCAGCGGAAGAGCTCCCGTGTTTACAACGTTGATTCCTTCTATGAGCTGATTTTTTAAGTCCGGATGATTCATATCAACCCCGGTATCAACTACAGCAACGATAACGTCCTTTGAGCCCTTGCTTATATCCCACCCTAATTCGGTTTCGATTAGCGGCAAATTCCATTGATAACGGCGGTACAATGAATCATTGGGTGTGATGGCTGAAGTATCTTGAACAGGTGTTACAGGTGACTCTGCAGAACCTGAAGGCACGGTTGTATTAGTTAAATATAAAAAATGCGGCTCTGCGTATTCGACATTCCATTTTTGAAAATAATTCATCAGTTGTTTGGCTTCCATATGCTCGGACTCAAAAACATAAGTATACCCAAGCTTATGATGCGGTCGTGTCGTTCTGATTTCCGACTGGATCTGGGCAAGCTCAGCTGGCGTAGGCTCTTTTTTAAAGCGCACAACGACCTGATTGACCGTATAGTGGCTTGTGCCTTCGTTTTGCTCGGGGTGATCGACTTTTACATCCTCCAAAGTTCTCGAGTCTACGGACTCGACTTTATATTTGCCTTCATTAGGGTAGGTAACGATACGCAAATTTTTTAATTGGTGATCTTCAACATGTTTGACTATACTTTGCTTAACAACACCAAGAAGTCCGGAGCCAGCTTGAGTCGATGGAACCCCAAGTACAAAATAGGTTTCTCCGTTACTAGATAGAGCAGGGGATTGATAACTGCTTCCGCGGTCGGTGGCTGCCTTCGCTTTTCTCAATTCAGGAACGGCTATAGCGCGGGTTTCATCGTTAAGCCCTCCTACACTGATTCCATGATCTACAGGCTGCTCGGGAGTTACCCAGATTAGCTGCTCCATATGAGGATGCTCTTTTTGCAGCTCCTGCAAGCCTTTCAGCTTTTCAGCGGCAGACTCCCCATTTTTTTGCAGCAGCATTCTTTGGAGCTCCAGACTGCATTGGCTCCGGCATAAATCGGCGGTCAGCAGCATGTCTTGTTTAAGTGTGGCGTGCTTCATTTGCATTTCAGCTGTGGGTGATAAGGATAAACCTTCATATTGCGGTTCATTCCCGCCTCGGGGGAACAGAAGTGTGCCTAAAGCAATAACGAAAACAAAGGTTAAAACATATTTCCACATTGAGCAAGCTCCTCTACTTTAAAAAATGAATAATGTTAGGGTCCCCGCGCCCTTTTTTTTTATAAAATCAGAATTTGTAAATTTTCAACGAATCTTTTCGTTATATATTGCGTATTACTTTTAGCGGCGTTTTGTGGTAGGATGGTAAGAGATTTGTATTTCCATAAAAATAGGCGTTGTTGATTATAGGAGGTCCTTAGACATGGCAGTGTTTAATGTGAAAAATGTATGTGAAACGACTAAAATTAAACTAAACGAAGCAATTGTGAAAATGGAAAAGTTTTTGAACGAGCATTCATTGCAACAGCTTAATTCTGAAGTTGATGCTGCAATGGAGGATTTCTACAAAGGTTATTTGTCCGATACGAGACACCTTCTGGTTTTCTCTGAGGTTGCATATGAAAAGCTTGGTGTTAGCCTTCGTCGTCCGACTTTTAATGTGGAATATGCGGAAAAGGTATTGTACGAGGTATATCATAGTTGCGTTAACAACTTCTTCTATCCGAAGAACGAGTGTTATTCAGAAGATGGCCGTTATGCTTACACAGGTCAAGATGCCATTCGTTTTCGTAAAAAGCCGGTGCGCGAAGCACGTGATTTGACTATTGAGCTTTCCAAAATTTTTGAAAATCTTCGTGAAGAGCTTGCTTATTATGAAACAGACTACATTACGCAAAAGCGTATGCAGGGCGAGCGTGTGTAATTCCCTATAAGTTATTGGCAAAAAAGAGATGCTTTGCGGCATCTCTTTTTGTTTAAATGGAGCTTGCGACGGAAGTTTTCTATGAAAAATCTAGGGGGCTGCGGATGAAGGGGAACTGCTCTTTTACAAGTCGGCAATTGGCATTGACAAGCAAGCAAATCATCAGGTTGAACCAGCATCCAAGCGGAGGTTACGCAGCGAGTCCATTATTTAGCCATTATACGTTCAGTTGGCTTCGTGACGGCAGCTTTATTGCTTATGCTATGGATGTAGCGGGAGAAACTGAAAGTGCGGAGCTTTATTATCAATGGGTGAATCAAGTTTTATCCCGACAACAAGGGCATGTGGACTATCTTCTGCAAAAACATGAGCGTGGTGAATCGATAGAGCAGCATGAATTTCTAAATACAAGATATCATTTGGACGGCCGTGATGATGATCATTCAGAATGGGGTCATTTTCAGCTGGATGGCTATGGAGCATGGTTGTGGGGGTTGGCGGAGCACTGCACAAGATTGGGGCTAACTGTTATACCTGAGCGTTATCAGCAAAGTGTTGAATTAACGGTGCGGTATTTATGCGCTTTTTGGAGACAGCCTAATTTTGATTGCTGGGAAGAACGAAATGATCAGCTTCATCCTTCTACTCTTGCGTGTATCCATGGAGGTCTGTCGGCTATTCGGAACTTTACCGGGGATGCTGAGCTTGATGGGATTTGCGCGGATATTCGTCGTTTTATACTTGATCACGCGGTACATCTGGAAGCTGGTCATTTTGTTAAAAGTATACGGCCCACCTCAGACAATGACCGTTACGATCTTAGTTACGATGGGGTAGATGCAAGTCTGCTATGGTTATGTGAGCCATTTCGTGTATTTGCTCCCGACCATCCAATCATGGCTGCAACTATCGCAAAAATCGAAGCTGACTTAAAAACGACTCACGGAGGCATTCGACGTTATAGTACAGATGAGTATTATGGGGGCGGAGAATGGATTCTGTTAACTGCATGGTATGGTTGGGTTTGCCATCATGCGGGCAAGGACATGGAGGCAGGACAAGCACTACAGTGGATTATCGATCAATCGGATGAGCTCGGAAGGCTGCCTGAGCAGGTGCCTCATGCTCTGACTGAGCTGCACACTTACGAACAATGGGTAGACAGATGGGGGACTCCTGCAATGCCATTATTATGGTCTCATGCCATGTACCTTGTCCTTAATTCCCAGCTGAACGGATAGCATAGTGAGCTTCATTACCGCGCAAATTAAGTTAGGGGTGATGAAGATGCCAGACGTAAAATGTAGTGTAGCCAATTGCGAATATTGGTCAAAGGGAAATAACTGTTCGGCCACATCTATTGCAATTGATGTGGATCAACACGCAAATGCTGATTTTGGTTCAGAATTTGCAGAGGATTTTAACGGCCATAAGGATGCGGCGTCAAGTGCAGGCAATACATGCTGTCATACGTTTAAACTTAAGAAGTAACTTTGTAGCGGGAGGCTTTACCCATGAATGAACAGAATCGCATACAGCCAGGGGAGCATCCAAAGGATTCATATCATTTTTCAAAAGAGCAGCTTTCTAAAGAAACAGGACTTGACAGTACAGAAGAATATGCTGCCGAGCTAGCCGTGCCTTATGCTGAGCCTATGCAAGCTCCGATTGAAAACAGAAGACCTGTTCAATTGTCGGCAGCAGAGGATGGGCGTACGCAATCACATGGCAAATGGCTCGGGTATACAGCTTTAGTACTTGGAATCTTGTCCATGTTTGTTTTCCCGACACTGCTTGGATCTATTGCTGCGCTGTCAGGTGTTATCACCTATGTTCAAGGTAATCGCGCATTGGGCATATGGTCGGTTATTCTTGGACTTATTTCATTAGTAGGGTATTTTCTTCTTGTTCCCTTATATGCTTAATTTGCATGCAAAAGCAAGCCCTTGGGCTTGCTTTTTGCCATGTCAGGAAAACACTGCTAAAAAAAACTGGCTGACAAACCCAAAACAGTGTACAATAATGGTGAAACTGTGAACAGGGAGAGTCTGTATTCCATGAACATTGATCCAAGAACCATTAAGGAATTGCTGCAGCTGCAAATGTTAAATAAGATGGATTCTATTCTTGGAGGATCATCCGCAGGCAGTGAGTCAAACAAATCAGATTTTTCGGACCTATTTAATAATATATTGGGACAAGCTGCAGGTGGTAAATCAACGTTGGACGACACTTTACAGAAGTCCATCGGGAAAGCCTCATTGAAGCCATTGAGTATGAATACGGCATTTTCTTTTTCCTCGCCTAATCGTTTAAACAGTGAATTGAATAGATCCATGAGGGCATCCGAGCTCGATCCACTTATTGTGGATGCCAGCCGGCGCAATGGCGTAGAGCCAAGTCTTGTGAAAGCCGTTATCCACGCGGAATCATCCTTTAACTCTCAAGCGGTTTCGAAGGCTGGAGCCAAGGGGCTGATGCAGCTGATGGATGAAACAGGCCAAGGGCTGGGTGTTACCAATCCGTTCGATCCGACACAAAATGTTCGCGGTGGAACGAAGTATTTATCCAGTTTACTTCAGAGATACAAGGGAAATGAAGGGGTTGCATTAGCAGCTTACAATGCAGGCTCTGGAAGAATGGCTCGTTTGGGCATTACTAACGATAATGAATTAATGGAAAAGATGCATCTGTTGCCGAAGGAAACTCAGGATTATGTAAGTAAAGTTTTGAGGCTTCAGCGTGAATACCAAGCTTAAGCACATTTAAATAAACAAGACCTGCAATGAGCCTCTGAACTATGGAGCTTAGCCGGGTCTTGTTTTTGTGAGGAGAATGTTATGTTATATTTGGATTACGCAGCTACAACACCCCCCTATGAGGAAGTAGTGGATACGATGGCCGAAGTGATGAAGAAACATTTTGGAAACCCATCCTCCCTTCATAAGTTGGGTGTTGAGGGCGAACAGCTTGTTAGTCAATCAAGAGCTGTCATTGCCAAATGTATGCAGTGCCGTCCAGATGAAATTATATTTACATCCGGTGGGACAGAAAGCAATAATCTGGCTATTCAGGGAACCGTTCACCGGTTTCGTCATAGAGGGAATCATATTATTACTACAGCTGTAGAACATGCTTCTGTTTATGATACCTTTAAAGCTTTGGAGAGCCAGGGATACCGGGTCACCTACTTGCCGGTGGACGCTACCGGCGCAGTAAAGCTCGATGAATTGGAGCTAGCATTGGCGGAGGATACGATTCTGATTAGCGTTATGGCGGTTAATAATGAAACAGGCCGTATTCAGCCTATCGAACAGATCGCGGGCATGCTGAAGCGGCTTCAATCCAAGGCTTTGTTTCATGTAGATGCTGTACAAGCAGCCTGCAAGCTGCCTCTAAATCTTGCCGAGCAAAGGATCGATCTGATGTCCTTCTCCGCACATAAGGTGCGCGGGCCGAAGGGGATCGGATTTCTGTATTGCAGGCAGGGGCTGGAACTGCAGCCCCTTCTGTGGGGCGGCGGGCAGGAAAATGGTGTCCGTTCAGGAACGGAGAACGTTCCGGCAATCGTCGGCATGGCCAAGGCGATACGAATGGCTACAAACCTTCAGGGGCGGTTTCAAGAACATACAGCGCACCTGCGTCAACGTTTTATTGCAGGGATTAAGGAAATCCCGGAGCTGCTTCTGAATGCGTCCGTTCATTCTTCGGATATGGCACCGTATATTATGAACTTTTCGTTTCCAGGCTTGAGGCCTGAAGTACTGCTTCATTCTTTGGAGCAGCACGGCATTTATGTATCCACCGGGTCTGCATGTTCTTCGGGGGCTGCCAAGCCGAGCCGAGTGTTAAAAGCTATGGGCTACGATGATGCCCGAGCAACTGCCGGAATCCGTATAAGCTATTCTCTTGAGCATACCTTGGAGGAAGCGGATTATTTTTGCCGAATATTAAAACAAGTTGTGGATCAATTGAAACAAACATCGACATCGCAGCGTAGACGGAGGTAACGAATGAAACCAGATTTGGTTGTTCTCCGATTAGGAGAACTTGTATTGAAAGGTAAAAACCGTCACAGGTTTGAAAAAGCCGTGTACGACCAAGTCAGAAGGGTTCTGCAGCCCTTCCCCGGGCTAACCTTTAACCGTGAGTTCGGCAGAGTTTACATACACATGAACGGAGAGTCCTTCCCATTACTTGCCGCGAGGTTAGAGAAAGTACTTGGGCTAGGATCGTTCAGTCCAGTATATACGACTTCGTTACAGCTGGAAGCGGTTCAGGCGACGGCCTTGGTCGCTATGCAAGCAATTGGTACGGTACCGGCAACGTTCAAAGTGACCGTTCGCAGGGTTAATAAAAGCTTTCCTTATGACTCTCAAGAGATGAACAAGCTCGTTGGAGGCTATGTCCTTCATGCTACTCCCGGGTTGAAGGTAGATGTAAACAAGCCAGAGGTTGAGCTGAAGGTCGAGCTTCGCGAAGAACAAGCGTTGATCTATTCTCAAGTTTTTGAAGGGGCTGGAGGCTTCCCATTAGGAACCAATGGGAAGGCGATGCTCATGCTGTCAGGCGGCATCGACAGTCCGGTTGCCGGCTTCCTGGCGCTTCGCCAAGGGCTTAAGCTTGATGCAGTGCATTTTCACAGCTATCCCTATACCAGCGAGAAATCACAGCAAAAGGTGAAGGATCTCGTTAGCAAGCTGACTGAATATGCAGGGGACATTAGGCTTCACCTGGTTCCCTTTACGAGTGTGCAGACCAAGGTGCATTCAGCCTACAATCAAAATTTGCTGATCACCATCTTGCGCCGCGCCATGTTTCGAATTACTGAGAAGCTTGCTGATAATTATAGTGCTTCCGCTATCGTTACCGGTGAAAGCTTAGGACAGGTGGCGAGCCAAACACTTGGAAGCATGAATGTCATTGGGCGGGCTATCGGGCTTCCGGTTATTCAACCGCTTATTTGTATGGAAAAGCAGCAAATTATAACGATTGCTGAGAAGATCGATACATTTGCCATATCCATCCTGCCGCATGAGGACTGCTGTACGTTGTTTCTGCCTCCTTCTCCAAGCACGAATCCTAATCTGCGTGTTGTTGAGAGCATTGAAAGAAAGATGGACTGGCTTGAAACGGAATTGGATGAAGCGGTTAAACAAACGGAAACGATTTGGATTCAAGCAGAGGGGAAATCATCATTCGCTTCATTCTTTTAGAATAAAAATTCATAACCTTCTGTTAAGTCGGAAAAGCTTAATGAGAAGATAAAAGTGGGGGTTTATAAAAGATGTGGGATTGGTTTCTATTGTTTTTGCAGATTATGCTAATTAATATTGTGCTCAGTGGAGACAATGCCGTAGTTATTGCGCTTGCAAGTAAAAATCTGCCTATCGAGCAGCGTAAGAAAGCTATATGGTGGGGAGCTTTCGGTGCAATAGCTTTACGTCTAATATTGACGGTGATCGCTGTCTATATTTTAACCGTTCCTTATATTCAAGCTGCCGGCTCCATATTGTTGATCTGGATTGCTATCAAATTATTGATTGACGATGATGGACATGCTAATGTCAAGGAAGCCACTACTTTAGGCAAGGCGGTCTGGACGATTATTGTTGCAGATTTTGTAATGAGTCTGGATAATGTCCTGGCCATCGCCGCCAAAGCCGAAAATGACTTGACTGTAATTATTTTGGGTATTGGTTTGAGTGTTCCGATTATTGTTTGGGGAAGTACATTGGTTATGAATCTTCTTACAAAATATCCTATTCTTGTGTTTTTAGGAGCAGGTATCCTTGGTTATACTGCCGGCGAAATGTTCGTAAAGGACGAAACGGTATCTCATCTCATCCTGGGTAACACACCGCATTGGATCGTACCGGTAGTTTGTACAATTGTCGTTATTGGTGCTGGATTATTGAAAAAAATGGCAGGCGGACCGAAGCCAAAGCATTCCTGAATTGTCAACTGCTTGTTAAAAGGATGTAAATGGATCGTTAAACTTGTTGTATTATCTTGCGTTTTCTGCAAAATTCGCGTATACTAAGCGTAAATGTCAAGCGTCGGCGCTTATGTCCGGCGCTTGTTTTATGAACGGACCCCGGATTTCTCCCTGACTGGAGTATGCCGGAGAGTCTAATAAGGAGAGGTAAGGGAAAACATGCATTCAAGAGATAAGATACGTAACATTGCAATTATTGCTCACGTCGATCACGGAAAAACAACATTGGTGGATAAATTGCTTCAACAGTCTGGAACATTTCGCGAGCACGAAGCTGTACAAGAACGCGCAATGGACTCCAACGATTTGGAACGGGAACGCGGTATTACCATTCTGGCTAAAAATACGGCGATCAATTATAAAGACTACTTGATCAACATTGTGGATACTCCTGGACATGCCGATTTTGGTGGAGAAGTAGAACGTATTATGAAAATGGTTGACGGCGTTCTATTGGTCGTTGACGCATTTGAAGGCACAATGCCGCAAACGAAGTTTGTATTGCGTAAAGCATTGGAGCAGAACTTGACCCCAATCGTCGTTGTTAATAAAATTGACCGTCCTAATGCACGTCCATCCGAGGTTGTGGATGAAGTGCTTGATCTCTTTATCGAGTTAGGCGCCAATGATGAGCAGCTTGAATTCCCTGTTGTTTATGCTTCTGCTTTGATGGGCACATCCAGCATGGAATCTGAGCCTGAGAAACAGGATCCTAACATGCAGGCGATTTATGAAACGGTTGTATCACATATTCCTAGTCCTACAGAAAGCATCACAGAGCCGCTTCAATTCCTGGTAACTTTGATGGACTACAATGAATACTTGGGCCGTATTGCGATTGGACGCGTGAACCGTGGCGTTGTTAAGCAAGGTCAACCGATTGCTGTTATTAACCGCGATGGCGTTGTCAAACAAGCTCGTATTGAGAAGCTGTTCGGCTTCGTAGGCTTGAAACGTATCGAAATCGAAGAAGCCGGCGCTGGCGACATCGTAGCTATCTCAGGAATTAAAGATATCAACATTGGTGAAACCATGGCTGATCCTGCAAATCCTGAAGCATTACCGGTATTGAAAATTGACGAGCCTACCTTGCAAATGACTTTCGTTGTCAATAACAGTCCTTTCGCAGGACGCGAAGGAAAATGGGTTACATCTCGTAAGCTTCGCGAGCGTCTGTTCAAAGAGCTGGAGACGGATGTAAGCTTGCGTGTTGATGAGACTGACAGCCCGGATGCATTCATCGTTTCAGGACGTGGTGAGCTTCACCTAGGTATTCTAATCGAGAATATGCGTCGTGAAGGCTTTGAGCTTCAGGTTTCCAAACCGGAGGTTATCATTAAGCTGATTGACGGTCAAAAAATGGAGCCATTAGAGCGCCTGATTATTGACTTGCCTGAAGAGAGTATGGGATCCGTTATGGAGAGCCTTGGAACTCGTAAAGCGGAAATGGTTAACATGATCAATAACGGCAGCGGTAACGTTCGTCTGGAGTTCCTGATTCCAGCCCGCGGCTTGATTGGTTACAGAACTTACTTCTTGACTTTGACACGCGGTTATGGAGTAATGAACCATGCGTTTGACAGCTACGGAGCTTATTATGGCGCTGGGGTTGGCGGACGTCATGAAGGCGTACTGGTTTCAAGCGAAACAGGTACCTCTACTCTATACGGAATTTTGTCTGTTGAGGATCGTGGAATTTTGTTCCTTGAGCCAGGCGCAGAGGTTTACGAAGGAATGATCGTTGGAGAGCATACTCGCGATAACGACATCATCGTTAACATCTGTAAAGAAAAGCAGTTGAATAACATCCGTTCAGCAGGTAAAGACGATACAGTCAAAATGAAAACTCCTCGCTTGTATTCTTTGGAGCAGGCGCTTGAGTATTTGAATGATGATGAGTATTGTGAAATTACGCCGAAGTCGATTCGTTTGCGTAAAAAGATTCTTAACAAAAGCGAGCGCGAGCGTGCGGAAAAAAATCGCAAAATGGCAGCGTCGAACGTATAATGATATTTACCGGAAAGCTCTGATGATTCAGAGCTTTCTTTTTAAAATTATTATGTAATCGCAGGAGGTTCCTTATTATGACCGAATGGTTTCGCGCCCATCCGTATATTGCTTATTTAATCATATTCGTATTAATTACATATGTTTATAATAAGGTTTTTAAAATGCGCAAGCTTCCTATATTGAAGGAAGCAGTCGTTTATTTGCTGCTTGGAGTAGGCGCATTTATGCTTCTTCTGTTTCAATTAGGAGCGTTGCCCATTATCCCGAGCTTGGCCGTAGCGGTTGCTCTGATGTTAATGGTAAGAATCCGATACTTCTTTCAGGAGCGGACCAATAGAAAGTAAAGAAGGTTGAGGTGAACCTGTGAGCAGTCTTTGGCTAACACCTATCGTTATTGATGAAAAGGAACAAATGGTTACTTTATTAAAGGATCGATTGGAGCTGCGGCCTGCGGAGATAGCAGACCGTTTTCTTGCATTGCTCAGGACGGTTCACCCTCGGCTGCTAATGACCTTCAAAGCAAACTTAATGCTCAGCGAAGAGTTTGAATTAGCCTGTGGAGTTGATGAATTGCCATTCGAACTGGCGAGCGAGGGGCCGGTTGTCTTTGAACAAGGGGGACTGGAGCTATCTCACTGTGCACAAGCTTATTTGGACAGACTCCCAGCTGTTAAAGAAATGGATGAATGGCTCAATATTGCCGCGGCTAAGATTGCTGATAACAGAGAAGACGATATTATTCATCAATGGGTTCATACGATGGTTAGGTGGCATAAGCAAGGATATGCCGTCACTCTGCTTAAGGAGGAGAATTAATAGTGAGACTTGAAGATGCCCTTTTTAACTGGTTGCAAATCAAGATAGTAGCTGAGGCTAGACAAGATGATCATGCCGCAGAAGAAACCAGACTTTTTTTTGAAGAGATTATACGTGATGATCATGGGGTGACAAGTTTTGAAACAACCGAGGATGAGACCATGGTTCATATTCATTATGAAGTTGAGGGCAAGCGAAAAAGGCTTATGTTTGATAAAGAATCTGTAGAGCAGCTGCTTCATGATATTAATTCTAATCCTAAGTACAACAATCAATGACAATTGACATAACTAGCTGAATAATCAATAAAATATAGTATCAGCAATGGAAGGGAGTGGCTTAAGTCATACATATGTCTATAGGATGGACATCCACAACTGTCTGTGGTTGCAGAAACATACCTGTGTTATAATATAGTCATCGACACAGTACTATTCAAAGAAAATAACGCAGGAGGGGTAGCCATGGCAGAAACGATCACACTACTGCCGGAGCCATTATTTGCAGCATTGCAAAAGGATTCATTTGCGCTATTAAGCACAATTGATTTCGAATCCGGGGCACCAAGCATGAATGCCATCTCCTGGCTCTACGCCAAGGAATCGGGCACAATTCGCTTTGCTGTGGACCAGCGTTCACGCATTGTGAGCAATATTAAACAAAACCCGCAATTGAATCTTACCTTTGTTGGAGAAGGGTCGGTTCATGCCATTTATGGCAATGGTCGACTTGTTACGGATGCGCTTGAAGGCGTGCCGTTTAAACTGGCTTGTTTTGATATTGATATCTCAGTAGTGAGAGATGCGATGTTCTATGGAGCGCGTATTTCCTCTGCCCCAGAATATGAGAAAACTTATGACAAGCGTGCAGCTGAAAAGCTGGATACGCAAGTTTTTGAAGCCATGAAGAAAGCCTAGAATGTTTTTGGATTCTAGGCTTTTTCTCCATATCGAAAATTGTCAATCGCTATAGGTTAGCATTAGGCATTTGTGGCTCTTTAGCGGAGGGGGCTGGTTCAACATCTCGCGGCATTTGAGGAATGATTCGGCCTATAATTTCCGACATTTCCTCTGCAAAACCTCTAAACGGTCTGCCATTACGTATATTATCTCTTACTTTACCAATTCTTGCTGCAAGATCAATATCCGCCGTCACAATAGCGTCAACGCCGTAAGGATCTTTCTTCAACGCTTCCGCTACTGAGAGCTTAATAGTCCCTACTTTGGCACGGTCCATTTCTGGAGGCAAATTGATCCCAACTACCGCTGTGTTACCGAAAACGACGCATTTGGCGCTTTCAACCTGTGGTATGCTGGTGGCTATTTGCTCCAAACGTTCAGAGACGGCCCGAGAATCGATAATTTCTTTTTTCTGAGGTGCCGTTTGTTGTACCTTAATTTGTCGATTTGCATCATTTGTCGGAGAGGGGGAAGCTCCATTCTTTGGTGATTGGGTACAACCTACCAAGACGAACAACAGCAGGAAACAGTAGACAAATATTCTCATAATTGATCGTTCCTTTCTATCCCTTAATTGCTTTGGTTAGTTTGTCCTTGACTGTGTATTCCTATGTATAGCGACAGCCAAACACCAAACCTGGGAGGGACTCATATGAAAAAAATCTTTGTACTGGATACTAACGTGCTCTTACAGGACCCGAATGCGATTTATGCTTTTGAGGATAATGAGGTGGTCATACCTGCCATTGTGCTGGAGGAAATTGACAATAAAAAGCGCAATGCGGATGAACTCGGTCGCAACGCCAGACAAATCTCACGGATGATGGATGGTTTGCGAAACCAAGGCAGATTGTTTGAGGGAATTGATCTGCCGAATGGTGGCAGGCTCAAGGTTGAATTGAATCACCGAAGCTTTGCGAAGCTTCAAGAAACGTTTGCTGAGGGAACTAATGATAACCGTATTTTGGCGGTAGCACTTAATTATCATATGGAAGAACAGGAAAATCCGAATCCAAGACCTGTTGTGATGGTAAGTAAAGATACGCTTGTCAGAATCAAGGCGGATGTGCTTGGTTTGACAGCTCAGGATTATTTAACCGACCGGATTGTCAATATGCCGGATATGTATATGGGTTATTTAACCATTCACGCCCATCCTTCCGTAATTGACGAATTTTACACTTACCGGTATTTAAACGTTAACTCGCTTCATCTGGCTTACCCGCTAAATCCTCATGAGTTTGTAATTCTCAAGGATGAGATGGGGACGTCCAAATCGGCATTGCTTAAGGTAAATGCGGATGGCAAGAAGCTTGAGCCTTTATTCCTGAGCAATGATCCTATATGGGGAATCGGGGCCCGGAATGCACAGCAGCGAATGGCGCTGGAGCTGCTGCTGAATGATGAAATTCCCATCGTGACTTTGACAGGGAAAGCGGGTACAGGGAAAACTCTGCTAACCTTGGCAGCCGGTTTATTGAAGGTGGAAGACGAGCGGAAATATAAAAAGCTGTTGATTGCCCGGCCTGTTGTACCAATGGGGAAAGATATTGGCTACTTACCGGGGGAAAAAGAAGAGAAGCTGCGTCCTTGGATGCAGCCAATCTATGATAATCTTGAATATTTATTTGATACAAAGAAGGCCGGAGATATTGAAAAAATATTGGCAGGTCTAGGCAGTATTCAGGTTGAGGCTCTCACCTATATAAGAGGCCGCTCCATACCGGGGCAATTTATCATTATTGATGAGGCTCAAAACTTATCGAAGCATGAAGTTAAAACGATCGTATCAAGGGTTGGCGAGGGAAGTAAAATTGTGCTGCTGGGCGATCCGGAACAGATTGATCACCCTTATCTGGATGCTTCCAGCAATGGTTTGACCTATGTTGTAGAGCGATTCAAGGCTCAAAACATCAGTGGGCACATTACGTTGGAGCGTGGTGAACGCTCACATCTGGCACAGCTCGCGGCAGATTTGTTGTAGTTTTTATAAAAAGCGCAGCAGTAAGGGGATGAACCCTTTCTGCTGCGCTTTTTTTGACCATGCTGATTGCGTAACGTGGTTATTACATAAAAGGACTTGTCGGATGATATATAGGGGCTTAGAAAGGCTTACAGGGGCTTAGGAAAGGGGCGAAGCTCACAATTATAAGCTTGAGCAATGCGTTTCATTAGTTCTTCATATTGCAGGTCAACAATATAAATGACTTCTGCTTGTGGAATGGAAGCAAGTAAATGCTCCTCGAATTGCTGAAGCGCTTGAATAGGCTCAGCCGCGGGCTCAATATGATGAAGAGTAAATAAGTAGACCGACTCGGCGTAAACATAGCTGAGTCCGGAACGGCTGACGAAACCGTAATCTGTGAAATCAGGCCGCGCATATACTGTTGCAGGAAGGAGGAGTAAATCCATGTTTTCATAAGGTATTTTATATTGATGCATTATAGGGTAAGCCATTTCTCGCTCGCCAAGGGAATCGAAAATAAGCAATTCTTTGTCACGATCGAATAAGGGGGCCTTTGCTGCTAATGCCTTTACAATTTGAGCATAAAAGCCGGGCAGCTTGCCATCCGGCATGTCCATTAACAGGGCTGGTTTAAGAGCAATAGTCATTTTTCAATTCTCCATTGTCTGATATTTTTTACTAGAATGGATACTGCGATATTATAAAGCCAGCTTCAGCATTAGGCTGAGCTTGCCTTCTTCGAGCTTAACGCCAGTTACGATTAAAAAAGAAGCTATCGATTGCGGATAAATCCCCAAATCGATTTCCTTTTCCATAGCATCTATAGTAGTTGCCGGTAGATCAAAGCCATTAAATTGAAGCTGTTCGATACGAAAACGCACGAAGGTTTTTCCCTTAGGTTCGTCTTTTACGGCTAATTCATACTTGCCTTTAATGAGGACCTGCATCCCGTCTTGTGTACCCGTTGTTATGACTTGAGAGTCAGTGAATCGAAAGGTCATATTTCGAAACAGCTCATTTTTGCTTCGTAAGAAGCTGTTTAGCTCTTGATCGGTAATTTGAAATGTATATTGAAATCCATTAACAATTAAATGGTTGTTCTTACCGTCTTTAGAATCGGAAATAATTTCGGGAAGCTGCTTCATAGCTTGCGCCAATGCCTGAAAATACATTTTAAAAAGCGGTATACCTTTATTTTGCCATTGTGCGGTCAGATTCGTCATCTGCTGCAATATCTCGGCTGCCTCGGAATGTTTGGCCACATCTTCATCAAGCTGCTTCTGAAGAAGAATTAATTTCTCTCGTTGGGCTATATAACGATCCTTAGTTTGAAGCAGAGCAGTCTTGGAAGTGGTGAGCGATTTATAAAGCTCCTGAAGCTGCTTTTGATTATCCGTATACCGCTTCAACGATTCACGATCATTACGGACGATCATTTGTAAATAATCAAAAGTTGTAAGAGCGTCCTTGAAGGAAGAAATAGAAAACAAGAGCATCCATAATGAATCTCGATCACCCATATAGTAAGCCCTCAGCACCTTTGCTGCATGGCGCTTTGTATCTGCTGAGAGGGCTTGTTGAGCTTTGAGCTCCTGTTCGGCAGAAGTAAGCTGAAGAATAAGGCTTTTCTCCTGCTTCTCAATTCGTGCCAGCTCTTGATCCACTTCGAATACAGTAAGACTCTTTTGCAGCAGCAGCTTAGTTTCTTCCGTACTGGCAGCGTAAGAAGGCTGGTAGTGGTACAGTCCAATGGCAAGACAAAGGATGAGACAAATAGCTTGTTGAAAAGGTCTCATCAGAATAGGTTCCTCCTAAGTGAGCGGCTATAACAGATATAAGATAACATTATCACAATTTTATGATAATAATGAAAAAAAATACTTCTTCACAAGAAGAAGTATTTTTTAATTCAAGAACAGAGTCTCTTACAGCCCGAGGTTTAGTTGGCTTTCTTCACAGCAGGTGCCTGCTTGGTAAGCTTCAGCAGCTCATCGAGTGATTTCTGCTTAGCGGGGATGTCTTTTGTGAATGCCGGATTTTTATTGATCTCGGTTAGGGATTGGGTCCAGATGATACGATTCACGTTGGTGCTTCCGTTAGCTGTGAAACTTAAGCTCCATTTCTGCTCATGAATATACCCGTCATTATCAATTAGCATGTCTATGGTAGTTGGAGCTTTAAATTTCAATTGCTTCAATGCAGATTGCCATGAATCCAGCGAAGCGCCGGAAGCCAAGCCATTAGTCTTCAATAGCTCTAACAGCCCTGGGAGTGATTGATCCCAATAATCAGCAAACGCTTTTTCATTCTTGGAGTTGATATCAAGCGTAATACGTTTGGCTGCTGTACCATCGGATAATGTGACGGGTTCCTTGGCAGACTGCAGCCAATTCGCATCAACACCATTTAATAGCTGTTGATTAAGAGTGGCGGACAAATGTCCTGTGTTTTTTAAAGGCTCCGGATTACTGGAAGATGAAGCTGGATTCTGCTTCGCCTGGATGGGCAGCATCATATATTCGTCATCTTTATTTAAAGCTGGCATATGGAAAAACAATTTGCTATCTTTAATGAGGACAGGAATGTCAATGACGCTTCCTCCGGCAGGTGTCACTTTAAGATTGGTTTCCAACTGGGAGGTCGGTTCAAGAGAGCTTATACCTGTATATTCGATTTTACTGTCCTTTAGTATAGCGAATAGAGCGGCGGCAAAGGGATTGGCTTGTCCAAGCAATGCTGCGTCTGCTTTCAGCTCAAATGATCCGGTAAAACGATAGTTTTTGATTTCCTCTTGCTTGTTGACAGCTTGAAGTAGGTCCGCTTTGATTTGCTTATAATCGGTACAGCCTGTTACAAACAATACCAAGGCAGCGGATAATAGTGACGCTCGTGCGGTAAATTTCCATTTGCTTACTGCCACAGCTTTGTTCGGCTCCTTCCAAATTTACAGTATAACTATGTTTATTGAGTTGGTCGTTCCAACACTCCATCTATTATAACGAGAACATACGGCTTTGTCTTTAGTGAAAAGGAAGCATCTTAAACACATACGGTGATTAAACTATCAATACGCATACATAAGGAAGGCGGGTAGACAGAGTGCAGGAGGATACAGCTTTAGTCGGAATAATACGTCGTTATATTGAAAATAGCCCCGGGCTTGCCATTCCATTTCGGGATTACATGGAGCTCTGCCTGTACCATTCTGAGAACGGCTATTATATGAATAATAAAGATAAGATAGGCCGTAACGGCGATTTTTACACCAGCTCAGCTATCGGGGGCTTGTTTGGAGAAGTGCTGGCTAATTATATGGCTAGTCAGGCAGGGCAATCGCTCCCGGAACAACCGCTAATAATAGTGGAATATGGGGGCGGTACCGGTCAGCTGGCCAGACAGCTGCTGGACGAGCTAAAGGCAAGTGCTGCGACGGTCTATAAGCGATTAACTTACATTTCCGTGGAAGCAAGCCCTCATCATCGTACCATACAGGCGGATAGGCTTGCTGAACATGCGGAAAAGGTTCAATGGTTGACAGAGCAGGAATGGTTGGGCTTGGGTCCTTGGGAACATGTTATTGTATTCTCCAATGAACTTTTGGATGCATTCCCGGTGCATAGGGTGCAGAGTTTGCAAGGAAAGCCCTATGAACTATACGTTGAATGGGATGAGGGAGAGGGCTGCTTCCGTGATAAACTGCTGCCGCTGTCAGAAGGGCCTGTGCTGGATTATATAAGTAATCAGGGAGTAGAACTGGAGGAAGGGCAGCAGCTTGAAGTGAATTTGGAGGCCATAGCATGGATTCAGCGGATCGGTCAATCGATTGGACAAGGGCAATTGGTAACAATAGATTATGGGGACCGCTCAGATGAAATCTATGCTCCACATCGAATGAATGGAACATTGATGTCTTACCGCAAACATATGGCTCAGGATAATCCTTATTTGTATCCAGGGGAACAAGATATTACATCACATGTTAATTTCAGCAGCTTAATTAATGCAGGAGCTGCAGCAGGGCTTAAGCAAGTGCAGTTTATAACACAAAAGCAGTTTCTGGTAGAAAACGGATTGCTGCAAAAGCTTCAGGACACCGCTTCACTCGATCCTTTCAGTCCGGAAGCTAGACGGAATCGAGCGGTTAGGCAACTGCTGCTGAGTGATCAGATGAGCGAGCTGTTTAAGGTGCTGATACAAAAAAAAGGTGAACTGCCCTAGGCAGCTCACCTTTTTTGCAAACCATTTTGAATATTATACGGACATTTTGAAGAAAGACCAGTATGTAAAACCGGTGAACGAGAGAAACATGTACCCCCAAAAAAGCAATATGTAGGTACGCTCGGTTAATTTCAAATATCCTAATAGTACGAAGATAGCTGTTTGGGCAAAAAAGAGCATAGCCATCGGTATCATTTCACCGGCCAATGCCATTAACCCTATAACTAGCGTCCAAAAGCCAAGAACGCGAAACATGCGATCCATTTCCGAACCCCCTCTCTGCCTGCACTACTTTACTATTGACCATTATACCTGTTGCAACATGCACTGTAAATGTCAAATCCGTGACGAAATTCATACATTTTGCGACTGTTTTCAAATGACTTATTACAAACTAATAAAATTAACCTTCAACGCTTTCTTTTGTAGGTTGCCCTATTGTCTAATAAAGCATGTATGAGTCAATTGAAAAATGGCAATACAAAATAGTAGAAAACGATTCTATGAACTCTACTATGGGCATAATGATTAAGTAACGCAACATTCCATGCCTTACTTTCGATAGATGAATGGATGAGGACAACTGATTACCCAGGGGTTAGGAGGACTGCTATTGTATGACAGCCATAAGACAAGATGCTTGGAGCGATGAGGACGATTTAATTTTAGCGGAGGTGACCCTACGGCATATTCGTGAAGGCAGTACACAGTTATCTGCTTTTGAAGAGGTAGGCGAAAAAATAGGTAGAACTGCAGCTGCTTGCGGGTTTCGATGGAATAGCTTTGTGCGTAAAAAATATGACACTGCGATTCAAATAGCAAAGGCACAGCGTCAGAAACGGAATCAACAAAAAAAGCATTCCGCATTTGCAGCCGTATCGGGTAACGTCTCGGTGCTTGAGAGTGTGGAGACTAGCAAGTTGAATGATTCGTTCTCTGAGGAGTCTATCTCCATCGATGCTGTCATTCGTTTTCTTCGCCAATGGAAAGGCAATTATCACGAGATGTCCCGCCATGTCCGTCACTTGGAGAAGGAATTAAATGAAAAGCAAGAGGAGCTAGACCGCCTGCGAGGTGAAAATGATGTATTAAACAAGCAGGTCAATGAAGTGGAAACAGATTATCGTGTTGTTAATGATGATTATAAAGCGCTTATTCAAATTATGGATCGAGCACGTAAGCTTGCTTTTCTCGTTGAGGAAGAGGATGAAAACAAGCCGAGATTTAAAATGGATGCGAATGGCAACTTAGAAAGAATAGATTAAGAGAAGCTCTGCAGGCTTAGCTTGCAGAGCTTTTTATTTTTCGAAGGAGTTCTTTATGCACTAAGTATGAAGCAGAGGTACCCTTTCTAAACTTTCAACATATTTGAATTATTAAAATCTTTATGTAACCAATGATCGGATGAGTTCCATTATATATTCGGGAAGCGGGAAGCAGCTAGGTGCCTTTAAAGGTCCTGAACGGAACAGAAAATTCCGTTATTTAATCTGCCGCTTCCAATTTTAGGCCATAGCGGAAGTCGGATTTCCGCTATGTGGAGCGAATGATGAATACTATGCACAAATGCGAGAGATAACGGAATTAGTTCTTCCGCTATCTCTGTGTTTTTTGTGCTTTCCATATTATAGCGGAACGATTACGTCCGCTAATGCTTCGACTCATTCATAATAAGTCGCCATTAAAGAAAAGCGCTTGATATGTTCACTTAAATAACCGGTTCTAGGAGTTGCAGGTTTCGTTAATATCGGCGCACAGACGTTCACTTTCAGATGTGATATCAGCCCCATCCTTAATCGCTTCCTATGTGGTTATAGGGATGGGAGGATCCTGAGGTGTCGCGGCAGTTTTAGTTGCAAAGCATGTGATGGAGAGATGTAGCCGGAGTATACTACCAAGGGGTACATGGCTATGAATACCGCCTAAGCGATAGGTTAGGAGCAGCAAAGAAAGAGGTAGCAGAAGGCAGCAAAGTAGAACCGTAAGAGGGAACGGGTGTGGGATGGAGGGGTGATAGCGTCCGCCCTGGTCGTCACCTCCAGTGACTGCTCGGGTATGCAACCTACCTTTGAAGCTCGTGTTCCAACCGCTGCAAGCCATAAATTCAAAGGGAACACGACTTCAACAGCGGCCGGAATCCCATACCCGATTCCCTCCCAACGCAGAAACGTAAATCGTACACCGAGGACCTGGCCATCGGCCAGGTTATCCCGAAGGAATAAGTTTCAGCAGGGCTGAACCATAAGGAATAAAGCTTTCTAATGTGTCCACCTGTTTTGTATACTAGGAGAAAGAACAGTTGTGAAATGGAGAGACCAAATGAAAATAAGAGTTATTGGAGCTGGGGCAATGGGGATGCTGGTTGCGTCCAGGTTGATTAGGTCCAGCGCCGAGGTTGAACTTGTTACCAGAACAAGCGAACAGGCTCAGCTTATCCGTGAGCAGGGACTTCTTCTAACGGCAGGAATAGGGACAAACCCTTCGAATAACAATGAGAGGGATACCTTCAAGATATCGCCGAGAGTGTTTTCCTTTGAGGAAGCAACGGCTTCCGCAATAACTGATATAGAGACGACCGAGCTGCCGGATATAGTTCTGCTTATGATGAAGCAAACGTCAATTACCGGGGAGTTGGCTTCTGCAATCAAATTGCAGCTAAGGAAGCCTGCTTCGCGGCTCGTTTGCTTTCAGAACGGAATAGGTCATATAGAGCTGCTGCAGCGGTATATTCCCCAAGAACAGCTGCTTATAGCTGTGACAACAGAAGGTGCATTGAAGCATTCGGCGCATCATGTGGAGCATACAGGAAGAGGAATGACCTGGATTGGTGATGATTCTAATGGAATACGTACGAAAAATGACAAAGGTTTAGTCAAAAACTTTAAAAACCTTTTGAATAATGCAGGATTCACGGTGAATTTGTCGAACAACATCACTAGTAAAGTTTGGAATAAGCTTCTGATCAATTCAGTAATCAATCCTATTACCTCGATTCTGCAAATCCGCAACGGTCAGCTGCCGGATCTTCCTGCATCTTATGCACTTATGCGCTCACTATTTGATGAAGGAGTCGTGTTAGCGGACAAGCTTGGTATTGAGCTCGCTAACGATCTGTGGGAGCAGCTGCTGGAAGTTTGCAGAAAAACCGCTAATAACCAATCTTCGATGCTGCAGGATGTACTGTATCAAAGACGGACTGAAAACGAGGCGATCACGGGTGGCTTGCTAGCTAAAGCGCGGGAAACAGAGGTAGAAATGCCTACTCACAACACCATGTATCTTTTACTCCAATCCATTGAGCAACAATGGGAAACAATATAAGATAAAGCAGGTGGTCTGCTTGAATGGTTTTATATCCGTACTAAATACGATTTATACATTTTTAGCGCTAGTGCCGTTTGTGTCTTTTTTTGCTGCGTGGGGTATTGTTTATTGGGTTACTGGAGATAAGAAGCGGGCTACTCATTTTGCTATTGATATAACAACCTTGTTTTTAATCGGCTCTGTTTCACTGATGACCCGTCAGTTGTTCGGCACTGGATTTGGGTTGTGGTTTGTTTTGCTACTCTTTTTAATCGCGGGTGGTCTTATCGGCAATATGCAGAACCGTATGAAGGGAAAGATCAATTTTTATAAAATCATTAAAAGCCTGCTAAGGCTGGGATTCGTTGTTTTATCCGCGTGCTATGTTTTGCTGCTCTTCATTGGCATAGGCAAATATATTATTTCAAGCTAAGGGGGATTATTGAATTAGTATGAATGTACATAATTTAATGGAAGATATTGTGAAAAGCTGTTTGAAGGATTTGTTGCAGCACCAGGCTCATCTAAAAGAATTGGATGAGAAGTTGCAAGGCGATATTATTGCGATTGCCTTAAACCAACTCCCACCCAAATATGTATCTACAGACCGAGGTGAGGTGTTTGCAAAAACGCAGCTTCGTTCCCAGGTTGAAACGGATGTATACAGGGAGCTGGCTAATGCTATTGAAAAAGTTTTGAACTCCAACCGTCCTTCTGAATTGGATAAATGAACGAATAATATTTTGAAATTATGGGAGCCTATGTATAGGCTCTTTTTTTTGTATGTCCATGTAGAGGGATTGTCAAATAATAACACTAGAAATAATTGACCAATGGTTGTATAGTACTTCTTTGGAAAGCGATTTCACATTGGTTTCTATTTTTCGACCTAATAATAGCAAGATGTTATCTTCACATACTCATTAATAGAGAATGTTGAATTTACCATATAATTACATATCGATCTGGGAGGGTACATTTAATGAAGCTTAACAAATTGCTAGTTCTGACTGCAGTAACAGCGATGCTAGGTACCGCTGTTGTTGGTTGTTCAAGCAACAGTCAAAATAATGCAGGGGGCACCGATGGCAATAAAGCTCCTGCGCAGGAGATCAGAATTAATCTTAAGGCGGAGCCGCCTGCATTGGATAGCTCGATTGCAACAACAAATCCGACTTTTACCATTATCAATGCTATCAATGAAGGGCTATTTCGTTTGGATGCCGAAGGTAAGCCACAGCCTGCTCTTGCTAAAGCATTGCCAACGATATCTGCAGATGGTTTGGTTTATACGATTGCACTACGTGACGGTTTAACTTGGGCTGACGGCACACCTTTGACGGCGGGTGATTTCGAGTTTGCTTACAAGCGTACGTTAGATCCGGCAACAAAAGCGAAATACGCTTCTATGCTGGCCTGGATTAAAGGTGGTGCCGATATGATCAAAGCCAAGCCGGAAGAGCTTGAAGCAAAGAAGGCAGCCCTTGGTGTTAAAGCAAAGGACGATAAGACGTTAGAAATTACTTTGGAAACGCCAAAAGCTTTTTTTACTGACCAGCTTTCGATGCCGATCTTTTTCCCGCAAAAGCCTGATTTCGTAAAAGCCCAAGGCGATAAGTACGGTGCAGATGCCGATAAGGTCATTGGAGCAGGTCCCTTTAAGTTGGAAAAATGGGATCACGAGCAGCAGCTTGTTATGGTCAAAAATGATAAATATTGGGATGCAGCGAATGTGAAGCTGACGAAAGTTACCGTAAATGTTGTGAAAGAGACAAGCACATCCTTAAATATGTACGAAACGAATCAGGTGGACCTGACGGAGCTGGTAGGCGATCAATTCAAAATGTACCAAGGGAAGCCCGATCTTGCTCTGAAAAAAGAGTTCGTATCCTCCTATGTGATGTTCCAGGTTAAAAAGGTACCGGCTTTTGCGAATGCGAAGGTTCGTCAAGCTCTAGGTATGGCTATTGATCGAAATGCTTTGAATGAAGTTGTGCTTGGAGGATCTTCAATCCCTTCTACGGGGCTGGTTCCAGGAACGGTATTGGATGGTAATAAGCAGGAATTCCGCAAGGTAGCCGGCGATACACAGCCTAAGTTTGATGCTGCGAAAGCAAAATCGTTGTTAGCTGAAGGCTTGGCAGAGTTGAAATTGACAGCACTGCCTCCATTTAAGCTGACTTCCGATGATACGGATACCTCCAAGAAGACAATCGAATTTATTCAAGCTCAATGGAAACAAAATTTAGGTGTAAATGTAACAGGCGAACCGCTGCCATTTGCACTGCGAGTGAAAAATATGCAAGAGGGTAACTTTGATACGCTTATTGGTCTGTGGGGCGCAGATTATAACGATCCAATGACGTTTCTTGATATGTGGCTCTCTGACAACAAATCTTTCAACTATATGCAATACGAGAGCAAGGCTTATGATGATTTAGTTAGAGGTGCGGACAAAGAACTCGATCTAGCCAAACGTTCCAAAATGCTGGTTGATGCTGAGAAGTTACTAATGAGTGATGCACCATTGTCTCCGCTTTACTTCCGTACCAGACCTTATGCAAAGCGGACAAATGTTGAAGGCTTACTCTTACCGGCTATGTCCAAGGAATGGGAACTGAAGTGGGTTTCGCTTAAGTAATAGAGCAGCAGTGAGTTTGTTAAACTAAGTAGATCAGGCCGTTCTTTATTTAATGGAACGGCCCTCCTTTTCTAATTCAATTCAATTATTGGGAGGTGTGCGATGCTTCGCTATATTTTGCGCCGTCTTATCTATATGGTTATAACCTTGTGGCTGATTGTCAGCTTTACGTTTGTTTTGATGAAAAATTTGCCGGGTGATCCGTTCGGTGAGGAATCGCTTAAGCTTACCGTTGAGCAAAAAAAGCTGCTATATGCACAATATGGTTTGGACAAGCCGGTTTGGGAGCAATATTTGAAATATATGAACAATGTGATTCACGGGGATCTGGGTGTTTCTTATGCATTTCCTACCCGCAAAGTCACCGATATTATTGCACAGGGATTTCCAGCATCACTTGAATTGGGGCTCTGGGCTCTTGTTATCGCCATTATTGTCGGTCTTATTTTAGGGATCATAGCTTCCTTAAACCACAATAAAGGGTGGGACATCGCGGCTATGTTTACTGCAATTGCAGGAATTTCTATCCCCTCATTTGTTCTGGGACCTCTGCTCTCTTATTACATTGGCGTAAAACTGGGTTGGCTGCCCGCCGGAATGTGGACGGGTGCTTCGAGCAGGGTGTTGCCTTCTATTGCGTTATCGTTAGGAACGATAGCCATCTTAGCCCGTTTAATGCGTACTTCAATGCTGGATGTTTTGAATCTGGATTACATTAAAACCGCCAAATCGAAGGGATTGTCGCAAAGGGCCATTGTTGTGAGACATACTCTTCGCAATGCCATTCTGCCGGTTGTTACAGTGCTTGGTCCTGTATTTGTTAATTTAATTACGGGTACGCTTGTAGTAGAGCAAATCTTTGTTGTGCCTGGGCTTGGGAAGCATTTTGTGCAATCGATTTACTCCAATGACTATACGATGATTACGGGATTAACTATCTTTTACTCGTTTCTCCTTGTTGTCGTCTTGTTTTTAACGGATATTTTGTACGGTTTAGTGGATCCTCGTATCCGGTTGGCTAAAGGGGGCAGTAAATAATGCACGTCTCAAAAGAGCAATTCCAGCCTATCTCCAAAGAGGGAGTTGGTCATGAGGTTATTGTCCGCCCTTCGATGACCTATTGGCAGGATGCATGGAGAAGACTAAAGAAAAATAAGCTGGCGATGTTCGGTTTGATTGTAATGATTGTTCTGGCTGTGCTAGCGATCTTCGGGCCAATAGTTACCCAGCATGATTATGCGACTCAAAATTATGATATCAAAAATCAGCCTCCTTCTTCGCTGCATTGGTTTGGAACCGATGATTTTGGACGAGATTTGTGGGTGCGCGTATGGTGGGGGACTCGGATATCATTGGCTATTGGGCTAACGGCCGCATTGCTTGATCTGGTCTTTGGCGTATTGTACGGGGGGATCTCTGCTTACTATGGAGGCCGGATTGATGACATTATGCAGAGATTTATCGAAATCATCTACTCGATTCCTTTTTTATTAATTTCCATTCTGTTGATCATAGTGATTGGGCCTGGTTTTATGACAATTATTATCGCATATGCGATTACAGGATGGGTGCCCATGGCCCGGCTTGTTCGAGGACAAATTTTGACGCTTAAGGAACAGGAGTATGTGCTCGCGGCGAGAACGCTTGGCGCTGGGGGGTCGCGAATTATTCTAAAACATCTTGTGCCTAATGCGCTTGGTTTGATTATCGTGCAAATAACGTTTATTGTACCATCGGCTATTTTCACAGAAGCTTTTCTAAGCTTTATTGGATTAGGGATCAGGGTGCCGCTGGCCTCACTTGGCGCACTGCTGTCAGATGGAGCAAGCGCCATACGCTATTACCCTTACCGCGTTATTTTTCCGACTGTTGTATTTAGTTTTATATTGATGAGCTTTAACCTGCTTGGGGATGGATTGCGCGATGCTCTTGATCCGAAAATGCGGAAGTAACACTATGAATAACTCAGCTAATGCTTGCGAGGTTAGATTTTGCTAAAACAAAAGCTCGGCTAATGCATACGATGTAAGCTTTTATTAGCGTAAAAGCTCTTAGGAGGTGCCAAATCATGAGTAAACATATATTGCAGGTCAAAGATCTGCGTGTGTCTTTCAACACCTATGCCGGAGAGGTTCAAGCGGTGCGTGGCGTTTCCTTTGATCTTAAGAAAGGGGAAGTGCTCGCGATCGTAGGTGAATCAGGCTGCGGGAAGTCCGTTACTGCACAGACTATCATGAGGCTTATCCCAACTCCGCCCAGCGTAATCAAAGGCGGTTCCATTAAATTTGATGAAAAGACGGAAATTACCCGTTGCTCTAATAAAGAAATGGAGTCCATACGCGGCTCGGAGATGGGAATGATCTTTCAAGATCCAATGACATCGCTCAATCCTACGATGACCGTAGGCAAGCAAATCACGGAAGGCTTAATGAAACATGAGAAGATCAGCACTTCCGAGGCTAGAAAACGTGCTGTCGAAATTTTGAAGCAGGTGGGCATGTCCAATCCTGAGGGCCGAATGAATCAATATCCGCATGAATTTTCGGGCGGGATGCGTCAGCGTGTGATGATCGCCATTGCACTAGCTTGCAGTCCTAAGCTGCTAATCGCGGATGAACCAACGACGGCACTTGATGTGACCATTCAAGCGCAGATTATTGATTTAATGAAGAAGCTGTCCGAAGAAACGGATGCTTCTATCATTGTCATCACTCACGATCTGGGCGTCGTGGCGGAAATGGCGCAGCAAGTTATCGTTATGTATGCGGGAAAAGTGGCGGAGCGGGGGACGGTCAACGAGCTGTTCTACAGACCTCAGCATCCTTATACTTGGGGGCTGCTCCGTTCTGTACCAAGGCTGGATCAGGATACGGACAGCGAGTTGGTTCCGATTCCGGGAAGTCCGCCTGATTTATTCGCTCCTCCCAAGGGCTGCGCATTTGCTGCCCGTTGTCCATATGCGATGCAGGTTTGCCTGGACATTGATCCGGAGCACTTCGTCGTTTCGGAGACTCATTCAGCTGCCTGTTGGCTGCTGCATCACGATGCTCCGGAAGTCGAAAGGCCTATAGAAGCGGGAGGTGTTTCCCGATGAGTAAACAACCGATATTGGAAGTGCGGAATTTGCAAAAGCATTTCAATTTGGGTGGAGGAAAAATATTAAAAGCCGTTGACGATTTGAATTTTACAATCGACCGCGGCGAAACCTTTGGCTTGGTAGGGGAATCAGGCTGTGGGAAATCGACAGCAGGCCGAACCATTATACGGTTATATGAAGCAACCTCCGGCGAGGTGCTGTTCAACGGCGAGAATGTCCATGAGCTTCGCGGACGAAAGCTTCAAGAGTTTCGTCGTCATATGCAAATGGTATTCCAGGATCCTTATGCATCGTTAAACCCGCGAATGACTGTTGGCAATATCATTGCTGAAGGTATCGATATTCATAATCTACTCAGCAGCAGTAAACGTAAGGAAAGAGTGTATGAGCTGCTTAGGGATGTAGGATTAAATGAGGAGCATGCAAGCCGCTTCCCCCATGAATTTTCCGGCGGTCAACGTCAACGGATTGGAATTGCCCGCGCATTAGCTATCGAGCCGCAATTCATTATTGCTGATGAGCCGATATCCGCTTTGGATGTCTCAGTACAGGCACAGGTTGTTAATTTATTCAAGAAGCTGCAAAAAGATCGCGGACTCACTTATCTGTTTATTGCACATGATTTGGCGATGGTGAAACATATATCCGACCGGATTGGCGTTATGTATTTGGGCAAGCTTGTTGAGGTAACAACCTCGCAAGAGCTTTATGCGGAGCCGCTCCATCCATACACGCAATCGTTGTTATCGGCTATTCCGATCCCAGATCCTGAGCTTGAACGGACTCGTGAACGTATTATTCTCGAAGGCGAAATCCCGAGCCCATTGAACCCGCCAAGCGGCTGTCCGTTTCGAACGCGCTGTCCGAAGGTTA
Source organism: Paenibacillus sp. GCM10027630 (assembly GCF_042676305.1). Classification (NCBI taxonomy): domain Bacteria; kingdom Bacillati; phylum Bacillota; class Bacilli; order Caryophanales; family Paenibacillaceae; genus Paenibacillus; species Paenibacillus sp. GCM10027630. Next base: position 68,311 of record NZ_JBHTGY010000098.1, on the reverse strand, counting down.
TGCCGCAATGTGCAGAATCAATGCCGCCATTTATTGAAGCACAACCCAATCATTATGTAGCCTGCCATTTATATAACTGATTAAGAGCTATAATAGAGAGTACAGGCATTTTACACAGCTGTACTCTTTTTTTATATGAAAATCAGGGAATGCCTTTTGACGATTTCCTCTAACATGTGTACAATCATAAGGGTAGTTATTTTACTAAAAAAGCGAGGCGGCTTCCATGTTGAAAGTAGAATCGATTCATTGGAAATCCAGCCAGCCTTTGACAGAGGATTATATTCGTCATTATGAATTGGTTGAAGCCTTGTTTGATTATAATCCATGGGATGCATCCTCTTGGGAAGAGCGTGCGGGATGGTTGGACAACGAGCGTCAATTGAGTGCCGACCGAGGAGAACTGGCAGCGGCTTTATCTCTGTACAATAAGGAGATAGGCAATGCTCCGGAGGCTTTACAATCTATCAGCCTGCTTAATAATGAGCGGACGCTTTGTATCGTAGGCGGCCAGCAGGCCGGATTGTTTACGGGACAGGCACTGGTTATTTATAAAGCCGTTACACTCATCCACACTGCAAAAGATGCTTCCGCCAGGTTGGGGCGTCCTGTCGTGCCTGTTTTCTGGATTGCTGGCGAGGACCATGATTTTGATGAAGTTAATCATATGTATTACTTGTCACAGGATGCGCAGGTCAATAAAATTAAGTTAGAGCATCCTAGCGGTGTTCGAAGCTCTGTAAGCCAGCTATTGATATCCGGGAAGCAGTGGGAAGAAGCTTTGGAGCAGCTGGACGCTTCATTGATTCCAACTGAATTCAAGGCAGAGTGGATGAGCTCTCTTCGGACCATTGCTTCTGAATCCCGAAGCCTGGTTGACTTTTTTGCCAGGATGATGGCGAAGCTGTTCGGTTCACATGGACTTGTCGTAATGAACTCCGATGATCCGAACCTGCGGCACTTGGAATCCTCCATGTTCCGCAAGCTGTTGGAGGAGCATGAGGCTATACAGGCTGCTGTACATAAGGGGAAAGAAAAAGTTGAATCACAGGGGTATTCATCCCAAGTTGAATTACAGGAGCGCAATGCCAATTTGTTCGTCATTGACGGCGGTGAGCGAATTCTGCTGTATGCCGATGAAGCCTCAGATGGCTTTACCGACCGCAAGCGGGAACGAAGCTATTCGCGTAAGCAATTGCTAGATTGGGCAGAGTCAGCGCCTGAACGTTTAAGCAATAATGTAATGACGCGTCCGCTGATGCAGGATTTTTTATTTCCTGTGCTTGGGACTGTGCTTGGGCCGGGTGAGGTGGCTTATTGGGCTTTGACACGTGAAGCCTTCCGCCATATAGGGATGAAGATGCCTGTCGTTGTACCCCGAATGGAGTTTACTCTACTCGAAGGCATAGTTCAGAAGAACATGGTCAAATACGGCCTGTCATTGGAGGATGTCCTGTATCGCTTGGAGGAAAAGCAGCAGGAATGGCTTCGGGAGCAGGACGCTCTGAAGCTCGATGAAAAGTTTGGTCTTGTCAAGGAGCAATTTAAAGACAGCTACCAGCCCTTGGTGGAGCTGATCTCAGGTATCAATGCCGGGCTTGGCAAGCTGGGCGAGACGAATATGGGGAAAATTCTTGAGCAGATTGATTTTCTTGAGAATAAGGCTGCGGATGCCGTGCGCACTCAGTTTGACTCATCGCTTCGCCAGTTCCAGCGAATTGGGTTGTCCGTATTGCCTTTGGACAAGCCTCAGGAGAGAGTGTATAATATACTAGCCTATTTAAACAAATATGGAACAGGTTGGTTATACGAGCTTTTGGAGAGCGAGCTAGAACCGGATGGGATGCATAAGGTCATTTATTTGTGATTCAACGGGCGGGAACGTCCATTCATTTAAATACATATCTATAGGAGGATTTTTACATGAATACAAAAGAACGCAGCATTGTCGCTGACTTGTCATTGGCGCCAGAAGGTCACTTGAAAATTGAATGGGTTAATGCCCATATGCCGGTTTTGAACCGTATTCGTGAGCAATTCGAAAAAGAACAGCCTTTCAAAGGGCTAAAAGTAGCTATCTCGCTCCATTTGGAAGCGAAGACAGCTTACTTGGCCAAAGTAATTAAGGCTGGAGGAGCAGAGGTTGCTATCTGCGGAAGTAATCCTTTGTCCACACAAGACGATGTTTGTGCCGCATTGGTAGAGGATGGAATCACGGTGTTTGCTAAATATAACCCTGATCCGCAAGAGTATAAGGAATTGCTTATTAAAACATTGGAAACCGAGCCGGATTTGATTATTGACGATGGCGGCGATCTGGTTTCTGCCTTGCATTCGGAACGTAAAGATTTGCTTAAAAATGTACGTGGCGGAGCTGAAGAAACGACAACAGGCATTTTGCGCTTGAAGGCTATGGAAAAAGACGGCTCCCTGCAGTTCCCGATGGTTGCTGTAAATGATGCATTTTGCAAATATTTGTTCGATAACCGTTATGGTACTGGGCAATCGGTTTGGGATGGCATTAACCGTACAACGAATCTTGTTGTTGCTGGTAAAACGGTCGTTGTTGTCGGCTACGGCTGGTGCGGTAAAGGTGTGGCCATGCGTGCGAAGGGCCTTGGTGCCAATGTTATCGTAACTGAAATCGACGCTATTAAAGGCGTTGAGGCTTACATGGACGGTTTCGCAGTAATGTCGATGAAGGAAGCTGCAAAGGTTGGCGATTTCTTCGTAACCGTAACGGGTAACCGTGATGTCATTCGTGGTGAGCATTATGAAGTAATGAAAGATGGAGCTATTCTATCTAATGCAGGTCACTTTGACGTGGAAGTTAATAAACCGGAGCTTGATGCGCTATCCGTCTCGAAACGTACAGTTCGTCGTAATATTGAAGAATACCAGCTCAAAGACGGACGTAAATTTTATTTGATCGCAGAAGGTCGTCTTGTTAATTTGGCGGCAGGAGATGGACATCCGGCTGAAATTATGGATATGACCTTTGCCTTGCAGGCGATGTCTTTGAAATATGTCAATGACAATTACAATGAAATTGGCAAAAAAGTTGTAAACGTGCCTTACTCATTAGATGAGCAGGTAGCTCGCTTTAAGCTGGAATCCCTCGGTACTTCAATCGATTCCTTAAGCGATGAGCAAAAATCTTATTTGGACAGCTGGACTGAACATTAATAATCGGTAAATGGAGAACCTTTCCCTGATATGACAGGGGAGGGTTCTTTTTTTGTTAATTGTTAATATCATGCAACATCCCCATATTTTCACTCGTTTAGATAGTAGTGCAATGACAAAATTGTCTATGTGCTTGCTGCACGAGTATGATTCCAAAATTTAAATTGGGGGAATCCGAATGAAACATGTGGGGGTCGTAGCAGGAAAAACGACAAAAAGAGAGAGACAGAGGCTGCAAAGAAATCTGAATGGCCTGGCTATGCTTGCATTGTTGGCAGTGGTTTTATCCGGTTGTGGAGCTATATCGTCATCCAACAAGGATGCGGCTGCAACGAGTTCAGCTCCTATGGCAGAAACGGATATGATGGATCAGAAGAATAGCATAAGTAATGAGGCTGTGCAGGGAAACTCGGCTTCACAAGCAGCGGGTTCCCTGGCCAAATCGGAAAGCCTGTCGACCGGATCCAAGCCTGCTGACAGCTTTAATGGCGGGATATCGGCAGAGCCAAGCGCGGTTGACCGTAAAATTATTTACAAAGCCAATCTAACCATGCAGGTGGAGAAGTATGCGGAGGCACAAGCGAAGATCGAAGAGGCGGTAAGCCGGTCGGGCGGTTATATTTTGCAGTTTAGCGAGAACGAGACCTCCTACGAAAAAAGTGGGAGCTTTAGTATTAAGGTTCCCGCAAGCGGTTTCGGTTCTTTGTTAAGTCAAATCGAGAAAATAAGCCCGTCCGTTAAGAAAAATATGCAGGGGCAGGACGTTTCTGAGGAGTTTGTAGACTTGACCTCGAGACTTAAGGCGAAGCAGGTTGTGGAAAGCCGGTTGATCGTATTTATGGAAAAGGCTGTGAAAACTGATGAGCTGCTGGCCTTTTCCAATGAGCTGGGCAAGGTTCAAGAGGAGATTGAACGGATCAAAGGACGTATGAGGTATTTGGAGCAAAATGTAGCCTATTCAACGATTGAAGTCAGAATGGCACAAAAGCTGGGCACAGCCGCAGTTATACAGGCGAATGACCGCGGGCCATTGTTCCAACGCGCGGCAGAAGCGCTTAATGGCAGTGCAACCGTGCTTTCTGTCATTTTTCAATGGCTAGTTGTAATAGTTGCCGCTGTACTGCCTATTGCTCTCGTTCTGAGCATAATTGGAATCCCCATTTGGCTGCTTCGGCGGTCGAAAAAGAAAAAGCTGGTCGAACTTCGTAAAAAGCTGACAGCGGAAAATAGCGAATCGTTAACTATAATGTCAGATAACACTTCTTCAAACGATAGAGCTGAATAATTATTTTTCGGAAATCCTGCTAAAAAGCAGGATTTTTCTGTTTTGTGGAGAATTTATTCTATACAAGTGGTGGGAAGTGGGGTAAAGTGGTGAAAAGGGGTGAAGATTCTTATGTTCATGGGCGAATACCAGCACAGCATCGACGATAAAGGACGTATGATTGTGCCGGCTAAGTTTCGTGAATCTCTAGGAACATCCTTCATCGTGACCCGCGGTTTAGATCAATGTTTGTTTGTTTACCCCATGGAAGAATGGGCAGTATTGGAGCAGAAGCTGAAGGCTCTGCCCCTGATGAAATCGGACGCTCGGGCGTTTACACGCTTCTTTTTCTCCGGTGCAACAGAGTGTGAACTAGATAAGCAGGGCAGGATGAATTTGCCGAACAACCTCATTGAGCACGCTAAGTTGGAAAAGGACTGCATTGTTATTGGTGTTTCTAATCGGGTTGAGATTTGGAGCAAGCAAATGTGGGAATCCTATTCCCTACAATCGGAAGAATCGTTTAACGAAATTGCCGAAAAGCTTGTTGATTTTAACTTTGATCTATAGAGAAACAGCCTAACAAACACAGGAGGACAAGCAGCATGTTTCATCACGTTACGGTATTAATGGAAGAAGCAATAGAAGGATTGAATATTAATCCAGATGGTGTTTATGTGGATTGTACACTAGGAGGAGCGGGACATAGCTCCGTAATCGCTTCAAGGTTAAGCGAGAAAGGCTTGTTAATCGCCTTCGATCAGGATGATGCGGCACTTGCCAATGCAGAGATCAGGCTTGCTCCCTACATGGATAGGGTGAAGCTGGTGCGGAGCAACTTCCGCTATCTTGAGCAGCAGCTGCGCTTGGAACCAAGAGCAATGAAGAATGGTCTGCCTCAGGTGGACGGTATTTTGTTTGATTTAGGGGTTTCATCTCCTCAGTTAGATGAGGCAGAACGAGGCTTCAGTTATAACCATGATGCAGAATTGGATATGCGGATGGACCGGAATTCGGAGCTTACGGCCAAAGAAATTGTCAACCATTGGACTGAACAGGAAATTGCCAAAATCCTTTTTGAATATGGAGAGGAGAAGTTTTCAAGACGAATTGCCGGGAAAATTGTGGCAGCCCGTGAGAACGGTCCTATCGAGTCAACAGTTCAACTGGTTGAACTGATCAAGGAAGGTATTCCTGCCGCGGCAAGGCGTACTGGACCCCATCCCGCTAAACGAAGCTTTCAGGCATTGCGGATAGCTGTTAATGATGAATTGGGCGTATTTGAGGAAGCGTTAGAGCAAACCATTCGTTGCTTGGCGCCTGGAGGCAGAGCGGCTGTTATTACATTTCATTCCCTGGAGGACAGAATTTGTAAGCAAACGTTCGCTAAATATGTAGAGCGGTGCACATGCCCGCCAGGATTCCCTATGTGTGTTTGTGGAACAAAAGGCATTGTGAAGCTAATTAATCGCAAACCGATAGAATCAGGACCTGAAGAGCTGGAAGCTAACCCTAGGGCGAGATCAGCTAAATTAAGAGTTGCACAGAAACTATAGAATCCAATTAATTAATAAATCAAACATCCCGAAGAGGAGGACATAAGGAATGCCTGCATACATACATGGAAGTCTGGCCGTCGAGCAAAGGACCAATCAGAAGGTCACCGTTAAGGAAACGAAGAAAATTGTTTACCGCAACAAATCGCTCCCCGTGCAAGAAAAGCTGCTGTATTTGTTCACCATGCTTATTTGTGTCATTGTAGCAAGCTTGATCATTTGGCGTTATGCGCAAATTTATGAAATGAACACTAAGATTATGAAGCTCGAAACCGATATTCAGATGCTGCAGGCGGATAACAGCGTGCTGAAGCACAAGGTTGAATCCTTATCGAATCCCGATCGTTTAAGACAGGAAGCGTTAAAGCTTGGAATGGTTCCGCCAGAAGACAAACAAATCAGCAAGGTGCCAATGAAGTCAACAGAAACACAATCAAAAACGACAGCATCGGCAGTCAACGAGAAAAAAGTGGAGACGACTACTCCGTAATCATAAGAACGGGAGAGAGGAATCGACATGTACAAGAAAGTAAAGTTGAGATCATTGCTAATAGGGGGGGTATTTACCCTCTTTTTTGTTGCTCTTGTAGGTAGACTGTATTGGGTTCAGGTAGTGCAGGGAGCCGGATTATTGACGGAAGCACAGGCCAGATGGGAGACTGAAGAGGTGCTACGTCCTGTTCGCGGCATGATAGTTGATCGCAATGATAAGGTAATGGCAGAGGATGCACCCGCTTTTACAATTGCATTAAACCCCAAGATCATTCAAAGCAAGCATATAGAGAACCAAGTGGTTAAAGGGCTGGCAGCTATAATAAAAACTTCGGAAGAACCTTCCGCAATAGCGGCTTTAGAAGATAAGATCCGTTCCCGATTAAACAAAACGCGTCAGGACGGTACCCTCTATCCTCAAGTGGAGATCCGTAATGAAGGCTGGAAAATAGACGCTGAGGTGGCCGATCAGGTACGCAAGCTGGTTGAGGAGCTTAAGGTTCAAACCTCTACCAAAAATGTAGGCATTTATTTGCAAAAGGAACAAAAACGTTTTTATCCTGGCGGGAAAATGGCTTCCCACTTACTCGGCTATAATGACAAGGAAGGCAAGCCGATAATGGGGCTGGAAACATTGTTTGATAAATATTTAAAGGGTATTCCAGGCAATCTTAGCTATGAAAAAGACCGTAATGGTGTTGAGCTTCCCGACGCCAAAGTTGATTACAAGCCCGCAGTAGACGGCAGTAATGTAAGGCTGACAATTGATAAAAACATCCAGTTTTACATAGAGAGCGCTCTGGAAAAGTATTACACCAAATATAAGCCGAAAAGCTTGACGGCAATCGCAGTTGATCCTAAAACAATGGAAATTCTAGGAATGTCCAGCTATCCGAACTTTAACCCTAACCACTACTGGGAAACTAGCAATCAATCCGATTTTATTAATCATACAGTTGCTTCACAATATGAACCTGGTTCCACCTTCAAACTGGTCACTTTGGCCGCTACAGTGGAGGAGAATCTCTTTGTTCCTACGGACTTTTACCAATCGGGCTCGATTCAAGTACCTGGACGAAGGCTGCATGACTGGAATATTTCTGGTTGGGGTCAGATTTCCTATCTCGACGGATTGAAACGTTCCAGTAATGTTGCTTTTGTAAAGCTGGGCGAGAAATTAGGTCAATCAAAATTGTCGGATTATATTGAAAGATTCGGTTTTGGAGCTAGGACGGGAGTTGATCTCCCTGGCGAGGTTCCGGGAATTGTGAGAATGAAATATCCGGCTGAGTTTGCTACGGCAACCTATGGCCAAGGTTTGACGGCTACAGCTATTCAACAAACAGCTGCTTATGCGGCGATTGCTAACGGTGGCAAGCTGATGTGGCCTCATGTGGTAAAGGAAATTTATGATCCCAAAACCAAGCAGCCTATACAAACCTTTGAGCCAAAAGTCGTCCGTGAGGTCGTTTCAGAAAAGACCGCCAAACAGGTGAGTGAATATTTAGAGATGGTTGTAAACGACAAAACAATAGGTACAGGTAAAAATGCTTATATTGAAGGATACCGTGTTGCTGGTAAAACAGGGACGGCTAATAAGGTTGATCCTGGGGGCAAAGGGTATGCGGAAGGCAAATGGGTTATTTCCTTTATTGGTTTTGCACCGGTAGAGGACCCGAAAATTCTTGTTACCGTTATTGCAGATGAGCCGGATCTAAACGGGGATTTCCATGGAGGCAGTGAGGTGGCTCCCCCTATATTCAAGGAAATCGTATCCCAAACGCTGCGCTATATGGGGGTTCCATCTTCCTCGCAGCAGATGAAAACAACCGATAAAGAAACGAAAATGACTGTGCCTGATTTAGAAGGCTTGACGGTTGAACAAGCGAAAAATACGATGAATAAGTACGGCGTCACCGTTGAGTCAGTTGGAAAAGGAGCCAAAATTATTGACCAAACTCCTTTGGCGGGTACTGAAATTGGATCGACGCAACGAATTTATGTAGTGATGCAGGAAAGTGAAGATATATCGATACCTGATATGACCGGCAAATCATTAAGAGATGCACTGGAAGTCTGTTCATTTATTAAATTGAAATGCCAATCTGTTGGGGAAGGTTATGTGGCCTCACAGTCCTTGTCTAATGAAGGGGACAATAAGCTGCTCATCCTCCAGTTAAAGCCATATCAAGAGCTGATTCAAGTGCCGACTCCAATGGGGCCTCCTGCGAAGTCCGATAAAACATCGGATAAGTCTGCGGATAAAGCACCAGAGAAGACATCAACCGGCAAAGCTGATAAAACGGATAAAAAAGACGCTGTCCCCCCGCCCAAAACAGCTGCCCAGCCGGCTAGATAAAATAATAGAGGCAGTCGATATTGAGAAATAGCTGTGGATTCTGCGAATTTACAGGACAGCTTGTTCTAACCCCTGTTTGTCCCGAATAATCTGGATATGAAACTATCTATGGGCTAGTCCGGCAGAAAGCTGCCGAAAGACTCTAGAGAATCCATTCGGGAGGGGATCGAACAGTAATGAGGGCATCGAATGTAACAGTTCGTCGTCGACTATTCATTGCATTGGTTGTGGGAACGTTTCTGTTCCTTGCATTGATCGTGCGGCTTGGCTATGTACAAATTTGGATGGGGCCCGAGCTTTCCGACAAAGCAGAAGATTCATGGAGGCGAAACATCCCTTTTGCAGCGAAAAGGGGAGAAATTGTTGATCGGAACGGCATACAGCTTGCCTACAATATTAGCTCGCCAACTGTAATGGCGATCCCTGCGCAAGTAAAGGACCCGCAGTCTACGGCTGCTCAATTGGCTTCCCGACTGCAGGTGCCGCCAGAAACGGTACTGAAGCAAATTACTCAAAGGCAATTAATTGTTCGTATTCAACCGGGTGGGCGTAAGATTACGCAGGAAAAGGCCCAGGAAATTCGTGCTTTGAACCTTCCTGGCATAGTAGTTGCTGAGGATAACAAGCGCAGCTACCCGTTAGGCAGCCTTGCAGCTCACATTCTTGGTTTTACTGGGATTGATAATCAAGGTTTGACGGGCATAGAATTAAAATATGATAAACAGCTTACTGGAATTAATGGAAGCATATCTTTCTTATCGGATGCTGCGGGACGCCAGATGCCGAATTCTTCGGACACTTATTCTCGGCCCCTGGATGGAATGAACCTGCAGCTGACCATTGATAGTCACCTCCAATCGGTTCTGGAACGAGAGCTCGATCAAACGATGGTGAAATATCAGGCCAAGCATGCTATTGCAATCATGATGGATCCTAACAACGGTGAGATACTAGCGATGGGGGCAAGACCCGGCTACGATCCGGGTAACTTCAGGGACTTCCCTAAAGAAAGCTATGACCGCAATCTTCCGATCTGGATGACTTATGAGCCGGGTTCTACATTTAAGATCATTACGTTAGCAGCGGCATTGGAAGAAAAGAAAATAAAGCTCACCGATCCTTTCTACGATCCAGGCTCAATAGAGGTCGCTGGTGCAAGGCTTAGGTGTTGGAAGCGCGGGGGACATGGCAGCGAGACTATGCAGCAGGTTGTAGAGAATTCGTGCAACCCGGGTTTTGTTGTTATGGGACAAAAGTTAGGCAAGGAAAAATTGTTTGAGTATATATCCAACTTTGGATTTGGCAAGAAAACAGGTATCGATCTTGGTGGCGAAGAGAATGGGATTATGTTTAAGCTCCCCAAGGTTGGGCCGGTTGAGCTGGCGACAACCTCGTTTGGTCAAGGTGTGTCTGTTACACCCATTCAGCAAATTACAGCTGTTTCAGCTGCAATTAATGGAGGGAAGCTTTATAAGCCTCACGTTGCCAGAGCTTGGTACAATCCGATAACTGGCGAGAATGTAGAAACGATAAAGCCGGAGCTGGTGAGGCAGGTTATCTCGGAGCAAACCTCCAAGCAGGTCAGGGAAACATTGGAAAGCGTCGTAGCTAATGGTACGGGCCGCAATGCGTTTATAGACGGCTATCGTGTAGGTGGTAAAACGGGTACAGCCCAAAAGGTAGTGAACGGTCGTTATTCGGCAGATGAGCATATTGTTTCTTTTATAGGATTTGCTCCTGCGGATGATCCGAAAATTGTTGTTTACGCAGCTGTGGACGATCCACAAGGCCTACAATTTGGCGGTTTGATTGCGGCGCCGCTGGTCAAGAACATTATGGAGGATGCTCTTCGCTATATGAAGGTACCGCAGCGTAAAGATCAATTGAACCGGAAATATGTATATGGAGATACTCCGCTTGTAGAGGTTCCTAGCCTGATTGGGATGAGTGTCACCGAAATTTACGAGGACCTTAACTCTAATTTCGTCCTGGCCAAGTCGGGAGTCGGCAAGTATGTTGTGAATCAAGTGCCCAAAGCAGGTACTCGAATAGACCAAGGCTCAACCATTCGTGTTTATTTATCGGATAAAGAGTCGGAGCCCTCGCCATAACGAAATAATTAAATATTGGTTTTTGAAAAATTAGGCTTTTCATCGGAGCTTTTTTTGTCCATAATAGATACCATGTGTAAAAAACGGAGGGGAACCCATGCAGCTAAAGGAACTGGCTTCCCGGCTTACGGCTAGCCGTATTTCAGGTGATGGGAGCATTAACATTACAGGTATCCAGATTGATTCCAGAAAAGTGAAGCCTGGTGATCTGTTTGTATGCGTTTCGGAAAAAATCGGCATTAAAGACAGACATTTATTTGCAGAGCAAGCAGTAAGTAATGGCGCCTCTGCATTAGTTGTAGAATACGACGTGAAAAGCGATGTTCCTAAATTATTTGTGAAAAATACTTGGGATGCTTTGTCCATTTTGTCCTGTCATTTTTACGAGTATCCGAGCAACAGCATGAAGGTGATTGGAATTACGGGGACGAACGGTAAAACAACCAGCTCTTATTTGCTGGAAAAGATATTGAGCCATAACGGATTTGTAACTGGCTTGATGGGAAATATTCATGTCAAAATCGGTTCTGATTATATAATAAATCATGAAAATAATACGCAGGATGCGCATAATTTACAAAGAAATTTCCGGAGAATGGTTGAACAAGGGACCGATTATTGTATAATAGAGGTTTCGTCTCATGGTTTGGATATGGGCAGGGTGAAGGGCACAAAATTCAGAACGGGTATTTTTACAAACCTGACTCAGGATCATCTGGATTATCACGGATCCATGGAAAACTATAAAGCAGCGAAAGGTTTGCTGTTCTCAAGGTTAGGCAACGAATATGTTTCTGATCCGGATGAACAGCGGTTTGCTGTTTTGAATGCGGATGACCCGGCATCCGTTGATTTTGCCAGACTGACGGCTGCACAGGTTGCAACCTATGGCATAACTAATGAGGCCGATGTCCGCGCTGACAAAATTCAGATGAATTCCAAAGGAACGAGCTTCCGCTGCACGACCTTTCGTGGTACACTCGATTTCCAAACGCATTTGATCGGCGAGTTCAATGTTTATAATTCGCTGGCGGCGATTACTGCTGCATTGCTGGAAGGAATAACCTTGGAGTCAATCAAAGAAAGCTTGGAATCCATTGATTCCGTTGACGGTCGGATGGAGGTAATAGATGAAGGACAGGATTTTCTGGTCCTTGTCGATTACGCTCATACTCCCGATGGGCTGGAAAATGCATTGTCTACCATCAAGCAGTTTGCAGAGGGCCAAATTCACTGTGTATTTGGCTGCGGTGGTGACAGGGATCGCACTAAGCGTCCGGCTATGGGGGCTGTGACGGCGCGTTACAGTAATCACTTATACGTTACCTCTGACAATCCGCGAATGGAGGATCCACAGCGGATTGTCGAAGATATTGAGCCTGGCATTGTGTCTGCGGGTTTTTCCAAAGACAGCTATGAACTGATCGTTGACCGAAATGCTGCGATAAAAAAAGCCATTGCAGCGGCATCCCCCAAGGATGTAGTATTGATAGCGGGAAAAGGGCATGAAACGTATCAGGACATCCAAGGGATTAAGCATGATTTTGATGACCGGTCAGTGGCCAAGGAAGCGATAAGGGGACGATACCGTGATTAAACGAACCTTTGCAGAGGTGTCTGCCATGTCAGGCGGGACTGCTGCAGCTGCGGATTACGATGGCAGCCTGCTAATTCAAGGTGTGTCAAAGGACACCCGGACACTTCAGCCCGGCAACCTGTATGTGCCATTAATTGGCGAATCGTTTGACGGGCACCAGTTTCTTGATGATGCAATCGCTAAGGGGGCTTCGGCTTCTCTATGGCAAAGGGACCATGAGCTTCCGCCTCATTCTATTCCCCTTATCTTAGTGGAGGATACATTAGCAGCATTGCAGCAATTGGCCAAAAACTATCGCTCGGAGCTCGACATTCGTATTGTTGGTATAACAGGGAGCAATGGCAAGACGACAACCAAGGATATGACAGCTTCTGTTTTATCGACAACTTTCAAAGTGCATAAAACATTAGGTAATTATAATAATCATATCGGTCTGCCGCTTACTTTGCTTCAGTTGGAAGAGGATACGGCTGTAGCAGTGCTTGAGATGGGGATGAGCGGCCGGGGGGAAATCCGGTTCTTATCGGAATTGGCAGAGCCAGAGGTTGTTGTTATCACTAACATAGGTGAAGCACATCTTTTGCAGCTAGGCTCCCGTGAGGAAATCGCTAGAGCTAAGACCGAGATTTTAGCAGGTTTACAGCAGGATGGAACCTTGATCTATTTCGGTGATGAACCCTTGATCGATAAGGTGCTGCCCGAATTGCAAGCAGCAGACGGCATGAAAGCTCGCCGTTACGATCGTGTTAGATTTGGTGCTAGCTCTAATAATGAGTGGTTTCCAGTGGAGACGAAAACAGATACGGCGGGTACCCATTTTAGATTAAATAGGATGGAAAGCACCGAGTTCTACATCCCGTTGTTAGGCTTTCATAATGTGATTAATTCGCTTGCCGCTATAGCGGTGGGAGTTCATTTTGGAATCCCGTCAACTGCAATAGCCGATGGTCTCAAAAAGAGTGTCATGACAAGTATGCGAATAGAGTTAATGAAAGCACCGTCAGGTTTAACCATCCTTAACGATGCGTATAACGCAAGCCCTGCATCCATGAAAGCAGCTTTGAAGCTGCTGGTTGAGTTAACAGGCTACAGCCGCAAAATCGCTGTGCTGGGCGATATGCTGGAGCTAGGTGATCAGGAGGTGGAATTTCACCGGGAAATCGGACGGATGCTGAATCCTAAAGAGATCGACCGTGTCTTCGTGTTCGGGCAGCTGTCCGAACACCTTGCAGACGAGGCATCCAGGAAATATCCACCAGGTAAAGTAGTTGTGTTCGATGACAAGAACCGTTTGGCGCAAGCGTTGGCCTCCTTTACCGCATCGGGCGATATTGTGTTGGTAAAAGGATCGCGCGGCATGAAGCTGGAACAAGTCGTTGCACTGCTGCAGCAGGTATAAACATTTGAGCCATTCCAAATCCTCCCCAAGCGTTTTGCGCAGCAAAGCTGATTTCGAAAGCTGAGGGAGGGTTTGGAATGGAGGTATGTGCAATAAAGTTGGGAGGACAAAACCGTGGATTTTAATGTGGTCATGATTGCTTTGGGGGCGGCTTTTGTGCTGGCTGTCATCATGGGGCCATTATTTATACCTCTTTTAAAAAGATTGAAATTCGGCCAACAAATCCGCAGCGATGGACCGCAAGGCCATTTGAAAAAAGCTGGTACGCCAACTATGGGCGGAACGATTATTTTACTTGCACTCGCGCTTGTTGTGCTGCGGTTTGCCGATAAAAGTATTGATACGGTTATCCTCCTTGTTGCCTGTTTAGGTTATGGGCTGATAGGATTCTTGGATGATTATATTAAGATACTGCTTAAGCGATCACTGGGACTTACGGCCAAGCAAAAATTGATGGGACAGCTGATTATTTCTGTTATCGTCTGTATATTGCTTGCTCAGCTAGGTCACAGCACGGATGTAAAAGTTCCTTTTATTGATTATACGATCCCGCTCGGATGGTTCTATTATCCGTTTGTCGTTATAATGATGCTTGGAACCTCCAATGCTGTGAATTTTACAGACGGTCTTGATGGACTGCTGGCCGGCACAAGTGCTGTAGCCTTCGGTGCATATGCGATAATTGCCTTGAACACCACACAGCCGGATGTAGCCATCTTTTCTGCTGCGATGGTAGGTGCGGTGCTTGGGTTTCTCGTATTTAATGCTCATCCAGCCAAGGTGTTTATGGGTGATACCGGTTCGCTTGGTATTGGCGGGGCATTAGCGCTTGTAGCTGTACTAACGAAATCCGAAATATTGCTTGTATTAATTGGCGGCGTGTTTGTAGTTGAAGTGCTGTCCGTTATTATTCAAGTCGTTTCTTTCAAAACAAGAGGTAAAAGAGTGTTTAAAATGAGCCCGATTCACCACCATTTTGAATTGGTAGGCTGGTCTGAATGGCGTGTCGTCATTACATTCTGGACGACAGGCATCGTGCTGGCGATAATCGGACTTTATCTAAATGAGGTGTTGTAGCAGATGAATCATCCCCGGGATTATAAGAATGAACATGTGGTCATATTGGGATTGGCGCGCAGTGGAGTGGCTGTAGCCAAGCTATTCCATGAATATGGTGCTATTGTAACTGTAAACGACAAAAAAGAGCTCAACCTATGCCCTGAAGCCGATGAATTAACGGCTCTGGGTATTTCTGTTATTTGCGGCAGTCATCCGGCTGGCATTATTCACGAAGGGGTGAAGCTGGTTGTTAAAAATCCCGGCATCCCTTATACTATAGAACCTATCGAGTCGGCACAGAAGCTAGGTATAGAGCTCGTAACTGAGGTTGAGGTGGCTTATCATGTTTGCCAGGCGCCAATGATTTGCGTTACGGGCTCTAATGGTAAAACAACGACCACTACCTGGATCGGATTAATGCTGGAGGCAGCGGCGAAGAAGCCGATTGTTGCCGGCAATATCGGCCGTGCATTAACAGAGGCAGCTCTTGAGGCCGGTTCAGACAACACGATGGTAGTAGAGCTAAGCAGCTTCCAGCTTAAAGGCACCCAAAATTTTCGGCCCAAGATCGCTTGCTTGTTGAATGTATACGAGACTCATTTGGATTATCATGGAACGATGGATGATTATATTGCCTCCAAAGCAATGCTGTTTGCAAACCAGACTTCGGAGGATACGGCCATATTAAATTGGGATGACCCTGTTTGCAGACGTATTGCAGATGAGGTGAATGCCTCCGTACTCCCCTTTTCAATTAAAGAGGAGCTTGAATATGGATTATTCATTCATCCGTCTCTAAGCGACAAGTCCATTCCAACGACCGGGAAGCAGTTGGTTTATCGCGACCGGAAGGGTTTCTTACATAATATTATCGCCGTCTCCGAACTAGGGATTCCCGGCAGCTTTAACATTGAGAATGCGTTAGCAGCTTCGTCTGCTGCCATTACAGCCGGAGTTCCACTGGAACTAATTGCTCAGGTCCTACATGACTTCCGTGGCGTAGAACATCGATTAGAATACGTCGCAACGAAAGACGGCGTATTGTTTTATAACAATTCAAAGGCTACAAACGCTACCGCTACGATTAAAACTATCGAGTCCTTCGAAGATCAGGATATTATCCTGATTGCAGGAGGTTTAGACAGAGGTTCGGATTATATGGAGCTGCTGCCTGTTTTTAAAGAGCAGGTCAAGGGGCTTGTCACTTTGGGTCAAACCAAACAGAAAATTTTGGATGTAGCCATTATGGCAGGCATGAGCCGTGTGAAAACGGTCGATACTGCTAACGATGTGCAGGATACGATAGCTGAGGCGGTACGCGAGGCAATGGCCATGGCCAAGGCTGGAGACGTTGTGCTGCTTTCGCCGGCGTGCGCCAGTTGGGACATGTTCCCTTCCTATGAGGAAAGGGGAAGAATGTTTAGGCAGTCCGTGCATAACCTGTAAAAGGGGGGCATGCATACAAGCCTACCCTACCATTTTGCAAGGGTTGAGGTGGCATGTATGGTAAAAGCGCGGTCTGCTCCGGATGTAACGATGTTAATGTGTACGCTGATGCTTCTTGGCATTGGTGTCGTGATGGTTTACAGCGCCAGTGCGGTGCTGGCTTTTCACGAATTCAACGATTATTACTACTATTTGAAAAGGCAGCTGCTGTTTGCTGTTCTAGGCGTAGTTGCGATGTTCTTTACTATGAACGTAGATTACTGGGTCTGGAAAAAGTACTCGAAAATCGGATTGATTGTTTGCTTCATTTTGCTCATTGCCGTACTGATCCCTGGTATCGGGGTCGTTCGCGGAGGTGCGAGAAGCTGGCTTGGCATCGCATCCTTCGGGATTCAGCCGTCTGAGTTTATGAAGATTGGCATGATCCTGTTTTTATCCAAAATGCTTTCAGAGCAGCAAGATAAAATCACACTATTTACCAAAGGGCTTTTACCTCCGCTTGGACTTGTTGGACTGGCCTTTGGATTGATCATGCTCCAGCCTGATTTGGGCACAGGAGTTGTGCTAATTGGCGCGACACTGCTTATCATTTATACATCCGGGGCGCGAATGCTGCACTTGTCATCTCTTGGTCTTTTAGGTTTGGCTGGTTTTGTAGGGCTCATTGCAGCAGCTCCTTATCGTCTGCAGAGAATCACTGCGTTTCTTGATCCGTGGCAGGATCCGCTTGGAGCGGGTTATCAATCTATTCAATCGCTGTATGCCATCGGACCGGGTGGTTTGGTAGGTTTAGGCCTCGGTATGAGCAGACAAAAGTATAGCTATCTTCCTGAGCCACAGACCGACTTTATTTTCTCGATCGTCGCAGAGGAGCTAGGATTCATTGGAGGCTCCTTCATTCTAATTTTATTCATGCTGCTGGTTTGGCGTGGTATGCGGACGGCTATTACGGCCCCGGATACGTTCGGAAGTCTGCTGGCAACTGGTATTGTCGGCATGATTGCGGTCCAGGTAATTATTAACATCGGCGTTGTCATCGGGATGTTCCCTGTAACCGGAATTACGCTGCCACTGATAAGTGCGGGAGGCTCTTCATTAACGCTGATGTTGACTTCCATCGGCATACTATTAAATATTTCCCGCTATGCGAGGTGACAGAATTGAAAAAGATTGTTTTTACAGGAGGCGGTTCTGCAGGTCATGTAACTCCGAATTTGGCTATCATTTCGAAGCTGCAGGCTGCAGGCTGGAACGTTCAATATATCGGCTCCAAAGATGGAATAGAACGTGAAATCATTGAACATGCGGGCATTCCTTATCATCCCATCTCATCAGGAAAGCTTCGCCGATATTTTGACTTGAAAAATATGAAAGATCCTTTTAAGGTGATCAAAGGAATCGGGGAAGCGTACTCGCTTCTTCGGAAGTTAAAGCCGACGGTTGTTTTTTCCAAAGGTGGATTTGTTTCGGTGCCGGTTATTTTAGCCAGTTGGTTAAACAAGATACCAGTAATAAGTCATGAATCGGATATGTCCCCCGGATTGGCGAATAAAATATCCATTCCTTTTGTAACACGTATATGCGTCAATTTTCCCGAATCGTTGAAGTATATCAAAGGTGAGAAAGGTGTCTGCACCGGTCTGCCAATCCGCGAGCAAATAACGAAGGGCAGAGCCTTCAAAGGCTATGCGTTATGCGAGTTCCATAAGCAAAAGCCGGTACTTCTTGTGATGGGCGGAAGTCTGGGTGCGCAGAAAATTAACAGTGCCGTTCGTGAGTCGCTCGATTCCTTGCTGGAGCAATATCAGATTGTTCATATATGTGGAAAAGGGCAAATGGATGACGCTTATAACAAACGGCGCGGATACAAGCAATTCGAATATATCAATGAAGAGCTGGCTGATATTTTGGCTATGACCGAGCTTGTAGTTTCACGTGCGGGTGCTACTTCGATATTTGAATTTTTAGCCCTCCGTAAGCCGATGCTTCTTATCCCTCTCACAAGACAAGCCAGCCGTGGGGACCAATTACTTAACGCAGAGTCTTTTCAAAAGCAAGGTTACGCACAGGTAGTTTTCGAAGAAAATTTGACGGCTGCCTCTTTAATTAAAGGCATTCACGATGTTTACAACAGCAAGGAACAGATGGTTGATCGCATTCGATCGGCTAAACAAACGAACGCGACCGATTTGATCATTAAATTGATTAAAGAGAACAGTCTTTAAGCAGCGGTCAGCGAATCCCGAAGGGACAGCGCCACTTAGCAGGAAGTACCGGATCAATATCAAACTGTGAGCGTGTCGGTCAGGAAGAGATGTAAAAGTCCCGCACTTAAACTCAACTGTCAAGCGAATCCCAAAGGGACAGCGTCACTTAGCAGGAAGTACCGAATCAAGTTCAAACTGAGAGCGTGTCCGTCAGGACGAAAGCGTTCCTACAGGCAGGAGATCCAACGTAAAGCGTGTTCCGCAGGAACGAAAGCGCTCCTTGCACACAAGCAACTAAGAAACACTAGCGGGTGTCCAGAGGGCGGCTGCCCTCGGAGCCCTCCCGGCGGGGAGGGTTTGGGAGGGGACTATTTTTGGGCGATTGTCACACTATTTCCGATATTACATAAACTACACTATAACCGTGACAGACACCCGTTGAAGCAGCAAGCGGCAGATGCGAGAAGTAAAGCTTAATATAACACTTGCATAAATGCTCGTATTGTTCATTTCGGTTCCGGCTTGAAGCCGGTATCGGAAGCCCGAAGGTTCTGTGAAGGAGGTTTTCCCATGCAACAGGTCATTACACAATTGCAAAGCGGCGCATTTGGTCCATATTATTTGAACGCACCGCTTGCGCCTCATACAACTTGGAAAATAGGTGGTCCAGCTGATTTGCTGCTGGTACCGCAAACCAAGGAACAGCTTATTGAGGCTGTCAAACTTCTACATCAGATTCAGGTACCTTGGACCATACTGGGGCGCGGATCCAACCTGCTGATTGCTGATAAGGGGATACGCGGAGCTGTTATTAAGCTCGGTTCCGCGCTTGAGACACTTCGATTTGAAGGCGATGTGGCTTATGCCGGAGGAAGCTATTCATTTATTAAATTCTCTGTCATGGCCGGCAAGGAAGGATTGACTGGATTAGAGTTCGCTAGTGGGATTCCGGGAACTGTGGGAGGCGCCGTCTACATGAACGCCGGGGCTCACGGCTCAGATGTGTCACGCATACTCATACGAGCTGAAGTGCTGCTCCCGACAGGGGAATTGGTGACTATGCAGCAGGCCGATTTTGAATATGCCTACAGACATTCAATACTGCAGGAACAGTCGGGTATCGTGACCGAGGCAGTTTTCCAGCTGCAATTTGGCGACCGTGAGGAAATTGCAGGGACTTTGGCCTCGTACAAGGAACGCCGTTTACGTACTCAGCCTTTGCAATTGGCATGTGCAGGCAGTGTCTTTCGCAATCCGGAAGGACATTTTGCTGCAAAGCTCATTGAGGAAGCAGGATTGAAAGGCCTCAAAATCGGAGGTGCGGAGGTTTCGCTGCTGCACGCTAATTTCATTGTCAACACCGGGCAAGCGACAGCTCACGACGTGCTCACCCTCATCGAACAAGTGCAAAACACCGTATTGGCAACATACGGAGTTAAGCTGGTTCCGGAAGTTTTGGTGATTGGGGAGCGGTAAATCGGAGGTGGGACTTTGGAAAAGTTGGTTATCGAAGGTGGGAGACCTCTATCGGGAGCCATCAAGATTCACGGAGCGAAAAATGCAGCGCTGCCCATATTAGCAGCTGCAATGATGGCGGAAGGCACGGTTCATATTCAGAATGTGCCCAATCTGTCGGACATCCAGGTGATGCTAGACATTCTTCGCGCACTAGGGTGCCGCACCGGGCATGTTGGTGATACGGTAACCGTCAATACGTCAACAGCGCATTCGTTTCATATCCCGGAAGACCAGATGAGTCAAATGAGATCATCGATCTTTTTAATGGGACCGCTGCTGGCTCGTTTTGGCAAGGTTCAAGTCTATCAACCTGGCGGTTGTGCTATAGGTGAGAGAAAGATAGACTTGCATTTGCAAGGGCTCTCTGCTTTGGGAGCAAGAATCGAGGAGTCCGGTAACACTATTGTTTGCACGGCACCGGAATTGAGGGGTGCTGAAATCGTACTTGATTTCCCAAGTGTAGGCGCTACAGAAAATATAATGATGGCTGCTTCTATGGCAAAAGGTCTAACTACGATTTCGAACGCTGCTAGAGAGCCGGAAATACAAGACTTGCAAAATTTCCTGAATGCGATGGGAGCCAATATAATTGGAGCCGGAACTGACACCATAACCATTGAAGGCGTGTCGGAATTAACTCCTTGTACTTACCGAATTATTCCAGACCGCATCGTGGCAGGAACTATGATGATCGCCGCTGCGGTTACTCGGGGGAATATAACGCTGGAGAATGTTTGCGCGGGCCATTTGACCTCCGCCATCCATGTTTTAAAGCGTGCGGGTGTTCAAATAACAATTGACGGTGATATAATGAATATAAGCTGTCTATCAAGGCCTAAACCGGTCGACCGCATTGTTACCTCCCCACATCCGTCATTCCCTACCGATCTGCAATCGCAGGTTATGGTGCTGCTCTCTTTAGCTGATGGTCACAGTATATTAAAAGAAACTGTTTTTGAAGGCAGATTCAAGCATGTCGATGAACTGACGCGTATGGGCGCAGATATTCGGGTTGATTTAAACTCGGCGTTTATAAGAGGGGTGCCGAGATTGTACGGGGCTACCGTGGAGGCTACTGATTTACGTGCTGGAGCCGCACTTGTTATAGCAGGATTGGCTGCTCGGGGTACGACAATTATTGAACAGATTCACCATATCGATCGCGGCTATGACCGGATTGAACATATGCTGTCCTATTTAGGCGCGAGCATTCACAGGACTACGCCTGTTCCAACAGAGTAATTATGATATACGTAATGATAGAAAGTGAATTTATATACGTAGTTATCCTTAATTCCTTTTGAACACTGCCGCTTATATCCCTTTCTTTTTTGGAAGGGGATGTTTAGCGGTTTACATAATGCAAGTATATAGATCCAATACTGTGTGCGTTTCATAATGTGAAAATAAGTGTAATAACTATTTTATTGACTTGAGTTTTTATTTTGCCGGAAGCCAAAAAGGCCAGAATATGCTTACGAAGTAAGTTTTTGCCTACGCAAAAACTCCCAGGAGGGACAACCTTGCACGCAGAAGAAAGACTGCCTGTCATTCAGAAGCCGAAAATAAAAAGCCGCAGCAGTAAGAGGCTGCTTGTATTTTTATTTCTCTTTTTCATTACGCTTTTGTGTGTTTTGTTTTTTCAATCCTCCTTTAGCAAAGTGTCTTCTGTAGAAATTCAAGGTCAAGAATTACTGACAGCCGAAGCGATCGGACAAGCCTCCGAGGTTAAAGCTGGAGATCATTTCTTTTCTATTTCCTCATCACAGATCGAAGATCGTGTCAAAGCTTTGAAAATGGTTCAGTCAGCAAACGTATCCAAGCACTTCCCTGGAGTTATCCGCATTGAGGTTAAGGAGTTTCCCAAGGTAGCCTATCAATTCGGCGAAAACAATCAACCACAAGCCATTTTGGCAGACGGCAGCGTTATCACAGTTTCCAATGAAGTGAACTTCATACTGGACAAGCCTATTCTTTCCGGGTGGGCCAATAACGAAGCTATGAAAATTAAGCTGTGTCAAGTATTGCAGAACGTTCCATTATCGTATTTGACGGATATTTCGGAGATTAAGCCAGAGCCATCCGAATCGTATCCGGACAAAATCAAAATGTACACACGCTCCCAATTCGAGGTTATTACAACGGTGGGCTATCTTCCAGAGAAGCTTAAATACCTGGACTCTTACATTGCCAACTTGAAGGAAAACAAGATCAATACGGGTGTATTAAAACTGCTTGAGGCTGATACCCACGCTCCTTTTGAGTCGGATGCCAAGGGGGCATCCAAAGATTCAAATAACAAGAGCAATTCTGGGAAAGGTGCATCATCAACAGAGAACAAGACACCTGCGGGGAATTCAAATCAAGATCCGAAGAAGGATCCATCCAAGGATGCTTCTAAATCATCGTCTGTGAAAGATAATAAGGGTTCTGTCAAAGAAATCCCGAGAAATTGATAGTTTATACACTACTCAAGCTATAAAATTAATGATAGAATTGTTTCTATGTATATTTTGTTCTTAATAAGATGAAAAAACTTTTCAAAAAAAGAGGGAAATTCCCAATCATGTTGAATAAGTACAAAGGCTTTTATTTCTACAAAGCTCATATCTATTATAAGTCACAGGAGGTGCCACAGGTTGAGCAGCAATGACATCATTGTTAGTTTGGACATCGGTACATCCAAAGTTCGTGCTATTATTGGGGAAGTCGTTAACGGCGCCATTAATATAATAGGGGTTGGATCAGCCGACTCGGAAGGTATTCGTAAGGGAGCCATTGTAGATATCGACCAAACAGTTCAATCTATCCGCAGTGCGATCGATCATGCGGAACGGATGGTTGGTATTCAAATAGCAGAGGTTTACGTTGGGATTTCCGGGAATCATATCGCATTACAATCCAGTCATGGTGTCGTAGCCGTATCTAATGGAGACCGTGAAATTGGAGATGAAGACATTGAACGCGTAATACAAGCGGCCAAGGTCATCCCTCTAGCTCCGGAACGAGAAATCATTGGCGTAGTTCCTAACCAATATTTGGTAGACGGCTTGGATGAAATTCATGATCCTCGCAGTATGATCGGTGTGCGTCTTGAGGTACAGGCCACAATTATTACTGGGGCAAAAACTTCCATACATAATTTGCTTCGTGTCGTTGAGAAAGCAGGAGTGAAGGTTTCAGGGCTTATTCTAATGTCTTTAGCCTCTGGTCATTTGTGCCTTTCCAAAGATGAGAAAGCAATAGGAACGGTTCTGGTTGATATAGGAGCGGGCCAAACAACAATCGCCATTTTTGAACAAAATAATTTGGTGGCTACATCTACGTTACCTATTGGCGGAGAATATATTACTAATGATATTTCCATTGGACTTCGAACTCAGGTTGATATCGCTGAGAAAATCAAGCTTAAATTCGGTTGCGCTGTTATAGAGCATGCGGCGGCGGATCAAGTTTTCAAAGTAAACCGGATCGGCAGTAATGTGGATAAAGAATTTTCGCAAGTAGACTTGGCAAACATTGTTGAGCCACGTGTGCAAGAAATCTTTCATTTGATTCAACTGGAAGTTCAAAGATTAGGTTATTTGGAGCTTCCTGGAGGTTATGTATTAACAGGTGGAACAGTTTCCATGCCAGGTGTACTGGCTGTAGCTCAGGCAGAGCTGGCGACCTCAGTAAGAATTGCCGTCCCTGACTTCATAGGTGTACGTGATCCTTCTTATACAAGCGGTGTAGGTATTATTCAATATGCTTATAAATATCTGAGAGCCTCCAGACAATCGTCAAGCGCGGTTAAGAAAGTATCGGCCAACAAAAAGGTGACTTCATCCAGCGGTAGCAGTAATAGCAGCGGCAGTGAACAAAAACCTTCGGTAATGGAACGATTTAAAAATTGGTTGAGCGAGTTTATTTAAAGGTACACCTAAGGCGTGAAGCTTAACGAGGGGGAAGAGGTAGGCTATGTTTGAATTTGATATGGACATGGATCATTTAGCCAAGATAAAGGTTATTGGTTGTGGCGGAGGCGGCAGCAATGCCGTCAACCGAATGATTGCCAATGGTGTTAAAGGCGTAGAGTTTATTACTGTAAACACAGACGCTCAGGCTTTGCATACATCGAAATCGGAACAAAAGCTACAGATTGGTGATAAATTGACTCGCGGTCTAGGAGCAGGCGCTAATCCTGAAGTAGGGAAGAAAGCGGCTGAAGAATCCAGAGAGTTGATTTTTAATACACTTAAAGGCGCAGACATGGTATTTGTTACAGCAGGTATGGGTGGAGGTACCGGAACCGGTGCAGCACCCGTTATTGCCGAAATCGCAAAAGAGTGTGGAGCGTTGACTGTTGGAGTTGTTACGCGTCCGTTTACATTTGAAGGCCGTAAGCGTGCTGCTCAAGCGGAACAGGGAATTGCTGCACTGAAAGAAAAAGTTGACACGCTTATTGTTATTCCCAATGATCGTTTGCTTGAAATTGTTGATAAGAAAACTCCGATGCTGGAAGCGTTCCGTGAAGCGGATAACGTTCTACGTCAAGGGGTACAAGGTATTTCTGACTTGATCGCCGTACCGGGCTTAATCAATTTGGACTTTGCCGATGTTAAGACCATCATGACCGAACGCGGTTCAGCGTTAATGGGGATTGGTGAAGCTTCTGGTGAGAATCGTGCTGCGGAAGCGGCTAAAAAAGCAATTCAAAGTCCGCTGTTGGAAACTTCCATCGACGGAGCACGGGGTGTTCTTATGAACATCACGGGCGGTGCAAACTTATCACTTTACGAGGTTAATGAAGCGGCTGACATTGTGGCTTCGGCATCTGATCTTGAAGTGAATATGATCTTTGGAGCGGTAATTGATGAATCCTTTAAGGATGAAATCAAGGTTACGGTAATTGCTACAGGCTTCGAGCATAAGGCTATGCCACAGGCTCCTGCACGCAAGCCAGTGGGCAATCATAGTCAGCAGCACCAGCAGGTTTCAGAGCCTGCGGATAATCGAGTTAACAATTTGCGTCCATTTGGCAGCCAGCCTTCTAACGATCAATTGGATATTCCAACGTTTCTCCGCAACCGCGGAAGAAGCAATTTGGATAAATAGTACAAGCACTTATAAGTTCGTATATATTCGTTTATTAGAATCCCCTGCCGGTTCGGTTGAACCAGCAGGGGATTTGTTTTTTTTCAGACTTCATAAGCTGGTAATCTACATGGATGGGGTTGGTGCGGCTTGTGCTTGATCTTGAACTAAAAAACAGGATCGATCATGATGATCCTGCCCCTCTCTACTCCGCGCTATAGCGCATGAGTGGAAGCAGCGACGGAGGGAGAGGGGTGTGCCGGAGTGTTTACGAGTCTCCTTTGAAGCGGTGTTCTCACTACCTTGTCTAATCAAAGGAACACCGCTTCAAGAGAGACCGCAGGCATCCCCCTTCCCGCAGGAGCTATTGCTTCCTCACGCGCAGCCCCCCATTATTTGACAAAAATAGTTACGCCTAATCGGCAAGTTTAGACAGACTTTGGAATAGTATTACTATATACTTGTCTCATTCGCGGTAACCTAGCAATAACTCAGGAGGTAATAGAGGGAATGATTGTATACCTCGATATCATTTTCCTCGTAAATGTGCTGATTGATGCCGCATTATTATGGACAACAGCAAGATCAAGAAAACTAGTGTTTCGTTGGTGGAGGCTTGCTTGTTCCGCATGTATAGGTGGGGGTTACGTAGTTTTTATGTTTTTTCCCCCGCTATCGTTTTTGTTTACATTCGGAGTCAAGTTTGTATTATCTCTTCTCATGCTGCTTACAGCGTTTGGATTCGGAGGTATGCGGTATTTTTTAAGTAATGTTGGCGCTTTTTATATGGTCAATTTTGCTGCAGCAGGAACGATTTTGGGTGTGCATTATTTTTGGATGTCTTCTAGCGACGTGATGAACGGAATATTGTTTACACAATCCGGCGGTCCGGAACATGAATTACAGATTGGACTATTATTTCTGTTTATAGTGTTGTTGTTCGCAGTATGGTTATATCGACATGTACATCAAGCAGCCAAGCGTAAGGATGATCTTGCCTCTTTTTTTGCCAAGGTGGATGTTTATATTGATGGTTTTACTTCTAGCTGCACAGGACTCATCGATACAGGCAATCAGCTATATGATCCGTTGACGAAAACGCCAGTCATGGTGATGGAGCTGTCCCATTGGGGTGAAAAAATTCCGAATTCATGGAAACAGAGAATAGAGCGTGCTGAAGTGGATCAAATCCTGCTGGCGATAGGTACAGAAGAGTTTGAATGGCAGGATCGTCTGCGGTTGGTTCCCTATAGAGGAGTAAACCGCAGCACACAGTTTATGCTGGCGATAAAACCAGATAGAGTCATTATTACCATGGGTGATAAGCAGTATGAAGCATTGAAGGTGCTAATCGGGTTAGATAGCGGAAAATTAAGCAGTGATAATGCGTACCAAGCAATCATTCACCCGAATCTGTTGCAAACCTAAACAACGTTGCATGTGACCTAAGCATCCATGACAACAGCGTAGAGAAATCTAAACGTAGCTTGCGCTTACGTAATAAGCAAGGCTGCGCAAAACTCTAAGGAGGAACACAAATATGCTCGTGAAGTGGAAGCTGATTCTGCAAATCTATTATTTCCGTCTTTTGCTGCTGCTGGGACTCAAGGGGGAGGAAATCTACTACATAGGCGGAAGTGAAGCGCTGCCGCCTCCACTCACCCGCGAAGAGGAAGAATACTTGCTGGAGAAGCTGCCCTCAGGAGATTCTGCGATCAGAGCTATTCTGATTGAGAGAAATCTGCGGCTTGTTGTCTATATTGCGCGTAAATTCGAAAATACAGGAATTAATATCGAAGACTTGGTATCCATCGGCGCCATTGGATTGATCAAAGCGGTCAACACGTTCGACCCCGAGAAAAAAATCAAGCTCGCTACTTATGCATCACGTTGTATCGAAAATGAAATTTTGATGTATCTTCGACGCAACAGCAAGATCCGTACCGAAGTTTCATTTGATGAACCGCTTAATATCGATTGGGACGGCAATGAGCTTCTCCTCTCCGATGTGTTGGGTACGGAAAACGACACTATTTACCGTAATATCGAGGAGCAGGTGGACCGAAAGCTGCTGCATAAAGCGCTTGACAAGCTATCGGAACGCGAGCGTACGATCATGGAGCTGAGGTTTGGCTTGCAGGACGGTGAGGAGAAGACTCAGAAGGACGTAGCTGACATGCTGGGCATCTCTCAGTCCTATATTTCCCGTTTGGAAAAGCGCATTATTAAGAGGTTACGTAAGGAATTTAATAAAATGGTGTAAACTGGAAAAAACATTTTTTGAAGTGTATTGTAAGCGAATCCGCGCTTGTGCTGATTGGTTTTGCCGGCTTTTTGATACCCGTTTGTGTTGGGAGCCGTCCGAAGGCATACGCATAAAAAAGCATTCCAAGGAGATAATTAACAGTAATGTTTCTCCTTGGGAGGTAATCACGGTGACCCGAAACAAAGTTGAGATTTGCGGTGTGGATACTGCAAAGCTTCCTGTTCTGACCAACGCGGAAATGCGTGAATTATTCGTTCAGCTGCAAACCAACAATGAACGGTTGGCAAGAGAGAAATTGGTAAACGGTAATTTACGATTGGTGCTTAGCGTGATTCAGCGTTTCAACAATCGCGGCGAATTTGTGGATGACCTGTTTCAAGTTGGATGTATTGGACTGATGAAGGCGATTGATAATTTTGACTTAAGCCAAAATGTTAAATTTTCCACGTATGCCGTACCTATGATTATAGGCGAGATTCGCCGCTATTTACGGGACAATAATCCAATTCGCGTATCACGCTCTTTACGGGACATTGCTTACAAAGCACTGCAAGTTCGCGACAGTTTGACCAATCAGAACTCTCGTGAACCGACTATTTACGAAATTTCCGAAGCGTTAAACGTACCTAAGGAAGATGTTGTATTCGCATTAGATGCCATTCAAGACCCTGTATCGTTATTTGAACCGATATATCATGATGGGGGAGACCCGATATATGTTATGGATCAAATCAGCGATGATCGCAACAAGGATGTTTCCTGGATTGAGGGGATTGCTCTTCGTGAAGCCATGCATAAGCTGAATGACCGGGAAAAAATGATTTTATCTATGCGCTTCTTTGATGGCAAAACTCAAATGGAAGTAGCTGATGAGATCGGCATTTCTCAAGCTCAAGTATCCAGGCTGGAAAAATCAGCCATTACGCAGATGCAGAAGCATGTTAAGAACTAACTAATTCTTTTTCTGAACAACACAAGACTTACTCACCTTTGGGTGATTAGGTCTTTTTTTTATTGTCAGATGGCTTCAATGAGAAGATTTTTCGTGAAATGGACATTTTGCCCAAGTTTCACATACATATAGAAGTAGCAGGTCAGAATCCAAATGATACGTGGTGGTTGCAGCGTGAAAATATCGGATTTTCAAACCAAAGACGTAATCAATATTGTGGACGGAAAAAAGCTCGGCCAAGTGAGCGACTTAGAGCTGGATCTACGAAATGGGCGAATTGAGTCTATTGTCGTTCCGAACGGCAGCCGTTTTTTCGGTTTGTTCGGTGGAGCAACAGATGTGGTAATTCCGTGGAAAAACATTGTGAAAATCGGGATGGATGTCGTGCTGGTTAAGATCGATGATGTACGAAGCTTCCGTCAACAAGAGGAAACGGATTCTCCTACTGAGTACAATCGGCAGTATCGGGGGTAGGCATGAATATCTCAAAGCAGCACACGGACGAATGCTGGCCGCTCTCCGCGGTATATGCAGAAGGATGTGTGCTGTTTGCAATTCATCGTGTATACTGGTAAGTAGAGTATGTGGAACGGGTAATGGTACAGGAGGCGATAGTATGGAACCGTTTTTATTGCAAAAAGAACAGAATGGATGCGGGCTTTTATATATAAAGGGTTGGCTGGAAAAAGATTCCGGATTAACGGCGGGTTTTACGTCGCGGCTTGGCGGTGTCAGTGAGCATCCGTTTGGCAGTCTTAACTGCGGTCTTCACGTTCAAGATGTTCCAGGTCATGTAGTTAACAACCGGCAGCTTCTGGCTGAAGCGCTCCATGCACAATTGAATGATTGTACCTATGCTGAGCAGGTTCATGGCAATGAGGTAGAAGTTATTACTAAGGAGCATGCAGGTGCAGGCATTCATTCAAGGGAAGAAGCGATACAATCCAAAGATGCTTTCATTACGAATCAGACTGGAATATTTCTGCATGCGTTGTTTGCGGACTGCGTGCCCTTATATTTTTATGATCCCATTCATAGAGCTATAGGACTGGCTCATGCCGGCTGGAAGGGAACGGTGCTGCAAATTGCCAAAGCGACCATCAATGCGATGCAGAGGGAATATGGTACTCATCCGGAAAAAATGCTGGCTGCAATTGGTCCTTCCATCCAAGGCTGCTGTTATGAGGTTGATGAAGTTGTCCTGACCAGAGTAAGAGAGGTTATGGCCGAATTGGAAATAGACAATGAAGCCGCGGGGAAAAATTGTTCAATATATGAATATTTGGGTAACTATAAATACAAGTTAAGCTTGCAACAATTAAACCGACAAATTATGATAAAAGCAGGAATTATGCCACAACATATCGAAATAAGTAGTTTATGTACAAGCTGTCGTACCGATTTGTTCTTTTCGCATCGCAAAGAAGGCGGGAAAACAGGCAGGATGGCTGCTTGGATTGGGTTATATGAATAGAGGTGACTTACGTTTTGCTGCTAACGCATAATATACAGCAAGTTGAGGACAAAGTATCGAGAGCCTGTGCTCGAGCCGGTCGTGATCGAAACGATGTGCAGATCATAGCAGTAACCAAGTATGTATCTGTACAAACAACAGGGCAGGTGCTTATACATGGTCTGCGTCATATCGGGGAAAACCGCTGGCAGGATGCTGGGCCGAAGTGGGAAGCGTTCAAAGATCAGGGTATCTGGCATTTTATCGGCCATCTTCAGACTAATAAGGTGAAGGATGTTATCGGGAAGTTTACCTATATTCATTCCTTGGACCGGTTATCACTCGCCAAAGAAATTGAAAAAAAAGCAGCCGCATTAGATATACAAGTCGAATGTTTTATTCAATTAAATATTTCTGGTGAAGAAACGAAATATGGGATGCAGCCGGAAGAGCTGCCTGCTTTCATTGAAGAACTGAAGACTTACAAGCATATCCGTATTATCGGTTTGATGACCATGGCTCCATACGAGACGGAACCTGAATTAACAAGGCCGGTGTTTCGAAAGTTACGTCAGCTGAGGGACGAGCTTAACCAAAGGCAGACTCTTGGGTATGAAATACCGCATTTGTCAATGGGGATGTCAGGCGATTTCGAGGTAGCGATAGAAGAAGGAGCAACCTGGGTGCGTTTGGGTTCCATTTTAGTAGGGAAAGAGGAGATAACATGGGAATGATGAACAAGTTCATGAATTTCATTGGTATCCAAGAGGAAGAAGAAGTTATAGAGCGCGAACGTGTAGTAGAACAATCGGATGAACATGAAACCAATCATTCGGAGCAACGTAAAAATAAAGGAAACGTAGTAAGTATCCATACTCAGAAAAATGTCCGTGTAGTGCTATTGGAGCCCAAGTCATATGAGGACACACAGGAGATAGCTGATCATTTGCGTTCACGCCGACCTGTTGTTGTGAACCTGCATCTGGTCCGTTCAGATCAAGCAACACGCATAGTGGACTTCTTGAGCGGAACTGTATATGCGCTCAATGGATCAATTTCCAAGATTGGCCCTAACATTTTTCTGTGCACACCGGATACCGTTGAAATTCATGGGTCCATCTCGGAAATACTAAATCACGAGGGATAGACTACCACACACTAAATTGAGGTGAATAGCTTGTTAGGTACTATTTACGGTTACATTGGAACGCTCATCGAAATCTATACATACATGCTCATAGCATATGTGCTGTTGTCTTGGCTCCCAAGCGCAAAGGAAAGCTTTATCGGAGAAATGTTAGGCAAGCTATGTGAGCCTTACTTATCGATATTCCGTCGGTTTATACCTCCGATTGGCGGAATGATTGATATTTCTCCAATCGTAGCTTTGATTGCGCTGCGCTTCATCGGCGAAGGAATTCGTGCGGTTCTATCTTTTTTTGTTAGGTGACCTGTGTCGTGTTGAATACGGACAATCTACTTAGCCACTTTCACCCCGATGAGCATCGGTTTGTCGACAAGGCAACCGAGTGGGTGGAACGTGCGGAACAGCATACAGCGAAGCTGACGGACTTTTTGGATCCGCGGCAAGCCTTTATTTTAACAACACTTGTGAACCGCAGTCCAGATGTACATGTGAGGTGGGACGGTGGGCATGAACTAGCCGAACGCAAACGAGCTCTGATTGCCCCTGACTACCGGGATTTGGATAACGAGGATATGGGAATTACTTTGATCGCTGTATCATCTCTTGACGACAGGCTCAAAGAACTGGATCATGGAGATTATATGGGCTCCATATTAGCTCTGGGAATGAAGAGAGAGAAGATAGGCGATATTCATGTGACAGAGCAGGGATGCCATTTCTTGGTGGCTTCAGAGGTAGCGGATTACATGAGGTTAAATCTGCAGCAAGTGCATCGCGTTCACGTACAAACCGAGCAGCTTCCGATCGAACGACTGCAAGCTTCCGGTACTAAGCTGGAGGAAATCAGCCTATCGGTGGCCTCGTTGCGTCTAGATGGTATTGTGAGCGATGTATATCATATGAGTCGAGCTAAAGTCTTAATCCCGATTAAGGCAGGGCGTTGTAAGGTGAATTGGAAACAGGAAGAAGATCCAAGCAAGCCGCTTCGTTCGGGTGACATTGTTTCATTGCAAGGATTTGGACGCTTTAAAGTGCTGGATGTGGAAGGCGTTACTAAAAAAGGAAGATATCGTGTGAAAATCGGCAAATTTGTTTAACGCCGATTTTTTTTGTTGTGGAATGAAGGAAAATGAAGGGAACTGTCGAATATAGCAATACGCGTAAGACAGAAGTTAAGAATATAAAAGTGTTTTTTAAATATTCAGGAGGTGCAGCAATGCCTTTAACACCGTTGGATATACATAATAAAGAATTTGGACGTTCATTTCGTGGGTATGACGAAGACCAGGTTAATGAATTTTTGGATTTGGTGATTAAAGATTATGAAGCGTTAATTCGGGAAAATAAAGATTTGCAGAATCAATTGGTTACCATTCAAGAACGACTGAATCATTTTTCCAATATTGAAGAAACATTAAGTAAAACAATCATTGTTGCCCAAGAAGCGGCAGATGAAGTCAAGAACAATTCCAAGAAAGAAGCACAGCTAATCATAAAAGAAGCGGAGAAAAACGCGGATAGGATCATTAACGAATCATTGACGAAGTCGCGTAAAGTTGCTGTGGAGATCGAAGAGCTGAAAAAGCAGGCTTCCATCTACCGCACAAGGTTCCGTACTTTATTGGAGGCCCAGTTGGAGCTGCTTAGCAAGGAAGATTGGAATTCTTTGGAGCGGATGGAAGTTGAGCAGCCGTAACTAGGCTTGTTATATGTGACGTGACTTAAGGTAAGTTGACGAAGAGCTTCAATTTCGCTATACTCCAGTATAAGTAACAACCATTAGAGGTGTTAGTAGTTATGTGGCATGAGGCCATTAACAACTAACTGTTCAGCTTGGAGTAATGGTTGGTTATAAATGAAGTTAATAATCATGTAAAGCGTTGACTGGGACGAGTACTTTACGTACGCAGTGTTAGCGAGTCGGGGATTTGGTGGAAGCCTGGCCACTGTAGTAAACGAAAATCACCCATGAGCGTCTCTTGAATAACAGTAAAGAAGATCGGATGATCCCGTTATAGATCAATGAGCGAAGGTTATGTTATTGCCGTCGGAAGGAACGTTTGTTTTAACATCCTTCAGCCGGGAGCAGCAGCCTTAATCAGGGTGGTACCGCGAGACTTCTCGTCCCTTTTGGGATGGGAGGTTTATTTTTGTTTCACCGACCCTATCCAAACACTGTCATAACCCTCACAATATCTCTCCAAGAGCGAGAGGTAGTTGGGAGGGGAATGGAATGCCTTAAGCGTTTGTTGGGGCGGGATACTATTTTATTCGATGGAGATGAAGCTGACGATGGATTATGGAAAAACATTAAACCTGCTGCAGACCGAATTTCCAATGCGTGGCAACTTGCCGCAAGCCGAACCGAAATTACAGCAGCATTGGGAAGAGATTGATATTTACGCTAAAGTACAGGAAAGCCGCAAAGGAAAGCCCAAGTTTATTTTGCATGACGGGCCTCCTTATGCGAATGGGGATATCCATATCGGCCATGCATTGAATAAGACGTTGAAGGATATTATCGTCAGGTTCAAAACGATGCAGGGCTATGACGCACCCTATGTGCCAGGCTGGGATACGCACGGCTTGCCGATTGAGCAGGCCATTGCCAATGGAGGCAAGGTTGACCGCAAAAAAATGAGCGTTCACGAGTTCCGCAAATACTGCGAAGAGTATGCTCTTCAATCCGTAGAGAAGCAGAAATCGCAATTCAAGCGGTTGGCGATCCGTGGAGATTGGAAAAACCCTTATATTACTTTGCAGCCTAAATATGAGGCGCAGCAAATCCGTGTCTTTGGCGAAATGGTCAATAAGGGTTATATCTACAAAGGCTTGAAGCCTGTATATTGGTCCCCATCCTCAGAGAGCGCTCTGGCAGAAGCCGAGATTGAGTATCAAGATAAAACTTCTGCATCCGTATACGTAGCATTTCAAGTGAAGGACGGCAAGGGCAAGCTGCCAGAAGATGCATCGATCGTTATATGGACTACGACACCATGGACTCTTCCTGCAAATTTAGGCATCAGCTTGCATCCGGAATTTGATTATGCGATTGTTTTGGCTGACGGGAAGAAGTATGTATTAGCCCAAGGCCTATTGGAAGCAGCTTCCAAGCAAATCGGATGGACGAATGTTCAAGTTCTTTCCCAGGTAAAAGGAAGCGAGCTGGAGTATGTGCTGTGCCAGCACCCGTTTTATGACCGTACATCTTTGGTAATGGTTGGCGATCATGTAACATTGGAAGCAGGTACAGGCTGTGTTCATACAGCTCCTGGTCATGGTGAAGATGACTTTGTAATTGGTCAGCGTTACAATCTGGGCGTTTTATGCCCTGTGGATGATCAGGGACATTTTACAGCAGAAGCTCCTGGCTTTGAAGGGGTCTTCTATGATAAGGGCAATAAAATGATTACGGAGATGCTGAAGGAGTCTGGGCATCTGCTGCAAATGAGCATGATTCAGCATCAGTATCCCCATGATTGGCGTACGAAAAAGCCGGTTATTTATCGAGCGACTGAACAATGGTTTGCTTCTGTAGATAAATTCCGTCAGGAGATGCTTGAAGAGATCAAGCAGGTTAAGTGGACGCCGAACTGGGGAGAGGTTCGCCTTCATAATATGATTGCGGATCGCGGAGACTGGTGCATTTCTCGCCAACGTGTTTGGGGCGTGCCTATTCCGATTTTTTACTGCCGCAGCTGTAATGAGCCTTTAGTTAATAACGAGACTATTGAGCATGTTGCGCGGATTTTCGAAGAAGAAGGCTCCAATGCCTGGTTTCAAAAGGAAGAAAGCCAACTGCTGCCGGATGGAGCTGCTTGTTCGAAATGCGGGCATACTCATTTCCGTAAAGAAACAGATATCATGGACGTTTGGTTCGACTCGGGGTCAAGTCATGTTGCGGTCCTGGAAACTCGCGAGGAATTGCAATGGCCGGCTGATTTGTACTTGGAAGGCTCCGACCAATATCGCGGCTGGTTTAACTCATCTTTAATTACCGGTGTTGCAGCAAAGGGACAGGCGCCATATAAAGGAATTTTGAGCCATGGCTTTACTCTTGATGGAGAAGGCCGTAAAATGTCCAAGTCACTTGGAAATACAATCGACCCTAATAAAGTATGTGATAAGCTAGGTGCGGATATCCTTCGATTATGGGTATCCTCGGTTGATTATCAGCAGGATCATCGAATCTCTGATAATATTTTGACTCAAACTACAGAAGTATACCGCAAAATTCGGAACACACTGCGTTTCCTGCTTGGAAACCTGTACGATTTTAACCCTGTTACGGATCGCGTGTCCTCTGATCCTATGAGTGAGCTAGACCGGTTTGCATTAGTACGGCTGAACCGCATGACGGAACGTGTAGTAAAAGCATACGAGTCTTACGAGTTCCATGTCGTCTACCAAGCTGTACATCATTTTTGTGCGGTTGAGCTGAGTTCCTTCTATTTGGATATTATCAAGGACCGGTTATATGCTAACTTGCCTGATGATGCTGCACGAAAAGCGGCTCAAACCGTATTATATGACGCTCTGACGGTAATAACTAAATTGATCGCCCCAATTTTACCGCATACGGCCGATGAAGTGTGGAAGTACATTCCAGGAGTTGAGCTGGAGAGTGTACAGCTGAGTGAACTGCCCGCAGTAGACCGTTCATTGTATAACGAAGCGATTGAGCTCAAGTGGGAAAGGTTTATTGACTTGCGTGATGATGTGCTAAAGGCGTTAGAGGAGGCGCGCAAGGAAAAGTTGATCGGAAACTCCCTCGGAGCTGCTGTTCATTTGTATCCTGACGCTGAAACTTTGGAGCTTCTACAAGGATTCGAACAGCTGGATCAATTGTTTATTGTATCGGCGGTTGAAATTCACGAATTAAGTTCTGCTGTCCCGTCAGAAGCGCTTCAACTAAAGGGGCTTGCCATACAGATTAAGGTAGCAGAAGGCGAGAAGTGTGAGCGCTGCTGGATCGTTACTCCTGAGGTCGGTCACGATTCGGAGCATCCGACGCTTTGTAAACGTTGTTCGAATGTAATCAAACTGAGCACCCGTGCTACTTCTTAATACCAGCGGACAACTCCGGCATAAGATACCTAAGTATCTTGTGCCGGATTGCTCGTTAGTTATAATTTGGATGGAACGGATGCTGAATGAAACGTAGGTATACGGCTGCGGATGAAAGCAAGCTTCTGAATAATATCGGTATAGCTTGAGGGATTGGGTTTGCTATTGGATTTCGGAATCAGAATCGGGTTCAAGCAAGCCTTCGCCTTCGCCGCTATGCATATAATCATGATAGGCTTGGTTGCGCACAACAGTAACATGCTGACCATACATATCGGTTGCGAGAAAGCTTTCGAAGGATTCAACATAACCGACATGCTCATCGGCTTCAATTTCCATATCATCGTAATTATTCGAGACGTTCGGATCCTCGGCCATTGCCGGTGTGTTGGAAGTTCCCCAGCTCTCGACGATCTGCCAAGCATCCTCGCCATCGAATTCGGTTTGTTTCGATAGCTCATCCAGGCTGGATCTGCCAAATGGAGGGGCTAGAAGGTCTTCTTCTATTGGGCGGTTATTTGAAGCGTGCGGATCAGGAACATGCTCCATGCAATAAAGCGTTGTTGGGACAGCTTGTAACCGCTCATAGGGAATGGGGGTACCGCAAGTATTGCAAAGTCCATATTTCCCGTTATCCATCCGGAGCAAAGCTTCGGTTACATCAGTAAGATGCCGTTCACGGCTTTCGTTCAAGGCTATGTCTTTACTGCGTTCAAACATTTCGGTTCCGAGATCGGCGGGATGATTGTCATTGGTCGATAATTCTCCGGTTTGAAACCTTAGTGATTCGTTAAGACCAAAGTGGTCATTGGATTCAAGCTTTTCCTCCAGCCATTGCTTCTCTTCCTGCAGAACGGATTTTAAGCCTTGAAGCTGCTGCGAGTTCAGTTGAAGTGGCTGACTGCTCATAGGGAATGCCTCCTTAATAATATCGCAATGCTACTATTTTTTACTCAAACTGTGTTTTTTAAGATAGGAAAATGCTTGCATCATTGTAAAAGAAAAATAAGGCAGGCGTAAAAAAACTGAAATTCTTTTTAAAGCCATAAATCAGGTTAATGTTTACAAGGCTAGTTTTGCTAAAGCAAAACTAAGTTAATGCTTACGATGCTGATTTCGCTCATGCGAAACCCTTAGGAGATGAAACGTTGAGATATTACATATATGCACTGTTTGTGCTGCTGTTGGATCAGGTGACCAAATGGGCGATCGTCAAAAATCTGATGCTGGGTGAATCGCGACCGGTAATAGGTGAGTTTTTCCAAATTACATCTCATCGCAATCGAGGAGCTGCTTTCGGGATTTTGCAAGATCAACGTTGGTTTTTCATTGTTATAACTCTTGTAGTTGTAAGTGGAATTGTTTGGTATTTGCGTAAAACGTTCAAAGAAGGGCGCAAGCTTCTGCCGTTTGCATTAAGCTTGCTGCTGGGCGGAGCCATTGGCAATTTTGTTGATCGTGCTTTGTTCGGAGAGGTCGTTGATTTCCTGCAGTTCCGTTTTCAATTTAATTGGTTTGGCAGTCCTGTGGATTATACTTACCCTATTTTTAATATCGCGGATTCGGCAATTGTCGTAGGGGTAATTTTGATTTTTGTTGATTCTTTAATCAGCTGGAGAAATGAGAAAAGAGGCGCGTAAACGAATGGCGGCATCAGAACAAGAAGGTTTCGACAATTTGGAGAATTTAAAAGAATGGGTTGCAGAAACGGAAGACAGCGGGGAACGGATTGATAAATTCATAACAGAGTCACTGGATGAGGATATATCTCGTACACAGGTCCAGCAATGGATAAAGGAAGGTCATATAACGGTGAACGGTGCTTCTGTAAAAGCTAACTATAAGCTGATCGAAGGAGAC
Organism: Paenibacillus sp. GCM10027630; assembly: GCF_042676305.1. Classification (NCBI taxonomy): domain Bacteria; kingdom Bacillati; phylum Bacillota; class Bacilli; order Caryophanales; family Paenibacillaceae; genus Paenibacillus; species Paenibacillus sp. GCM10027630. The sequence continues at coordinate 30,296 of NZ_JBHTGY010000098.1, read as the reverse complement.
CGCTTGGCTTTGGTAATTCCTGTACCGGAGGAATTGAATCTGACTCCTGAAGCTATACCGTTGGAGGTAGTGTATGAGGATTCCGATCTAATTGTTGTGAATAAACCTCGTGGTCTTGTCGTTCATCCGGCACCGGGACATTATAGCGGCACTTTGGTTAATGCGCTGCTGCATCACTGCAAGGATCTATCCGGAATCAATGGCATCATGAGACCGGGTATCGTGCATCGTATCGATAAAGATACCTCAGGGCTGCTGATGGCCGCGAAGAATGATCTGGCTCACACTTCGTTAGCAGAGCAGTTAAAGTTGCATACCGTGAACCGGAAATATATTGCAGTTGTACATGGCAATGTTGCGCATGAGCACGGAACTATCGATGCACCGATCGGAAGGGATCCGCATGATCGTAAGTTATACACGGTTACAGAGCGAAATAGCAAGCACGCTGTAACTCATTTTGTTGTATTGGAGCGTTATGGCGATTACACGCTGATGGAGCTGAAGCTCGAAACGGGCAGGACGCATCAAATCCGCGTCCATATGAAATTTATCGGTCACCCGCTAGCCGGTGATCCGGCCTATGGACCGTCACGCAGCAAAAGCATGACGATAGAAGGGCAGGCGCTGCACGCGGCTGTGCTCGGCTTCAAGCATCCGCGAACAGGGGAGCAGCTTCAGTTCGAAGCTCCTCTGCCAGAAGACATGCAGCATTTGACTCATGTCCTAAAAAATCGATAAGGATGATGCGGAAATGGAACATTTAGTTAATCCTAGAGTAAAGGATATTCAAATCTCGGGTATCCGCAAAATTTCCAACTTGGTCAGTACCTATAAAGATGCTTTGACATTAACAATCGGCCAACCGGATTTTCCGACGCCAGATCATATAATGAAAGCGGCTCATGCTGCAATAGATGCTCATAAAACAACCTATACACCAAACCCGGGAATGCTGGAGCTGCGTCAAGCCGCTTCGGCATTCGTTAAAGGGAAATACGGATTGGAATATCGACCCGAATCAGAGGTAATCGTTACCTCGGGAGCCAGCCAGGCACTGGACATCACGCTGCGTACTATTTTGGAGGAAGGCTCTGAGGTAATATTGCCTGGTCCTATTTATCCTGGGTATGAGCCTTTAGTTCGTTTGTGCGGTGGGGTGCCGGTCTACGCTGATACGCGTAATAATGGATTTAAGCTTACAGCAGAGCTGCTGGAGCCTCATATTACGGAGAAAACGCGCTGCATTATTTTATGCTATCCCTCGAATCCTACCGGCCGCGTGTTGAGTAAGGAAGAACTGGCGGATATCGCAAAATTGCTGGAAAACAAATCAATATTCGTCATATCTGATGAGATCTACAGCGAACTTATTTATGGTCAGCCTCATGTATCATTGGCATCTTATCCCGGTATGCGCGAGAAAACGATTGTCATTAACGGGCTGTCCAAATCCCATTCCATGACAGGCTGGCGGATAGGCTTTACTTTTGCACCAGAAGAGATCACACAGCATATGGTTAAGGTGCATCAATACAATGTAACTTGCGCCAGCTCGATTAGCCAATATGCAGCTCTGGAGGCATTAACGAACGGGGTAGACGACGCATTGCCAATGAAGGAAGCGTATGTTCAGCGCAGAGATTTCGTATACAAGCGGCTACTAGATATGGGATTTGAACTGGAGAAGCCAGAAGGTGCCTTCTATTTGTTCCCCTCCATTGAGAAGTTTAAGCTATCATCCATGGATTTTACAATGAAGCTATTGGAAGAACAGAAGGTCGCGGTTGTACCGGGGGATGCATTCTCGATATACGGAGAAGGCTATATTCGAATCTCCTATGCTTATGGAATGGACATATTGGAAAAAGCGACGGATCGTTTGGAAATGTTTGTGCGTAAGCTGTAACTCCTTAAGATTGAAAAAGCTCCTTAATACCTCCTTGTAGATGGGTATGAGGGGCTTTTTCTCGTAAAAAGCTAGCTTTTTTAGTATAGTAAAAGGAAATGATTTCCTTAGGAGAGGAGGCATGTGCTGTGAGTAAACCTCGGGTCTTCATTGGATCGGCAAGAGAATCCATTCCTCTTGTTACAGCCATTCATCAACAATTGAGCTACTACACAGAGGTCACTCCATGGTCAGCCGGCGTTTTCAAAGCAAACAAATACCCGATGGAAGATCTAGAGGAGCAGCTAGAGAATACGGATTTCGCGGTATTTGTGTTTTCGGCTGATGATATCGTTTACATGCGGGAGCAAATTTATTTATCCCCCCGAGATAATACGATTTTTGAAATGGGAATGTTTTGGGGGAGATTAAAGAGGAAACGGGTCTTTTTCTTGGTCCCTAATCTGGTTCCCTTGCATAAGAATGGTATAGATATCAATGAGTTTCATATTCCTTCCGATCTGTTTGGGCTGACCCTTTTGAAATATGAGATTCGTTCCGATAAAAATTACTCGGCAGCTGTTAATGTGGCGTGTGCTGAGATTATTAGGAATATTGAGGAGCTGGGCTTGTTTAGAGATCCTGTAAAACAGCTTGAAGCCGCTAGAATTGAGATCGATAGGAAGCAGCAAATCCTGCACTTTTTTATAGAGTTTATTGACATTCAAAAGCTAAATGAACTAAATAAGTTTGAAAAGCTGTATGAAGCGTTTCGAAATGCTTATGATCCCACCGCTTTAAAGGGCTTTAAAGTAAGGGGAGTATCCGTATGGAACGTGGAGGGGAGCGATGGGCTGCGGCAGGTTGCCGGCAATGTCGGAAAGGGAAGATTTTATAACATAGGAGCCAACGATGCCAAACAAGCGGGTGAGCAAAGGATAGGGGTTCTGGATGCTTATCTAAACAGTAAAGTACAGTTTTTTCTATATAGGCAGCATGTTGCTTATGAGTACTTACTGTGTTATCCTGTAGACAAGAAACTTGTTTTGACCGTACATCTCACAGGTCCTACTGCCGTCGGTCAGGATGATCTTAATAAAGTGTATGAGGATAACGAGGATTTAATGGGAACGGTTAATTATCTTTTTGGAGGGGATTCTGTATGAGCAAACTATATCCGGATAAGAATAAGTCGGGTGGCCGTGTTCCTGCCGTGAAGTCCCACTTTGTTGTCGCTCCATCGGTTGTTGGAGGGGCAGATAAAGAATATACAATAGTGTTTGAAAAGAAAGCTACATATAAAAAGCCGTCCTTTGCAAGATAGGCTGATATAGAGCGTTATTAACAACAACCACTGTTTACAGTGGTTGTTGTTTTTTTCTTCGACCAACTGAGCATAGTCGCCATTCAACCTATTCGTTGTTCGGCTTAGCCCTGCTTTTGGAAAAGTGCTGTCCACAGGAAGGATTCCCCGAAAAGGTCATTAGGCTGTACCTGCTGGATCATACGTCGCAGCTCTACAACCTGGAAATCATGGAACAGCGTACGGAGCTTCTGTTCGGTATACCCTAATCCTCCCTTCAAGCTGCGTAAACGGTATACCTCCCAATCCGTAATCTGTGCTCCTTGTTCACCATACACAAAGCAAGTTATGCCGAAGCACCCTCCGGGCTTCAACGTTTTACGGATCATATCGATGTAAGAAATTCTGCGATGCGGAGCGATATGATGTAGGCAGCCGCTGTCATAAATGAGATCATAGCTGTTCGGAGTAAAGGTCATATCAAATACATTGGCACAATGAAAACGTACATTTACATCTAGGCTTGATGCTCTTTCCTTTGCCCAAGTCAAGGCTTCCTGCGATAAGTCTACGGCATCGACTTCACAGCCCTTTTGAGCCATATAGATCGCATTACGGCCAGGACCGCAGCCAAGCTCAAGCACTCGGCCCGGAATCAGAGTGTTGCTGTCAAAGTACTTCACCAAATTCTCGTCAGGAGCGTTTACAAAGAAAGGAATTCCTTTCTCCCGGTCGGAATAAAATTCATTCCACCACGGCGCCGCTTCGCGCAGCAAAGAATCGAGCATTTTATTAACGTCCTCGGAATTAAAGATAGATTCGGTTGGTTCGATCATACTGCCCTCTCCTTTTTTGCATTTTTCTGGGAAGAATAATTTCGCTTCATGAATATATTATTCAAGCTGAAGGTTGATTTTCCTATGAATTCGGGTGATAGAAGTTTCAGATCGGTGCTAGCTGAAGCTGTATTCAGAAGTGCGGGATTCGGATTGGAAATTAGGCTGTAGCGGCCATAGAAGGGGAAGGTTTGAAGGAAAGCGAGACAGAGAGGGGAATAACAAGAGTTACCCCTAAGCCTTCTCCAACAAGCTGTGCAGAGTGTATAAATAAGTGGAGATCGAAACCCAGCCTATAAATATTTTTGATAACTGATATTGCAAGAAAACCTACAGATGAATCGAAGTCTCTAATCCTTGAAAGGCTTGAGTAGAGTAAAGAGGATTCCTATCACATTAGGTGGGAATTAGAAATTCCACTATTCAGGTCTAAAGGTGAGTGAAACGCTAAAAAACAGAGAGATATCGGAAGCCGGTGTTCCGTTATCTCTCTGTTTTTCGTATTTGTTTATTTGTTTGATTCCGATTTCCAAGAAATATATTCGCTAATCAGATTAATCGCCTGATCGATGGCATGCTCATTAGGCTCGATTTTGGCGTGATGAAGTCCATAGGGTGTATCGACACCGAGCCAGAACATGAACCCGGGGATGTTGGCGAGAAAATATCCGAAATCTTCACCTGTCATCGCCTCCGTACATTCGATCAGCTTCATGGAGCTTGATTCCTGGACCCAGTCCATAAATTCGCGAGTGGTTTCAGCATGATTGAACACTTGGCGGTAATTGGCGCCATAATCGATATCAACCTTACAGTTAAAAGAAGTCTCCATTCCTGCAGTCAATGCTTCGATACGTGATTTAATCAGCGTCATAGTATCAGCGGAAAGGGTGCGTATAGTTCCCTCCAAGCGGGCTTTCTCTGCGATGATGTTCTGTTTCGTACCGCCTTCGATTTTACCAATCGTAATAACCGCGGAATCAAGTGGATTGATATTGCGGGAAATAATCGTTTGCAGCTGTGAAACAAGCTGGCAGGCAGTAATAACCATGTCATTGGCCAAATGGGGGAAGGCAGCATGGCCGCCTTTACCGGTAAGATCAATAAACAGCTCGGATGTATTTGCAAACAAAATCCCTGGCTTCGTTGCAATCGTTCCAACAGGGTATTCCGGTGCAATGTGGAGAGCTATGATTTGATCAGGCATCCAATCCTGCAGCTCCTCGGATTCCAGCATAGGCTGAGCTCCGCCTGGACCTTCCTCCGCGGGTTGAAATATAAACGTAATGTGGTCTTTAATGGGCTGCTTCACGAAATGGGTTAGTACGCCAAGTCCAATTGACATATGAACATCATGTCCGCAGGCATGCATAAAGCCGGGATGAGTGGAGCGGAATTCATAGCTCGTGTCCTCAGTAATGGGCAATCCGTCCATATCAGCGCGATAGCCAAAACGGCGCGTAGGGGAGGTGCCTTTTACATTTACAAGAATGCCTGTTCTCCATGTCCGAACTTCGATTCGTTCTTGAGGCAGCTGTTGAATATAATCCAGCAGAAATTGCTGGGTCTTGAATTCGGCAAAGCCGGGTTCAGGTATTTGGTGCAGCTCTCTGCGAATTGCCGCAAAAGGACTAATAGCTTCTGGTGTACTCGGGGTCATCGGGAATTGCTCCTCTCACTCGTATTATTGGAAGCTTACAAAAAAGGCCCGGCGACGTTCGCCGAGCCGTGCTTGTAATCAGTAACCGTAAGCCTTACAGGGTACGCAGGTCCATCAAGATTTCAGTCTTGGACTTGGTTTTGGCATCTACGTTTTTAATAACGCGTGCGGGTGCTCCTGCAACAACGGTATACTCAGGAACATCTTGTGTAACAATTGCGCCGGCTGCAACAACCGAGCCTTTACCAACGCGTACGCCTTCAAGAATAACCGCATTGGCTCCGATAAGAACATCATCTTCGATAACGACAGGTTGAGCGGAAGGAGGCTCAATAACGCCTGCAACAACAGAACCGGCACCGATATGGCACATGCTGCCGATTTGTGCGCGTCCGCCGACTACAACGTTCATATCGATCATTGTGCCTGAACCGATTGATGCTCCGATGTTGATGGATGCACCCATCATGATGATGGCATTGTCTCCGATGGAAACTTTGTCACGGATGATGGAGCCTGGTTCGATGCGTGCGTTGATGTTTTTTAGATCAAGTGTAGGAATAGCCGAGTTGCGACGGTCATTCTCTACTACATAATCTTCTACGCGGCTTTGGTTTTCGTCTAGTACACGTTTAACTTCCGTCCATTCGCCGAACAGGACGCCGCTTTTACCGGAGATAAAGGATTGGATGGAAGAGCCGAAATCAATTGCTTCTAAGTCGCCTTTCACATATACTTTCACCGGTGTTTTCTTGGTGCTGGTTTTAATAAAATTAATAATTTCTTGCGTATTCATTTCTGACATGCAAAATTCCAACTCCTTATGTAAATTACCACGTACGGATAAGCCCGGACACTGGCGAAACATTCTTTATTCTTTATAGCACAAAAGCTATGTTCTAGCAATGTTCGAACTGACAGGCATCGACAAAACAGCGACAATCCTATTGACATCAGTTGTCGAACATGGGATAATGCTTGTAATCGAATAGCACCTTTAAGAACAGTCCAGAGAGGCTGGCAAGGTGAACGAATGGTAGAAGCGGATTTTCCGGAGGGATCGAGTCTGAGTCAGGCTCAATTTCTCTGCATCCGGATCTCTCGTTATGTCCGCGAACCTTGCCCAATGGCAAGGTTTTTTTTGGTTAATAAGACAGTGGATATCAAGAGCCCCCGAATGTATCAGGAATAAGCCGCGATGGCTTAGCTTCACTCTTGGGGGATGATTATATGTCAAACCTAATAAGCAGGGGGTCGATGACCTTGTCTCATGAAGTGGAACAGCACGAGCATGTGCTAATGGATGCTACGGGAGTGCGGCGCGCATTAACTCGAATAGCTCATGAAATTTTGGAGAAGAACAAAGGATTTGAAAACTGCATGTTGATCGGTGTACGCACCCGGGGCATTTACCTTGCCAACCGGATTGCCGAGCTAATCCTGGATATCGAGAATGTTCCTGCACCTGTAAGAGAAATAGATGTTACCCATTACCGCGATGACAGATCAGGCAGGCCTGAGAAGAAATTCAAATTGCAAGCGGAGTCCGCTGAATCGCCAATGGATATTCATAATAAGAAGCTCATTTTATTCGATGATGTACTTTATACAGGAAGAACCGTAAGGGCGGCAATGGACGCTCTAATGGATCTTGGCAGACCGCAGATCATTCAATTGGCGGTTCTGGTAGACAGAGGGCATAGGGAGCTTCCGATCCGTCCGGACTATGTAGGGAAGAACATACCGACATCCCGGATGGAGTCGATTGAAGTTCAGCTTAATGAAGTGGATGGAGTCGATCAAGTCGTAATTACGCAGCAGAGGAGGCACAACGGATGACACAGCTGAAGGTCGTATCAGAGAAGCATTTGTTAGGCACCAAAGGGATGAGCGCACAAGAAATTACATCGATACTTGATCGCGCCGCCTATTGGGAACAATATCCCGTAAAGCTGTCGAATCACTTACAAGGCCGGTTTGTGGCTAATATGTTTTTTGAAAACAGCACGAGAACGAGGTTTTCTTTTGAAGTCGCTGAGAAACGTCTTGGTGCTGAGGTATTAAACTTTGCAGCGGCAGCCTCCAGTGTGCAAAAAGGCGAGTCCATCTATGACACAGTGAAAACGCTGGAGTCAATGGGAATCGATGCCGGCGTCATCCGGATGAAGCCTAACGGACTGTTGGCCGAGCTTGCCCAGAATGTTAAAGTGCCGCTAATTAATGCGGGTGATGGAAACAGTGAGCATCCAACTCAGGCGCTGCTTGATCTGTATACGATGCGCAAGCATTTCGGTGAACTTCGCGGCTTGAACGTCTCCATCATTGGCGATATCCAACACAGCCGCGTAGCACGCTCGAACTTGTGGGCACTCCAGGCAGTCGGCGCCAAGGTAAGCTTCTGCGCTCCTGAAAGCATGCAGGCACCGGAATTGGCCGCTTATGCCCCTTACATCAAGATGGAAGAGGCTGTGAAAGCTGATGTCGTTATGATGCTGCGAGTACAGCTGGAGCGGCATGAGGAGAGTGTATTCAAGTCAACCGAGGAATACCGGGAGGCTTATGGCTTGACTGTCAAACGTGAAGCAGCAATGGCTCCGCATGCGATTATCATGCATCCGGCGCCGGTTAACCGGGATGTAGAAATTGATGATGTGCTTGTTGAATGCGGACGGTCCAAAATTTTTGAACAAATGAGCCATGGTGTGCCTATTCGTATGGCCGTTATCGAGCGGGCCCTAAACTAATAAACCTAATACATATCATAGCAGGGAGGCTATTATGGGAATTTGGATCATAAATGCACAAGTTGTTGCAGCAGGCAATGAGTTATCGAAAAAACATATTTTGCTGGAAGGCAATACTATAGAAAAAATGATAGACGCTGCGGGCGCTCTGCCTGAGACAGCCGGACATACTGTCATCGACGCTGCCGGAAAGCTTGTAACGCCCGGATTGATCGATATGCATGTGCATTTGCGCGAGCCTGGCTTTGAGCACAAGGAAACGATCGCGAGCGGAACCCGCTCAGCGGCGCGCGGCGGCTTCACAACTATCGCCTGCATGCCGAATACACGTCCGGTTATCGATACGGTAGAAACGGTGAAATACGTGTTGGACAAGGCTGAAACCGAAGGCATTGTTCGTGTGCTGCCCTATGGCTGCATCACCAAAAACGAGCTTGGCCGCGAGTTGGCGGATTTTGACGCATTGAAGCAAGCAGGAGCTATCGGCTTTACAGACGACGGCGTAGGCGTGCAAAGCGCGCAAATGATGAAGGATGCAATGGCCAAAGCCGCATCCATCGGGCTGCCGATTATCGCGCACTGTGAAGATAATACGCTGGTTGAAGGCGCTTGGGCGAGCGAAGGCGAGTTTTCCCGGAAGCATGGCCTGAAAGCCATTCCGAATGAATCGGAAGCGATCCATGTAGGCCGCGATGTGCTGCTTGCAGAAGCGACAGGCGTACATTACCATGTATGCCATGTTAGTACAGAGCAGTCAGTTCGCTTGATTCGCCATGCTAAGCAGTTCGGAATTAAAGTTACAGCTGAGGTATGCCCGCATCATTTGCTGCTGTCGGATGAAGATATCCCAGGCTTGGACGACGCTAACTGGAAGATGAACCCACCGCTTCGTACTCCTAAAGATGTACAAGCATGTATCGAAGGCTTGCTGGACGGCACCATCGATATTCTGGTAACGGACCATGCGCCTCACAGTGAAGAAGAGAAGGCCAAAGGCGTTAATCTTGCGCCGTTTGGCATCGTCGGATTTGAGACGGCATTCCCGCTTCTGTACACGAAGTTTGTAGCAACAGGACAATGGACACTGCAATTCCTGGTAGACAAAATGACTTCACTGCCGGCTCAAGTTTTCGGCTTGCCTCTGGGTACTTTGGAAGTAGGCAAAGAGGCGGATATCACCATCATTGATCTGAATACGGAAAAAGCAGTGGATCCTGCGGAATTTGCTTCAAAAGGTCGCAACACACCGTTTATTGGCTGGAATTTGAAAGGATGGCCGACTCATACGATAGTGGGCGGTCAAGTGGTCTGGTCAGAAGCTTGATTAAATAGACAGCGGCAGGCTAAATCTTACTGAATCTAAGTTCATCTAACATTTTACACATAGATAAGTTTTATGCAGATGTTGGTACTACATTAATAGTTCTTCACACTGATAAGGAGTTGAATGGCATGCAGGCAAGATTATTGTTGGAGGACGGTACGTTATTTACCGGAAAAGCATTCGGAAGTGAAGGCGACTCGGTTGGCGAGGTCGTTTTTAATACAGGGATTACAGGATACCAAGAGGTACTATCAGACCCGTCTTACTGTGGACAAATTGTAACAATGACATACCCGCTTATCGGAAATTACGGTATCGCACGTGATGATTTTGAAGCAATTCGTCCGTTTATTCACGGTTTTGTAGTGCGCCAGCACGAAACGGTTCCAAGCAACTGGAGAGCGGAGTACTCCCTCGACAGCCTACTTAAGGAATACGGTATTATCGGGATCAGCGATATCGACACAAGAATGCTGACTCGCCGAATTCGTCACCACGGGGTTATGAAAGGTCTGCTGACAACTTCTAACAAGAGAGTCGAAGAGCTGCTGGAGCAGTTGACCGGCAGTACACTAATGACAGACCAAGTATCCAGAGTTTCCACCAAGAGCGTATTTAGCGCCCCTGGTACTAAAGAGCGCGTTGTCCTGGTTGACTTCGGTTCAAAAAGTGGAATCCTGCGTGATCTTACAAAGCGCGGCTGTGATGTTGTAGTAGTTCCGCATGACACTACGGCTGATCAAATTCGTCGCTTGGCGCCAGACGGTATTCTGTTGTCCAATGGCCCTGGGGATCCTAAAGATGTTCCACAAGCAGTTAAAATGATTGCTGACCTTTTGGGCGAATTCCCAATCTTCGGCATCTGCCTTGGACATCAGCTGTTCGCACTTGCATGCGGAGCTGATACCGACAAGCTGAAATTCGGTCACCGTGGCGGTAACCATCCGGTAAAAGATTTGCAAAGCAACCGCTGCTATATTACTTCACAAAACCATGGTTACACAGTAAAAGATGATTCCATTGCTGGTACTGAGCTTGAAGTTACACACATCAACAACAACGACAGCACCATCGAGGGATTGAAGCATAAGAAGCACCCTGCATTCTCAGTCCAATATCATCCGGAAGCGGCTCCGGGGCCTTTTGACTCCAGCTACTTGTTCGATGATTTTATCACAATGATCCGTCAGCATAAGCAAAATAACCCGCAGCTGCCTAAACAGGCTCAAATTTCTGCAGCTTCCAAGCTTGCAGCTCTTACAGCCGGCTCAGTCACCCCTGCATCGAAAGGAGAGCTTCATTATGCCAAAAAATAATAGCCTCAAAAAAATATTGGTTATCGGTTCCGGTCCAATTGTTATCGGGCAAGCAGCCGAGTTTGACTATGCGGGAACTCAAGCCTGCCAGGCTCTAAAAGAAGAGGGCATGGAGGTTGTACTGATCAACAGCAATCCTGCTACGATCATGACCGACACGAACATGGCTGACAAAGTATATATCGAACCTATTACACTTGAATTTGTGACTCAAATTATTCGTCAAGAGCGTCCCGATGGCTTGCTGCCAACCCTGGGCGGCCAAACAGGCTTGAATATGGCTGTTGAGCTGGCTCGCGCAGGCGTGCTTGAGCGTGAGAACGTGAAGCTGCTTGGAACTCAGCTTACAGCGATTGAGAAGGCTGAGGACCGCGATCTGTTCCGTGATCTGATGAGAGAGCTGGAGCAGCCGGTACCGGATAGCGTTATCGTTACAACAGTAGATGCTGCAGTTGATTTTGCCAATGAGATTGGCTATCCGATCATCGTTCGTCCTGCTTATACGCTGGGAGGAACTGGTGGCGGTATTTGCGCCAATGAAGATGAATTGCTGGAGACGGTAGCTTCCGGTATCCGCTATAGCCCGATTGGACAGTGCTTGATTGAGAAAAGCATTGCAGGTATGAAAGAAGTCGAGTACGAGGTTATGCGTGATGCTAACGACAACTGTATCGTTGTATGCAACATGGAAAACTTTGACCCGGTTGGCGTACATACGGGCGACAGTATAGTTGTGGCGCCTAGCCAGACGCTTTCTGACCGTGAGTATCAAATGCTTCGTTCCGCATCTTTGAAAATTATTCGTGCCCTGAATATCGAAGGCGGCTGTAACGTTCAGTTTGCTCTGGACCCATTCAGCTTTCAATACTATGTAATTGAAGTAAATCCGCGTGTAAGCCGTTCTTCGGCGCTGGCTTCCAAAGCAACCGGTTATCCAATCGCCAAGATGGCAGCCAAAATTGCCATTGGTTACACGCTTGATGAAATCGTCAACCCTGTTACAGGACAAACATATGCATGCTTTGAGCCGACGTTGGATTACATTGTATCCAAAATTCCGCGATGGCCTTTCGATAAATTTACTGCAGCGAACCGTAAGCTTGGCACACAGATGAAAGCAACGGGCGAGGTTATGGCGATTGGCCGTACCTTCGAGGAATCGATCCATAAAGCAATACGTTCACTTGAGATCGGCGTTCACCGCTTGTTCTTGAAAGAAACGGATTTGTTGGATAAAGATACGCTTGAAACACGTCTGATCAAGCCGGATGATGAGCGTATGTTCCTGATCGCGGAAGCATTCCGCCGCGGGTACACTTTGCAGCAAATCCAGGATTTGACTAAAATCGACTGGTGGTTCCTAAGCAAGCTGGAAGGCATGATCCAATTTGAGGAGCAGTTGATTCAACCTGAATTAACGGAGGAATTGCTGCGCGAAGCGAAGCGTAAAGGCTTCACAGACCGTGCAATTGCTGAAGTTCGCAGTGCTGCAAACAGCGGCTTAAGCTTTACTCAGGAAGCTGAGATTCGCGCACACCGTTTAAGCATTGGATTGAAGCCAGTGTATAAGATGGTTGATACTTGTGCAGCTGAGTTTGAAGCGACTACACCTTATTATTACTCAACCTACGAAACCGAAGATGAAGTTAAAGAAACAACCAAGAAAAAGGTTGTCGTACTAGGCTCCGGACCGATCCGTATCGGACAAGGCATCGAGTTTGACTACTCGACTGTGCATGCAGTATGGGCCATCCAGGCAGCAGGGTATGAGGCTGTTATTATCAATAACAATCCGGAGACTGTGTCTACAGATTTTAACACCTCGGATCGCTTGTACTTCGAGCCGCTTTTCTTCGAGGATGTAATGAACGTTATCGAGCGTGAGCAGCCAATCGGCGTAATCGTTCAATTCGGCGGACAAACGGCTATTAATCTGGCTGCACCTCTCTCTAAAGCGGGAGTACGCATTCTGGGTACCGATCTTGAGAATATCGATGCTGCTGAGGATCGTAAAAAGTTCGAAGCCTTACTGCGTGGCTTAGATGTTGCACAGCCTCCAGGCGGAACCGTAACCTCTGTCGATCAAGCAGCTGGTATGGCGGCTAACTTCGGTTATCCGGTACTGGTTCGTCCTTCCTATGTACTGGGCGGCCGCGCAATGGAAATCGTCTATTCCGATGAAGAGCTGTTGAGCTACATGGAGTATGCGGTCAAAATCAATCCGGAGCATCCGGTACTGATCGACCGTTACATGCTTGGTAAAGAAGTGGAAGTTGATGCCATCTGCGATAAAGAAACGGTATTGATCCCGGGAATTATGGAGCACGTTGAAAGAGCGGGCGTTCACTCCGGCGACTCTATCGCTGTATATCCTCCGCAGTCTGTTTCTGAAGAGCTTAAACAGCAGATTATCGATATTACAGTAAAAATAGCAAGAGGCTTGCAAGTGGTAGGTCTGGTGAACATCCAGTTCGTCATCTATCAAGACCAGGCTTATGTAATCGAGGTTAACCCGCGTTCTTCCAGAACGGTGCCTTTCTTAAGCAAAGTAACAAAAATTCCAATGGCTAATGCGGCGACTCGGGTCATTTTGGGTGAAAAGCTGGCCGATATGGGCTATCAAACCGGATTGTGGCCGGAAGATGAGTTTGTCTCTGTAAAAGTACCGGTGTTCTCCTTTGCCAAATTACGCCGTGTAGATACAACCTTGGGGCCTGAGATGAAATCAACCGGTGAAGTAATGGGCCGCGATGAGAACTTTGCCAAAGCCTTATATAAAGGATTAATCGGCTCTGGCATGAAGATTCCACCAACCGGATCGATCATTGCTACAGTTGCTGATAAAGATAAAGAGGAAGCTATCGAAATTTTAACCGGGTTCTACAAGCTTGGATACAAAATCGTTGCAACAGGCGGAACCGCCAAAGCTTTGGAAGAAGCAGGCATTCGTGTCACAACGGTTAATAAGCTGAGTGAAGGCTCACCTAACATTCTTGACTTGATTCGTAATGGGGAAGCGCACTTTGTGGTGAACACTCTGACCAAAGGTAAAGCACCGGAGCGTGACGGCTTCAGAATTCGTCGTGAAGCGGTAGAAAACGGGATTGTGTGCATGACATCCCTGGATACAGTTAGAGCTCTCTGGCATATGCTTGAGGCCATTAACTTCCAATCCAGACCGATGCCTGCGCAGCATATATAAGTGATAACCAGCCTTGCTGTGCTTGAGGTAATGGTTGCGCGCAAATAGCCATCATTATAGATTAGCACAGCAGCCCTGTAACACATAAGGGACGCTGTGCTAATCCTCTGCTTGGGCGGGTTGACGGCAGGCTAAACAAATCTTTAGGAAGTAGTTTCATAGAAATCTTGTAGGAGGCGACGATTAAATGACAGTTCAAACGAATGTGGCGGAACGTATTATGGTGGCATTGGATTACGCGGAAGCGGGAGATGCACGTAAGCTGGTCCAATCCTTACAAGGGATTCCTTGCTACATGAAGGTGGGAATGCAGCTCTTTTACAGCGCTGGTCCCCAATTTGTGCTCGATTTGAAGGAGCAGGGCTACAAGGTGTTCCTTGATCTGAAAATGCATGACATTCCTAATACGGTCAAAGGCGGCTCTGAGAGCGTAACAAGGCTTGGAGTGGATATGTTCAATATTCATGCTGCCGGAGGCAAAGGGATGATGGAGGCCGCTTTGGAAGGTGTCGACAAGGCACTCGCCGGAGGCGGGATTGCAAATGGAGGCTTAAAGCCGATAGTCATCGGTGTAACACAGCTAACCAGTACGAGTCAGACCGTTATGAATGACGAAATTGGCATCGCTGGAACAGTAGAGGAGGCTGTAATTAGCTATGCGAAGTTAGCTCTAGCCTCTGGCTTGGACGGTGTTGTCGCTTCACCACTCGAAGTAACCCGGATTAAAACTGCTTGCGGATCCGGCTTCGTAACGGTTACACCTGGAATCAGACCCGCGGGAGCATCAATCGGAGATCAGTCTCGTGTAATGACGCCGCCCGAGGCTTTCGCCCAAGGTACGGATTATGTGGTTATCGGTCGTCCGATTACGGCGGCAGACAATCCGCGTGCTGCTCTAGAGCAAATCATCGAATCGATTCAATAGTAAGCCTAGCTAGCATTGCCCCAGCCATTATTTTATCAAAGGAGAGATGTTCTATGAGTTCCCTTACTATTACGATCAATCCCCAGCTTTCTGAGAAAGTTGCTTCTGCCTTGCTGCAAATTCAAGCGGTAGCGTTGAGACCGCAGCAGCCTTTCACCTGGACCTCTGGCTTGAAATCTCCAATTTACTGCGACAACCGTTTAACAATTTCTTATCCCGAAATTCGCGACTTGATAGCCGAGGGTTTCGTGTCACTGATCCGTGACAATTTCCCCGAAGCAGAGGTTATTGCAGGGGCGGCGACTGGCGGCATCCCTCATGCGGCTTGGGTAGCTCAAAAGCTGAATTTACCGATGGTATATGTTCGTGATAAGGCGAAAGGCCACGGTAAAGAAAATCTGATCGAAGGCGCAATTCAGCCCGGACAAAAGACCGTTGTAATCGAGGATCTGATTTCAACTGGGGGCAGCTCGTTGAAGGTGGCTCAGGCCGTCAATGACGTTGGTGCGAAAACATTGTCTGTACTTGGAATTTTCTCCTACCAGTTTGAAAAAGCGGCAGCGGCATTTAATGAAGCAGGGGTTCCATTCGAAACGTTGACCAATTATAGCGTACTTCTGGATGTAGCTTTAAAGCAAGGCAGCATACAGGAGCAAGACCTGCAGGCCCTGCAAGCATGGAGATTGAATCCAAGTGAGTATGGGAAATAAGCATATATGGGTGGCGGCATGCTAAAATAGAATATAAAAAGCCTTAGTCTTTGAACTTAAAAAGACTAAGGCTTTTTTTGTATGGATAAAACGGATTGTTAAAGACTGGTCGCAGCGAAAACAAAAATAACTTCCTGTTGATTTCGGAAGTTTGGGGTGTTAAAATAGGCATTGTCGTTTAAAAATATTTTAAAAAAATAAAATCAAGTTTTTTCCTACAATAACAATAACACATTGCGATCAGGTTGTCAAATTGGTTTTTAATTTTGCTGTTTTCGATTCACATCCCATTGAAAGAGAGGCGATTATATGAATGTAACCGAACTCGAATGGCGTTTAGAACAAGAACGTGTGAACGAGGTAACTAATAAAATGGCTAGGCGTATGGAAGTATTGGAGCAAGAAGCAGGTAATGTAAGAACCGAAGTTGTAAATATCCGCAAGCATTTCTGGGACGATGTTAGCATCAATGTTAGCACTCATGAGGATAGGGCAGAGACCTATTCAAGCATGAGGCAGCAGGCAGAGGTATTATCGGAGCGCGAACGCAGCTACCGCCATGCTGCAGCTGTACTCGGGAAGCTTCAGCGCTTGATTAAGTCTCCTTATTTTGGGCGAATAGATTTTAAAGAAGATGGCCAGGAACTGGAAGAACGTATTTATTTGGGAATCGCCTCCTATTTGGATGAGGATGAACAAACGTATCTAGTTTATGATTGGCGTGCTCCCATATCAAGCCTTTACTACGATTATGGTCCAGGGTCAGCGGCATTTGAAACACCCGTTGGTGAGATCAAAGGAATCATGTCGTTAAAAAGGCAATTTATAATTCGCGACCGCAGCATCCGGCTAATGTTTGATACAGGTGTAACTATTGGCGATGAGCTGCTGCAGCAGGTGCTTAGCCGAAGCTCTGATGCCCAAATGAGAAGTATAGTCGCCACTATTCAGAAGGAGCAAAATCAAATTATTCGCAATGACCGAAGCCGTATGTTAGTGGTTCAGGGGGCAGCAGGCAGCGGGAAAACGTCGGCAGCATTACAGAGGGTAGCCTATCTCTTATATAAACACAGGGAAAATTTGCAAGCGGATCAAATGGTTCTATTTTCACCTAATCCGATGTTCAATAGTTATGTTTCCACCGTTCTTCCCGAACTTGGTGAAGAGAACATGCAGCAATCAACGTTTCAGGAATATTTGGAGAAACGGCTCGGTGCCCACTTTCAAGTGGAGAGCCCGTTCAATCAAATGGAGTATGTATTAACTGCTGCATTGGATCGTACTTACCTGGCGAGAATGAGCGCGATTCGATATAAGGCTTCCACTGAGTATTTGGCGGCACTAGGGGGCTATAAGGAGTTACTGGAGAAGGAAGGCATGATCTTTAAACCAGTAAGATTCCGTGGTCGTATAATTGCGTCTCAGAAAGCTATTGCAGAAAAGTTTTACTCGTACGATCCAGCTATACGTTTGCCAAACCGGGTTGTTCTGCTCAAGGAATGGCTGTTAAAAGAAATTGCCGCGTTTGAGGAGCAGGAATGGAAGGAGGGCTGGGTTGAGGACAGGATGGAGCTGCTTGAGCCTGAGGATTATCTTCGGTCCTATAAGAGGATGCGTCAAGCCCGTAAGGGTAAGGAGGATACGTTCGATGATTTCGATAAAGAGAAAGAATTGCTGGCCAGGTCTATTGTCAACGAAGAGCTGAAGCCGCTTCGCAAACGGACCAAACGGCTCAGCTTTGTTGATGTACGTAAGCTGTATTTACAGCTGTTTACTAATGATCAACTATTAGAGCGTGTAGTCGGGACAGACGCCCTACCTGATTATTGGCAGGATATTTGCCGTGAGACCATAGCGCTGCTTGAGAAGTCGAAGCTTGCCTATGAGGATTCAACCCCGTATTTGTACTTGCAGGAGTTGATGTTAGGCTTTCAAACCAACACTTCCGTAAGGCATGTCATCGTCGATGAAGCTCAGGATTATTCACCATTCCAGCTTGAATTTTTAAAGCGGCTGTTTCCGCGCTCAAGAATGACTGCGTTAGGTGATTTGAACCAGGCGATTTATGCGCATTCGTCAGCGCTGGCTGATATAGAGCCGCTAACGGCATTGTATGGTCCAGAGCAAACGGAGCTTATCCGATTGAATCGAAGCTATCGCTCCACACAGCAAATCGTAGAGTTTACCAGGGGGATGGTAGCTGGAGGAGATTCAATTGAACCCTTCAACAGAAGTGGAGAGCGTCCGTTGGTTACGTCAGTGCTTGATTGCGCACGCTTGAATGCTAAAGTCGCCTCTGATATAGAAGCCCTTCAGAAGAATGGTTACGAATCGATTGCTGTCATATGTAAAACGGCTGCCCAGAGCCAAGAGCTATATGTTGAGTTAAGCGAGAAACTCGAGCTGAATTTGGTAACACAGTTCACTCCAACTTTCGAGAAGGGGACTCTGGTCATTCCAGCTTATTTGGCTAAAGGGGTGGAATTTGACGCGGTTATTATATATGACGCCTCTAAGGAGCAATATAGCCGTGAAAATGAACGTAAGCTGTTCTACACCGCCTGCACACGTGCGATGCACCTTCTTCATGTTTATGCTGTAGGGGAGTTAAGTCCGTTTATCCTTACTCAAAATCCGCAAACTTATCAATTTGAGCCGTTTCCGGTTTCATAGAAATTGAGGTTAAGCATATGGAATAACTTAATATGGAATATGCACTCATGCTTGTGCCCCATCCGCACAGGATAGGCATGAGTGCATAGAATTATGATTCAGCAGCTGTCACTACATTTCAAATAAATAAAGCTTTCCATTTTCCGGAGTACTGAATTTAGGCCCACTGAAGCCTCTACGGATCAGTTCCTTCCTCATATTCATCATCAGAGCTCCGTGACTGACAATAAGGACATCCTCTTCAAACTCCGGCTTTAGAATATGATCCAGAGCGGTGTTTATACGGCTACGAACATCCGGTTTATTTTCGGTTAAGCATCTATGGTTGATAATCCATGCGGTTCTAATTAAAATGGCCCATAGCATAAAAGGTAAGGGCTGGTTAATCATTTTACTGAACAGGGGATATTGTATCTCCCTTAAATCCTTCATAAATATAATTTCACCATTAAAAATCGTTTGGGCCGTTGCTGCTGCTCTCGGTAAATCACTGGAATAACACCGTTTCCACTCCACTCCGGACAAATCCGTTTGTCCAATTTCTATGTCGGATGTATCGTATTCATCAAACCATCGCGTCAGCTCTTCAGGAGAGATCCATCTTTTTTCCGGCAATTGCTTTAATACTCTAAAATGTCTTACTAAACCGATTTTCATTAGGGACGAATCCTTTCTTTAACATCAATCCAAAATCTTCGGATGCAATTTCCATTTTCTTCAATAAACTCGGACTCAAATACACCGCCATTTTTCAGAATGGTCCTCTCGGAACCGATATTTCCTTTATCACAAACAACGAGTACCTTTTGCAAGCCCAATTCAGCTGTTTGCTGCAAAGCCAGAGATAGCAGGAGGGTAGCGTATCCTTTGCGTCGCTCTGATGGGCAAATGCCATATCCGATATGCCCGCCGCTGTTTAATAACTTCTCGTTTAAGCGATGGCGAATGTTGACGGCTCCAACAACTTTATTGGCTGTATCCATTAACCAGTAGGTAGATGCGGGCACCCAGCCCTCAGGGAGCAGTTCTTCCTTAGCCTCTTCCGATAGAAATTGAAGCATAGCTGGAAAATCAGTGGGGTCTTTGCCAACAACCCAAGGCACTATGTTTTCTCCGCTGTTGATCCAGTCCTGGTAGAAGGAAATGTAAGCATCTTGGTAATCAATAGACGGTTTAATTATATATACTTGGCTGTGCATACGGTACGATCCCTCATTTCTGCTGCAAGTAAATTTCTACCATAATAGCACAAGGGAAGGAAGCGAGCTATACCGTATTAAATTTTTTTTGCAGCGTAAAAAATCCCCATGCTTGATTAAAGACGACAGCTTGAGCTGTTGAACATAATCAAAAGGGGATTTCAGAGAAACTATATATTCTGCGTAACAGCGTTACTTTTTCAAAAGCTCAAGCCGGTACACATATTCGAACAAAAATTCAAAGGCTTCCAAATGGCGTTTCGCTTCAAATGCATTGGCACCCCAAGCGTAAATTCCATGCTTGCGCAGCATGATTCCGGGAATACGCGGTACAATCGCTTTCTCGACCAATTCAGCGATACGTGGGATATCTGTATAGTTAGGGAGAATAGGGATTTCAATCTGAGCTTCCTCATCCCAAATATTGAAGCCCTTGATCAGTTCAACGCCATCAACAGGAATCGATTTGCGTTCCCAGAACAGCTCCGACACCAGATTGTTAAAAACAGTGTGTACATGAAAAATAGCACCGCAGCCTGTAGCCCGATAAATTTCGCAATGAATTAATGTCTCGGCGGACGGCTTCAATCCGGTATTGTCAGTGGGCTTTCCCTGCTCATTGACTAACAAAAAGTCGGAGGGGGTGTTGACGGATTTATCCTTGCCGCTTGCGGTTATAGCAAAAGTAAACTGTTCCGGTGTGAAGTCGCCTACTCTAATCGATAGATTGCCGCTTGTTGCAGGAAACCATCCTCTTGCGGCAAGTGTTGTTTTAATGTCTCTTAGCTCGGAAAAAGCCTGCTGTTTCTCCTCCAGGCGAAGTGTTTCACTCATGCTCGTTCATCTCCTTTAGCCGTTCAATAACTTCGTGAAAATTTTCAAAAGGATAATAATTCAAACCCAGATCTTTGCACAGATCAATTAAATGGGAGCGGGCGAATACGGTATCTGCCAGCTTGGCTCCTTCAAAATCAGTTACGCTATCGCCGATTAAAATCCGTTCATACTTATCGCTCGGGTATCCGCGGATGATGGTCGTTTTGCACATGCCGCAATTATTATGGCATTGATCGTCGCAAACATGCGGCCATACAATTTCAATATGACTTCCGCTAAAATCGCTTGCGTTGCAATAAATATTCTCTTTTACAATTGGAAAAGCAGACAGTACGGGGTAAACAAAGAAATCAATTCCGCCGCTAGTTACAAGAAACGTAATGTTTTGTTGCTTGCAATATTCGAGCAGCTCGCTAAAGCCATCCCGAATCTTTACGTTGTTAATAGAGTAATTAATGACTTCTTGTTTGCGGGAGGTTGGCAGAAGAGCGAACATCCGGCCTACACCTTCCCGTATCGAAATGGTTTTGGAAATCACCTGCTCGACAAGTACATCCCAGCCTGCAGGTTGAAAATGCTTCATGATTGCGACAATGTTATCATTAACGGTGATGGTTCCGTCAAAATCACAGAAGATGACCTGAGTACGCTTCATTCCTTAATTCCCCACAGTTTAACAGCAGCTTGAAGCTCGGGATGCTGAGCATCGGCATATTGTTGAAGCGGTATTCCCGCTTGGCAAGCATCAATAGCTTGTCGGAAAGCTTGACCACCTGCAATTGCCCCCATAGGATGGCCATGCACGCCTCCTCCGGCATTAACGATGACTTGGTCTCCAAAGTCCTTGAGGATCAGCGGTACCAGCCCAGGATGTATGCCTGCGGAAGGGACGGGGAAGCTTGTTTTTAATGGCAAAGCAATATCATTGGTTACAATTCCTTCGTTGCCGGCAGAATGTCCTGATCCGGTATATATATAACGGCTTGTTTGCTCTGTAAGCAGCACTTCCTTGATAGCCATATTTTCCTCACGCGGCATTACAACGGAGCCGTATGGGGAAGGGAATAACACAAGGTCGGCTCCTGCTAACCGCATCAGCTTGCCAAGCAGCACGTTTGCGGAAATACCGTGATATGTAGAAGGATAGAAGGCCCCTGCAAGCGCTGGATGAGCCATAATAGGCACCTTGATGTCCGGGTGGCGGCTAAGCTCGCTTAACGCATCGAAGCCGTAGGCCAGCACGTTAAACAGCAATGCGTTGGCCCCGTGAGCAATCGCTTTGCGGGCTTGGTCGATCAGGCCGAAGGTTGATCCTGTCAAGTTCACAGCGTACAGCAGCTCTTGACCGGTTTCTCGCTTGGACTGAGCGGCAGCCTCTATGCAGGCTTCAACCCGCTTTTCGATAGGGGTCAAAGGGTTCTCAAAAAGAATTTCATCATCCTTGATTAAATCAACACCGCCTGCGGCTTGCAGGTAGAATTGCTCGCGAAGCGCGGAAATATCATGCCCGATAACCGATTTGAAAATGCTCATAAGAAGAGGGCGGTCATGAACGCCTAGCAGATTGCGGACGCCCTGCACACCGAATTTGGGTCCCGGGAATGCGGAAATGAAATCTTGTGAAAAGGAAAGGTCGATCAGCTTGATCCTGCCGTCCATCGACAGCTTGCCGAAAACGGTGACGAGAAGGGCGGGAATGTCCCTGCTGAAATTAGCATCAGGATAGGCGATTTGAATATCGGCGTAACGCTCAGAGATAGTTCCACCTGTACCTTCCGGCTCATGTACATCAACGCGTACTACTTTACCGAGATGTTTTTCCATCTCGGCTTTTTTTGCTTCCGGCAAATCAGTCCAGCTTCCTACCGTTAGTCCAACAGCTATGCTGAGCGCTTTTTTTGCAAAATCGGCTTTTTCGTCATAGCAGCGATAAGTCGCTACACAGTATGGATTCATCTCCATGTTCACCTGCTCTTTATCAATATTTTGAACAATTACAGTTTGACTAACTAGCGGTTTGCCGCTTGCGCGCTGATGGCTTGGCCAAGCTCGCCTGCACGTTCTGCAGAGCGCAGAACGGCTTTAGTTACGCCTGAAGAGAAATCATGGCGGTCAAGTGTCTCCAGAGCTGCTTGAGTGGTACCGTTCGGTGAGGTTACCTTGCGACGCAAGTCCGCAGGGTCCTCGCCTGTCAACTCAACCATTCTGGCTGCACCGAGCACGGTTTGCACCGTAAGCTGCTTTGCGGCTTCCGGCGTTAAGCCGCCACGTATGCCGCCCTCAATCATAGCCTCCATCATATAATAGATGTAGGCCGGTCCGCTGCCTGAGACTCCTGTAACAATGTCCAGCGAAGCTTCTTCAACAACGGAGACGATGCCTGTCGATGAGAACATGTCAGTTGCCAGCTTTTGCTGGTCCGCTGTAACGGAGGCTGTAAAGGAAATGCCTGTAGCGCCAAAGCCGATAGAGCTTGAGGTATTAGGCATAGTGCGTGCAATTGGTTGGCCTGGTGCTCCGATTATATCCTCGATTGTCGATGTAGACAGTCCGGCAATAACGGAGACAAGCAGCTGCGAGCGCTGCAACAATGGACTTAAGGCTTTTAAACCCTCTACGGCATCCTTCGGCTTAAAAGCAACGATAACTACGTCGGCAGCTGTAATAGCCTGATCTTTCTCTAACGGCTCAACAGCATAGCTGACGCCATAACGCTGCTGCAATGACTGCAATCGGGAAACATCCTGACGATTTAGCATGGTAATTCTTGAAGGGTTGCCGTCCTGCTGCGAGGTCAAGCCGCGAACGATAGCTTCCGCCATTGAACCGGCGCCGACAAAAGTAATAGCTGCGTTGGATAATGTTAAGGACATAACCATGTGTCTCCTTTGGAATATCATTTCATGAATAATGGTAGGCAGAGCCTATCCGCGAATTTGCCCATTGCCTTTGATCATATATTTAGTCGAAGTTAGTGCAGGCAGTCCCATAGGACCTCTGGCGTGAAGCTTCTGAGTGCTGATACCGATTTCTGCACCGAAACCGAACTCGAAGCCATCCGTGAAACGAGTGGAGGCATTATGATATACAGCAGCTGCATCTACCTCCTGCAGGAAACGTACAGCATGATCTGCGTTTTCGGTTACAATGCACTCCGAGTGCAAGGTGCTATGAAGGCGTATATGCTCCAAAGCTTCATCAAGCTCATTTACGATCCGAATATTGAGGATATAGTCGTTGTACTCGGTATCCCAATCCTCGTCAGCCGCAGGTTTAATGACAGGTGCGAGTTCACGAGCCTTGGAGCAGCCGCGAAGCTCAACATTAAGAGCGGTAAATTGGTCTGCGATGGAAGCAAGATGCTCTTGCGCAAAGCTCTGATGAATTAGCAATGTCTCCATAGAGTTGCAGACGGAAGGTCTTTGCACCTTGGCATTAATAGCAATGTTCAAAGCCATAGCATAATCAGCCGATTCGTCCATATAAGTATGACAAATCCCGGCGCCTGTTTCAATGACAGGTACTGTAGCATTTTTTACAACATTTTGGATTAATGAATGCCCGCCTCGTGGAATCAGTACATCCAGCAGCCCGTTAAGCTTCAGCATTTCGTCGACAGAAGATCGGTTAGGATCCAATATGATTTGGATGGCTTCAGCTGGGACATCGGATCGGGAAAGAGCCTCGTGCAGCACCTCAACAACACGTTTGTTAGACGAGAGGGCTGAAGAACCGCCACGCAGAACGACTGCGTTGCCGGTTTTCAAGCAAAGCCCTGCAGCGTCTACGGTCACGTTCGGACGTGCTTCATAAATAATGCCAATTACACCGATTGGCACACGCAGCTTGCGGATGTGAAGACCGTTAGGGCGGGTTACCTCCTCTAATAGGTCACCAATCGGATCAGCCAGCTCAACGACTTGACGCAGGCCTTCAGCCATTGCTTCAATCCTTTGCTGGTTTAAAGCGAGCCGGTCCAGCAGCGACTGGCTGGTTCCGTTTTCTTTGCCGCGCTGCAAATCCTCAGCGTTTGCCTCTATTATTGAAGGCGCTTCGGCAATAAGGGCGTCGGCCATCAGGAGCAGCGCCTTATTCTTTTGATCCGTTGAAAGCAAGCTAAGGCGTGGAGCTGCGAGCTTGGCTAAAGTAGATTTTTTAACAACCTCACTGGCGATAGTTTTTGATTGAGTTTGAGTAGATTCCATTACCGATTCCTCCTTAGAAAATGGGATTAATATTATGGTCATTAGCTAAGCTGCTGCTATTCGTTTATTTGTTTGCCTGCGGTGAGTGTGATCCATTCATCACGATGAATAACTTCCATTCGCTGGACTTCAATGCGCTTCTGAACTTCTTCGGTGCTTAAACCGGCTACTGCCTGCAGCTGCCACGTGGAGTAATTGACGACACCGCGTCCGATGATCTGCTGGTCAGAGCTGACGACTTCTACGACATCTCCCGGATGGAAATCGCCACTTACTTCTTTGATGCCTGCTGGCAGCAAGCTTCTGCCACCTAATACAAGCGCTGTTTCTGCACCTTGGTCCACGGTTATTTGCCCCTGAGGCAGCGAGTGGAAGCCGAGCCATTGCTTTTTCATGGGAAGATTGTGCTCTCTTGTATCGAAGTAGGTTCCTTTACCTATGCCGTGAACAGCCAAATCAAGGTCGCCGTCTTCAGCCACACGGCCTACAAATACCGGCACTCCGCCTCGCATCGCAATACGGGCTGCTTCAATTTTGGAGCGCATTCCGCCTGTTCCGACAGAGGAGCCAGAGCCTCCTGCAATGCGGTACATTTCTTCATCAATCTCTGAAACACGGTCTATACGCAAAGCGTTGATGTTTTTTCGTGGATCCTCCGTATACAATCCATCCGTATCGGTAAGAATCACGAGCTGCCATGCACGGACCAGATTGGCAACTAAAGCAGATAGTTTATCATTGTCACCGAATTTGAGCTCTTTTAGCTCATCTACGGCTACCGTGTCGTTTTCATTGATTATTGGAATAATCCGGTGCTTAAGCAGCTCCTCAATGGTCATTGAGGCATTATGAATTCGTCTGCGGTTGGAGAAGTCATAGCGAGTCAACAATATTTGCGCAACCCCAACCTGATGGGCGGCAAAAGCTGCATGATAAGCTTGCATGAGCAGCGCTTGACCGACGGATGCCGCGGCTTGCTTTTCATGAACATTTTTGGGTCGGCTGGCATAGCCCATTTCCCGAAAGCCGGCGGCCACTGCGCCGGATGTAACTAGCAGTACTTGAAAGCCCTGATGCTGAAGCTTGGAAAGCTCTGAGGCAAAAAAGGCGAGCTTATCGCGGTTGAGCCCACCCTCATCCGAGGTTAAGGAGCTGCTCCCGATTTTGACAACGATGGTTTGCTGCATGGCAGGTTCACTTCTTTCTATAACGAGTATCCTGAAAAACACAAAAAGCCCTCGTCCTATAAGGACGAAAGCTTGAACTTCCGCGGTACCACCTTAATTGATGATAAATCATCCATCTTATAAGCCTTTGGTAACAGCAAGGCAGCCGTCCAGCTCGTCACTGGCCGTTCCGGGGCAGGTTCGATAAGGTTTCACGGTAAATTCTTTCAGCCGGTGGAATTTACTCTCTGCGCGTGAAGGGGCCTCCTACTAGTCCCATCATTACGTTTGGTTTTTTCTAGCATAGCATTTTGTTGGCTGTCTTGTAAAGGTTCAGACATCATTCCTGCTCCTTAAGCTTGCATCGGAGATGACTCAAAATGTCTAATGATGTGCAATTATAAATCATGGTTTAGCGGGTGAATGGCGGGACTTTAACATTTAGCAGAACAAATTCAGCTTCGCAATTCGGTTTACAGCTTCACGAAGCCTATCCTCCGGTGTCAGGAGGCCAAGTCTGACGTAGCCTTCTCCGTTCTCACCGAAGCCGATGCCCGGAGCTACTACTATTTTGGCTTCCTCTAGCAAACGATCGGCAAGCGATGCGGATGTATAGCCTTTGGGAACCGGCAGCCAAGTGAAGAAGGAGCCCTGTGAGCGTTGGGCTTTCCAGCCAATCTGATCCAGTGCGCTATATAAAGCGTCTCTGCGGCCTTGGTACATTGCAAGCAAAGAGGCTACGCAATCCTGCGGTCCGGTTAGCGCAGTGGCAGCAGCGGCTTGAATGCCCCCGAACAAGCTGCAATAGTAATGATCCTGGATCAGGTTGATCAAGCGAACCACTTCCGGATTGCCTAGAGCAAAGCCAACACGCCAGCCAGCCATATTATAGGTTTTAGATAACGTATAAAACTCAACGCCGACTTCTTTGGCACCCGGCTGCTGAAGGAAGCTGACGGGCTTTTGGCCGTCAAAGCCCAGAGCACCGTATGCAAAATCGCTCGCAACTACGATTCCATGCTTTTCAGCAAAACGGATCGTATCTTCATAGAATGAAGCAGGAGCCGCCGCACCTGTCGGGTTGTTCGGGTAATTAATGAACATTAGTTTCGCTTTGTTCAAATCATCGGCCGATAACGCATTGTAGTCAGGCAAGAAGGCGTTGGATTCACGAAGTGGCATAAACGCCATTCTGGCACCGGATAGTGCTACTCCGGACCAATAGTCCGGGTAACCGGGATCTGGCACTAAGCATACATCACCTGGATTAAGCAGACATTGGCTAATTTCAACAAGTCCGGTTTTGCCGCCAAATAATATAGCAACCTCGGTTTCGGGATTTAAGTCTACGCCGTAATCCTCTTTATAGCGCTGCGCTATAGCTTGTTTGAGGAACAAAAATCCATTAAATGGAGGATATCGGTGGTACAGCGGATTTTCGGCTGCTTCCTGCAAAGTTTTTACAATATGGGGAGGCGTCGGTTGATCTGGATTGCCTTGACCCAAATTGATAACATCATGTCCAGCTGTAATTTGTTCATTCGCTTTGCGAACCAAAGTGGCAAAAAACTGTGTCGGAAGCTCTTGCATACGTTCGGCAGGTTGAACCTTGAAAGCAGATGCTCGGGATGAAAAGGATGAATTCATCTATAGTCACACTCCATGATAAAATAGGTTGTTTACACACATTATGATTATTGTTCCAAGAAACTAAAAATAATGTAACATGAAACGAAAAAGCTGTATAGCTGATCGGGATAATTGCTTTTCATATTCATAGAAAAATGATAATATATACTATATTTAGTTTTATTATACGGGATTTTATTTCATATAATGGAACAGTTCTAGCCTTTTCAATCTTATGTGTTTTTATCTTCTTAATGGAAGGAAGGATAATTATGACTATGGACTTTCATGATAGTAAACACAGTCATTCTTATACTGGCCGTGCAGTGAATGTAGGCTGGCTGGAGCAGATTGCAAGCACGGTGAATTTGAAAGGCGCAAAGGCAGCTGATATAGGCTGTGGCGGCGGGATCTATACTAAAGCGCTGGCTGCTCTCGGTGCGGTTGAAGTTACAGGTGTTGATTTCTCCCAGGCTATGCTGACTGGGGCAATGGAACATTGCTCGGGATTCTCGAATATTCATTTCTTTCAGGGTCACGCACTGCATACCGGTCTTTCCGATAGCAGGTTCGATGTCGTTTTGGAGCGGGCTCTCATTCATCATCTGACAGCTGATCAGCTAACAGCTTGTTTTATTGAAGCCTATCGCGTTCTTGATCAGGGTGGGACGCTCCTTGTGCAGGATCGAACACCTGAAGATTGTTTGCTTGCTGGCGGGCTGGAGCATTTGAGAGGCTACTTTTTTGAAAGGTTCCCGAAGCTGATAGAGAAAGAAACCGTACGGAGGCATTCATCGTCGGCTGTATGTGACGCTCTTGCAGCTGCGGGCTTTGTAGAGCAAGAACAGATAAAGCTGTGGGAAACAAGGCAAATGTATTCAAGATTTTCAGATTTTCGCAGTGATCTGTTGAAACGGACTGGGCGCACTCTTTTGCATGAGTTGGATGATATAGAGCTGTTGGAATTGGCTGATTTTATTCAGCAGCGAACAGGCTATATAGACGAGGAAGCTGTTGAAGAAAAAGACCGATGGACGGTATGGATTGCAAGGAAGCATTGAAGTCCCGGTCAGCTTCGACTATCATGAAGAAAAGGCTGACTTTCATATGGTTTTATAATGAGTACAGAGGGTGGTATTAATTGGTAAACAAAAAATGGAATGTAGCATTGCTTCAGATGGATATTGCGATCGGTGAGCCCAAATTGAATTTTTCAAAATTAGAAGTGATGCTGGAGCAGGCCGTTCAGCAGGGGCCTAAGCCTGACGTCATCTTGTTTCCGGAAATGTGGAATACGGGGTATGCGCTGGACCGGATTCATGAGCTGGCTGATACGGAAGGGCAGCAGGCACACGAGCTACTTTCGGCGTTCAGCAGGAAATATGGCGTAAATATAATCGGTGGTTCGATAGCAGAGAAGAAGGGCGACGAAATTTACAATACGATTTATGCTTATGACCGGGAAGGCAACAGGGTCGCAGACTATTCCAAAATTCATTTGTTCCGTCTGATGGATGAGGAAAAGTATTTAAAGGAAGGCAAGAGCTTAGGGCAGCTTCAGCTGGATGATATACCGGCAGGAATGATGATATGCTATGACATCCGGTTTCCGGAGCTTTCCAGGAAGCTGGCTCTGGGCGGTGCGCAAATATTGTTCGTACCGGCTGAGTGGCCGAATCCAAGGCTCCATCATTGGCGGACTTTATTAATGGCGCGGGCCATTGAGAACCAAATGTTCGTTGTTTCCTGCAACCGGGTAGGCATAAGCGGGACAACAGAATTTTTTGGACATTCCATGGTCATCGATCCGTGGGGTGAGGTGTTGGCGGAGGGCGACGAGACCGAACAGATTATTCGGGCTGAGATCGATATGGAGCTGGTTGGACAAGTACGCAGCCGTATTCCGATCTTCGAGGATCGGCGGCCAACATTATACTGAGACTTTAAAGTGTAAGGAAAGTAAGGGCTGTCCCCTTGTAGCGTGCATTAGCTACAAGGGGCAGCCCCTTACTTTCCTTAAGAGGACTCTATGAAATGATCAGCTGGCACATTGGTTTAACCTTACCGACCGCCTGCCTGCCTTTTGATCTCGATCTTCGATGCTTTCTTCAACAAATGGTGAGCAATTAAAAAGCAACCCGACCTTCAAGCTTACTTTGAGGTAAGCCACGAAGCAGAAAGCCTTGTTGTTCTTCATTTGGGCAGACACACTTTTAATTTCTATCATCCGACGTCGTACAGGACTCTACCATCTTCACTCCATAGCCGTTACCTAGCTTGGTTGTGTTGTGAGGATAGGCCAACTTACTTGCAGAGATGAGGTTACTTTCCAACGTGTGCTACTCTCTGGTATAGGGGCTCGATTCGGCATTGCATGGCAGCCTAGCGAGCCCCGCGCAAATAACAGGAAAATGTCGGGTTAATTACTCTGAAAATAGCGTTACAAGTCATATAGCTGGAATTTCTCATGCTAATTCTGAGTGTTTTGACTGATATCATCCATATCACTTATATTAGCAGGAGTTTTTCCAGTTAGAATGATTTTAAACGATATTAAGGCTGGATTAACGGGAAAATTTCAGGCTGTCGAATTAAGCGCTTTCAATATCTCTCAAATTTTAATCCATACACCCTATTTCTCAATAGTGTTCTCGCAAAGCTCAATCTAGGTGTTAAAAG